>NZ_JBEZOK010000025.1:0-140630 GCF_040706515.1 Streptomyces sp. NPDC047880 | reverse complement strand
CGCACCGGCCGAAAGCCCGAGTACGCCCCGTACGAGGGCTTCCGGCCGGCACGCCGAGAGCACGCACCGGACGCCGCTCCTTCACGGGCAAACGTTGCCCGCCGCGGCACTAGACGGCGAACTCGACCGGCAGGCCGTCCAGCCGGGACTCCCACGTGGAGGCGGTCGAGCCGAGTTCTTCCGGCGGTACGGCCAGGCGCAGGTCCGGCAGCCGGTGCAGCAGCACGTCCACGCCGATCTCGATGATGGACTGGCCGATGTTCTGCCCCGGGCACTCGTGCGGTCCGGCGCTGAACGCCAGGTGCGACTGGTTGCCCTGCACGGCGACGGCCGAGTCGGGCCGTACCTCCGGGTCGAGGTTGCCGGCGGCCAGGCCCAGGATGAGCAGTTCTCCCTCCTGGACGTGATGGCCTCCGAGCTCCAGGTCGGCGGTTGCGAACCGGCCCGGCAGCACGGACAGCGGCGGGGCGTCCCACATGACCTCTTCCACCACCGAGGAGATGTTCAGTTCCCCGCTGACCAGACCGGACAGCCGGGCGGCGTCGGTGAGGACTCGTTGCAGGACCCGGGCCAGCAGATTGCTGGTGGTGGTGTGCGCGGCGATCAGCACCAGGCGCAGATGGCTGACGACCTCGTCGTGATCGAGGCCGGCCGGGTGCTCCAGCAGGGCCGTGGCGAAGTCGGAGCCCGGCTCGGCCCGCTTGCGCTCGGCGAGTTCCGCGAGGATCTCCATGATCCGGTCGTTGTGCTCGAGGGCGCCCTCACCGCCCTTGAAGACCTGGGCGCACGACTCGATCAGACGTAGCCCGTCCGCCGCGGGAAGGCCCAGCATCCTGGTGAGCACGAGCATCGGCAGTTGCTCGGCGTAGTCGGCCACGAGGTCGGCGCGCCCGGTGTCGGCGAACGCGTCGATCTGCTTGTTCGCGAAGTACGTGACGTGCCGCCGGATACCCCGGGCGGCCGCCGCCTGCAACCCGTCGGTGACGGCGCCGCGCAGCCTGCGGTGCGGTTCGCCGTCCTGGGACACACAGTCGGGGCGCCAGCCGACCATCGGCATGATCGGCGAGGTCTCCTCGACCCGGCCCTCCCGCCAGTCCCGCCAGATCCTCGCGTCGCGGCTGAACTGGCGGGGGTTGTCGAGCACCCGCCGGTTGTCCCGGTAGCCGAGCACCAGCCAGGCGGGCACGTCGCCTTCGAGCAGGACCGGCGCGATCGAGCCGTGCTCCTTGCGCAGCCGCTCGTAGATGCCCACCGGGTCGGTCGCGGCCTCCGGGCCGTACAGCCGGGCCGGTTCGGCGCCGTGGTGGGCGACGGGGCAGCCCCGCACGGCCTGCGGGCTGGTTTCGGTCTGGTCGTTCATCGGGGCTCCAGGGCCACGGCGGAGCGTTCCTTCAGATGGTGGATCAGGGCGACGAGGACGTCCCGGCTGGAGGCCCGGTCACGGGCGTCGAAGGCCACGACCGGGGTGTGCCCGGGGATGTCCAGGGCGTCCCGGATCTCCTCGACCGGGTAGTTCCGGGAGTCGGGGAAGACGTTCAGCGCGACAACGAAGGGGACCTCCTGGCGCTCCATCTCCTCGATCGCCCGGAAACTGGACTCCAGGCGGCGCGTGTCCACCAGGACGATCGCCCCGAGGGCCCCTTTGAACAGGCCGTTCCACAGGAACCAGAACCGTTCCTGGCCGGGCGTGCCGAACAGGTACAGCACCAGGCTCTCGTTGATGCCGATCTTGCCGAAATCCAGGCTGACGGTGGTCTGCGTCTTGTCGGCGACGCCGATGAGGTGGTCGACGTCGGCACTGGCCTGGGTGAGGGTCTCCTCGGTGGTGAGCGGCTTGATGTCGCTGACCGACCGGACCATGGTGGTCTTCCCGGTGCCGAAGCCGCCCGCGATCATCACCTTCACCGACCGGGTGTCCCCGGCCGAGCCTCCGGGTTGGTCAAAGCCTTTCAAGTCCACTGAGTACCTCCTCAAGGAGCGCGAGGTCGGGCCCGCGGCCGGCGTCGTGTGCCGGAATGGGGTTACGGGCTTCGACGCGACCTGCGTCCAGCAGGTCCGACAGCAGCACCGCGAGAATGTTGAAGGGGAGCCCGAGGTGAGCGCCGAGTTCGGCGACCGACAGCGGGTCCCGGCAGCGGCGGAGGATCTCCTCGTGCTCGTGCTGCATGCCCGGTAACGGGGCGGCGCGGGCGACGACCAGGGTCGCCACGTCGAGGCTCGACGCCGAACCGCCCGGTCCGCTGCGCCCCCCGGTGAGGACGTAGTAGCGCTCGAGACCGGACGGGTCCGACGGTCTGCGGGGAGCACTCATCCAGAGTGCTCCTCCAGGCGCGGAGTGGTGCCGAGGAGTTCACCCATCCTGCGGGCCAGGTCCCTCATCTGATGTCCCAGCAGCCCCTGGTCGAGGCCTTCCCTGGCGAGGACACCGAGGTACGTCTCCACGCCCGCGCGCACGACGAAGAGGTGCCCGCCGTCCACCTCGATCATCGCCAGGCGCAACTGCCCGGCGTACTTCGGGAACTGCTCGGCGACCGGCTGGGCCAGGGCCTGCAGGCCGGCCACCACGGCCGCGAAGCGGTCTACGTCGTCGGGGTCTTCGGCGCCGTAGGAGGTGATGGCCTTGCCGTCACTGGAGGCCACGAGGGCGAAACGGATCTCCTGGATGCTCTCGACGAGATCGCGGAGCGCCCAGCTCACGTCTGTTCCTTGTTGCGTCATGAGGACTAGTCGCTCTCTTCGGTGCGGTGCTCGGTGTACTCGCGGCCGGCGAGGGTGTCGCCGTCGTCGGCCGGCTCGAGGGCCTCCGCCGCGTCACGTCCGGCGGTGGCGAAGGCGGCGAGTCCCGAGAAGGACGCGTCCGGCGGGACGGCGGCCACGGTTGTCCGGTCGCTTCGCTCGGCGGGCCTGGGCTCCGTCTCGTTCCGCTTGCTGCGGCGCCGGGGCAGTCCGCCGGGTGTGGTCTCCCCGGTCTCGGCCCGCGCGGCCCGTTGTTCGGGCACGATGGCCGTCTCGCGGGCCGGGGCGGCGGTGGCGGCACGGGCCTGCGGGGCGGACGCGGACGTCGCCGGCGCGGCCGCGGCGGGCGCGGCCGCGGGAAGCGGGCTGAAGTACTTGTGCGGGACCACGACCACCACGGAGGTGCCGAGCCACGGGGAGTCCGCGAAGGTGACGCGGATGCCGTAGCGGCGGGCGAGGGCGCCGACGACGCGCAGGCCGATGTTGGCGTCCTCGGTGATGCCGCCGAGGCCCGCGCCGGGCGCGGTGCCCGCGAGGGCGTGCTCGGCCTCGCGCTTCTTCTCCTCGCTCAGGCCCTTGCCCGAGTCCTGGATCTCGATGCCGACGCCGTTGGGCACCTCCCTGCCGGAGATGAGCACCGGCTCGGTGGGCGGCGAGTAGCGGGCCGCGTTGTCCAGGAGGTGGGCCAGGATCAGCGTGAGGTGATCGACGAGGCCGCCGTCGACGCCGAGTTCGGGCAGGTGACGCACCTGGATCCGGTGGAAGTCCTTGATGCGGCCGATGCCGCCGCGCACCACGCTCAGCAGGCGCTGCGGCTCCTGCCACTGCCGGCCGGGCCGGTCGGAGCCGCCGAGCACGCCGATGCTCGCGGCGAGCGAGTCGGCGGGGCCGAGTTCCTGGTCGAGCTCCATCAGGCCCCGGGCGACGGCCGGCAGCCGGCCGTGTTCGCCCTGCATCTCGTGCAGCCGGCCGCGGAGCTTGCTGGTCAGGACGTGGATGCGGTTGCCGATGCTGATCACGGCCTGCTCGGCGGAGGTGGAGCGGTCGAACTCCGTCTCCAGGCCGATCAGGGAGGTGCGCAGCAGCTTGCGCAGTTCGGCCTGGAGCTCCGAGCTGACCTTGGCGCACTGGTTGACGGCGGGCAGCAGGTCGTCGATGGCGTCGCCGGCGCGCAGCTTCGCCATCGCGTCGGGCAGTTGCTCGTCGGCGAGCCGGGCGACCGCGGCGAGCTGGTGGGAGAGCTGCTCCTGCCAGACCTCGGCCTGGTCGGCGAGCTGGGCCTCGTAGGACGTGGCCTGCTCGGTCAGCCGTTCCTCGTAGGCGCGGGACCGGTCGGCGAGCTGCGACTCGTAGGCGGCGCTCTGCTCGGCCAGGCGCCGCTCGTACGTCGCGTTCTGCTCGTTGAGCTGGGATTCCAGGCCGGCGCGTTCGGCGGAGAACTTCCGTTCCAGGCCGGTCACGTGCTGCTGCCACTGCTGGTTGTGCTCGGCCTGCGTGGCACGGAAGGAGCTCTCCGCCCGGTGCAGTTGTGCCCTGGTGCGCAGCAGCAGCCGTACGCACACGGCTCCGGCCGCTGTCGCCGCGACTCCGGCGACGGCCGCGGTTATTCGCTCCGAGCTCATGAACGTGGCGGCAACGGTCCCGCCTCCCAGGCCCAGCGGCATCAACCACCAGCTGTACCAGGCGACAGGGGCCCGCGCCGCCGGTGGCGGAGTGGCGAGTTCCATCTGCATCCTTCGAAGCAACACGAACGAACAGGGGGGGGTGGACCGCACTCATGAGTACGCACCGCGGGTCGACTGGACGCGATCGCGTCAACTCGCAGCGCCGATCGGAACCTTATCGGGTTTGGACCCGAAAGGATCAATCGCACCGGGCCCCGGACGTGAGGGTTCCGTCACGCTCCGACAGAGGGCAACAGGTCGACAAATGGCTTTGCTGTCAGTGGAATTGGCGTGCCGTCAGGAAGAAGTGCATGTGAGCCGCCGACATCAGCGGGCGGTCTGGAACGTACGGCGGTAGGCCTGCGGGGAGACGCCGATCGCCGCGTGCAGGTGCTGGCGCAGCGAAGCGCCGGTCGCGAAGCCGACCCGGCCCGCGATCTGATCAACCGTCAGGTCGCTGGACTCCAGCAGGTGCCGCGCCCTGACCACGCGCTGCTGGATCAGCCAGCGGCCGGGGCTGAGGCCCACCTCGCCCTGGAAGCGGCGGGCGAAGGTGCGCTGGCTCATCCGCGCGTGGCCGGAGAGGTCGGCCAGGGTGAGCGGTTCGTCGAGGCGCTCCAGAGCCCAGGCGCGGGTGGCCGCGGTGCTCGCGGCGCCCTGCTCGGGGACGGGCTGCTCGATGTACTGGGCCTGGCCGCCGTCCCGGAAGGGCGGGACGACGCAGCGCCGGGCGACGCTGTTGGCCAGCCGGCTGCCGTGGTCCTTGCGGACCAGGTGCAGACAGATGTCCACGCCGGAGGCGGCCCCGGCGGAGGTCAGGAACGGGTGGTCGTCGACGAACAGCACGTCCGGGTCGAGGTCGACGCGCGGGAACATGCGCCGGAAGCGGTCGGCGACCTGCCAGTGGGTGGTCGCCCGGCGCCCGTCGAGGAGACCGGCGGCGGCGAGGACGAAGGCGCCGGTGCAGATGGAGACGGTGCGGGTGCCGGGGCGGATGAGCGCGAGCGCCCCCAGGACGTCGTCGGACACCTCGTCGGCCAGCCGGTCGGGGGCGACGGGCGCGATCACGACGGTGTCCGCCGTCGACAAGATCTCGGGGCCGTGCTCCACGGTGACGCCGAAGTCCGCGTTGGTGCGCACCGGACGGCCGTCGGCCGAGCAGGTGAGGACCTCGTACCGGCCGTCGGCCGCACCGAGGATCCGGCTGGGGATGCCCAGCTCGAAGGGGTACACCCCGTCCAGGGCCAGGACCACCACTCGTTCACGTCGCATGGCACGATCGTATCGAATGTTGGCAATCTTGCCATTGGCGCGGCGGGCGCGGACCGGCACGCTGGTTGACCATGAGCACACAGAACACGATGCGAGTCATCACCCAGGACGTCCTCGGCGGCCCCGAGGTCCTGAAGGAAGCGGAGATCGGACGCCCGGTACCGAAGCCCAACGAGGTACTGGTCCGGGTGCGGGCCGCCGGAGTCAACCCCACCGACTGGAAGCACCGCGCCACCGGCGGATTCCTGGGCGAGCCGCCCTTCGTCCTGGGCTGGGACGTCTCCGGGGTGGTGGAGGCGGTCGGCATCGGCGTCGCGGCCTTCGCTCCCGGTGACGAGGTCTTCGGCATGCTGCCGTATCCGTACGGGCACGGCTCGCACGCCGAATACGTCATCGCCCCGGTCCGCGCCCTGACCCGCAAGCCGGCCGGCGTCGACCACACCCAGGCGGGCGCGCTCCCGCTGGTCTCGCTCACCGCCTGGCAGGCGCTGACCGAACACGCGGACCTCCGGCCCGGGCAGCGGGTGCTGATCCACGCCGCGGCCGGCGGGGTCGGGCACGTGGCGGTGCAGATCGCGAAGGCGCGCGGCGCCTATGTGATCGGCACGGCGAGCGCGGGCAAGCACGAGTTCCTGCGCGGCATCGGCGTCGACGAGGCGATCGACTACCGGGAGACGGACGTCACCGAGGCCGTGAAGGACGCCGACGTCGTCCTGGACACGATCGGCGGCGACAACGCCCTGCGCTCGCTGCGCGTGCTGCGCCCCGGCGGTGTCCTGGTCTCGATCCTCCCGGGCGGCTCGGACGAGTTGTACGAGGAGGCCGAGCGGCTCGGTGTGCGGGCGCTGCGGATGCTGGTGGACGCCGACCGCAGCGGCATGGAGGCGGTCGCCGGGCTCGTGGAGGCGGGGAAGCTGCGCGCCACGATCGCCGGGACCTTCCCGCTGGCCGAGGCCGCCGAGGCACACGCCCTCGGCGACACCGGCCGTACGACGGGGAAGCTGGTCCTGCTGAACGACTGAGCCGGCGTCGCGGGCGGTGTCAGAACGTCAGGACCGGCTTGATCGTCTTGCCGGACCTCATGTCCTGGACCGCCCGCTCGATGTCGTCGAAGGGGTAGGCGCCGATCAGGCGGTGCAGCGGGAGCCGTCCGTCCTTCACCAGGGCGACCAGGGCCGGGATCATGGTCTGCGTCTCGCTGTCGCCGAGGGTCAGGCCGACGACGCGCTTGCCCCCGAGCAGGCCGTTGACGTCGAGGGCGACCTCGGTGCCGAAGGGCGGGGCGCCGACCACGACCAGGGTGCCTCGGGCTGCCAGCCCGTCGACGCCCTGACGCAGGACACCGACGTTGCCCGTGGTCTCCACGACCCCGTCCGCGCCCCGTCCCCCGGTGATCTCGCCGAGGGCCCGGGCGAGGTCCGTCCCGCTCGTGTCGACGGTGTGGGTGGCGCCCAGCTCCCTTGCCAGGGCGAGGCGTTCGGCGACCCGGTCGACGGCGACGATCCTGGTGGCCGGGGTGAGCGCCGCCGCCATCACCGCCGACAGGCCGACCGCTCCGGCGCCCAGGACGACGACCGTGCCGCCGGTCTCCGGCTGCAGGACGTTCCACACGGCGCCCACACCGGTCTGTACGCCGCAGCCCAGCGGGGCGATCGATTCCAGCGGCACCTCCGGGTCGACCTTGACGAGGCTGCGCTCGTCGGCCAGGGCCAGCTCGGCGAAGGAGGACTGGCCGAAGAAGTGGCCGCCCAGCCTCTCGCCGTCCCGGCTGATGGTGCTCGTGCCGTCGGCCCGGCTGCCGCCGATCAGGTTCAGCGGCAGCCAGGTCGCGCAGTACGCCGGATGCCCGCCACGGCAGTTGCGGCAGTCACCGCAGGAGGTGAAGGAGAGCAGGACGTGGTCGCCCGGCGCGACGCCGGTGACGGCGCGGCCGACGGCCTCGACGACGCCCGCGCCCTCGTGGCCCAGGACGCCGGGCAGCGGGAAGGGCAGCCCGCCGCTCGCCACTCCGAGATCGGTGTGGCACAGGCCGGCGGCAACCATGCGGACCAGCGCCTCGTGCGGGCCCGGCGCATCGAGGACGACGTCGGAGAGGGTGAAGGGCGCGCCGCCGGACTCGACGACCGCGGCACGGGTGGTGAAGGGCATCGCGATGACTCCTTGACGGTCGCTCAGCCGAGCGAGACGACGACGGACTTGACCTTGGTGTAACCGGCGAGGGCCTCGGGCCCGTACTCGCGGCCGTAGCCGGAGTCCTTCACCCCGCCGAAGGGCACCGCGGGGTCGAGCATGGCCCAGTCATTGACCCAGACGATGCCCGCCTGGAGCCGGTCGGCGACCCGGTGGGCGCGGGCGAGGGCGGCGGTCTGGACCCCCGAGGCCAGGCCGTAGGGGGTGGAGTTGGCGAGGGCGACGGCCTCGTCCTCGTCGTCGAAGGGCTGCACGGTGAGGACCGGGCCGAAGATCTCCTCCTGGATCACGCGGGAGTCGTTCGCCAGGCCCGCGATGACGGTGGGCCGGTAGTAGTAGCCGCCGTCCAGGTCGAGCCGTTCGCCGCCGCAGACGATACGGGCGCCCTCCTTGCGGGCCAGGGCGACGTACTCCTCGACCTTCTTCAGGTGCTTCTCGGCCGCCATCGGGCCGATGACGGTGGCCGGGTCGCGCGGATCGCCGACCGGTACACCGGGCACGGCCTCCGCGAGGATGCCGAGCAGGGTCGGGTACACCGAGCGGGCCACCAGCAGACGCGGGCCGCCCATGCAGAACTGGCCGGTGTTGAAGACGAAGCCCTTGATGACCGCGCCGACCGCCCTCTCCAGGTCGGCGTCCTCGAAGACGATGTGGGCGGCGTTCCCGCCGAGCTCCATGGTGACGGGCTTGAGCGCCTCGCCGGCGACGCTCGCCACGTGCCGGCCGATCGCGGTGGACCCGGTGAAGGCGACCTTGTCGACTCCGCGGTGCCGCAGCAGCGCCTCGCCCGCCACCGGGCCGCTGCCGGTGACGACGTTGACCACGCCGTCGGGGACACCCGCTTCCTGGAGCAGCCGGGCCATGTACAGGGCGCTGAGCGGAGTCTCGTCGGCGGGCTTGTGGACGACGGTGTTGCCGGCGGCCAGTGCCGGGGCGATCTTCGAACCGGCCAGGATCAGGGGGAAGTTGAACGGGGTGATCGCGGCCACCACTCCGAGGGGCTCGCGCTTGGTGTAGGCGAGGGCGTTCATCGGGAGGTCGCGCAGCGCGCCGTCCTGACTCTGGGCGAGATGGGCGTAGTACTCGTAGTCGTTGGCCGCGTTGGTGACGTCGACCGCACCGCACAGTGTGATTGGCTTGCCGGCGTCCAGGCTCTCCAGCGCGGCGAGCTCGTCGGCGTTGTCTCGGATCAGCCGGGCGACGCGTTGCAGGACCCGGCCGCGCTCGCGGCCGCTCAGACCGGACCAGGATCCGCCGTCGAACGTCTCGCGGGCGGCGCGTACGGCGGCGTCGACGTCGGCCGGGCCCGCCTCGGCCACGGTGGTGACGACGGTTCCCCGGGACGGGTCGACCACCCCGGTGCGCGCCCCGTCGGCGGCCTCCCGCCACCGGCCCCCGATGAACAACTGCCCGGGTGTGCCCTCGAAGGTGGTCATCGCCACTCCTCAGCATCGTTGCCAAGTTTTCAACAAACAGGATTCCTGTCTGTGCGCAGTTTTATGAGAGACAGGAATCCTGTCAATGCTCTAGCCTGACTCCATGCTGGACGCACAGGCGACCAAGGCGCCCCCTTCCCTGCTCTACATGGTGAAACAGGTGGAGCTCGTCGTGCGCTCCCATCTGGACGAGCTGGTCAGGAGCTCCGGGATCACCGCTCTGCAGTACACGGCGCTGACCGTGCTGGAACGGCACGACGGGCTGTCCGCGGCCCAGCTGGCGCGGGACTCCTTCGTCACCGCCCAGTCGATCGCGGACCTGGTCCGCTCCCTGGAGGGCCGCGGGCTGGTGCGCCGGGAGCGCAACCCCCGCAACCGCCGGGAGCTGCTGATCCTGCTCACCGACTCCGGCCGCGAGGTGCTCGCCCGGCACGCCGGACCGGTCCGGGAACTGGAGGAGCGGATGGTGCGCGACCTCACCGCACGGCAGACCGAGCAGTTCCGCCAGGCACTCACCAAGGCCTGGCACGCCCTGTCGTAGTCCGGTCGGGGCCTCGGGACGCGCCGCGTGAACCCCACCCGCGCACGCCCCGGCGCGAACCTCGGCCAACTCGGCGGGTCTTCACAGACATATGTCAATCGAACATGCTCAAATTCACTCGTTGGAGGGTAACTTGCAGGGCGGGGAACGGCGTTGAGCCCGTGCCCCTCCCCACGCACGGAGCAGGCTGGAGGCGATCTCGTCGTGCGGCAGGAACCTGCACCGCTCACCCGGCATCTGCGCGTACGCCGGGAACGGGGCCACACGGTGCTGGAGTTCCGCGGTGAGATCGATCTCGCCGCGGCCTCGGAGATCGCGCCGCACCTGGACCGGGAGACGGCCCTCCCGGCCGCCCGCGTCGTCATCGACCTCAGCGGAATCGACTTCTTCGACTGTTCCGGACTCAGGCTGCTGTACCGGGCCCGCAGCCGGGTGCTTGACCGGCGCGGCCAGGTGCTCCTCGTCTGCGCGCACCCGCTGACACTGCGCGTCCTGCGGATCACCGGCCTGTCCCGGCTGCTGCCTCCGCAGCCGACGCTGGACGCGGCGCTGGAACAGCCCGGGGCGACGTCCCGCCCGTGACGGGCGTGCGCCCCGCGTGCTTCCGCCGCGGCCGTCCCGCCCCGGATCCGGCGGTCTGGCCGGGAGCGGGGTGGGCATCCGGACAGTAGGAAGGAGGGCCGTCGCATGACGACTCCCGTCAAGCGCCTCCCCAGGCGCATGCCCGGCTGGGCGAAGGTGGTGGCCGCGCTCGTGCTGCTGCTCGTCGTGTTCTTCGCGGGGCTCCGGCTGAGCGTGTTCCCGGGCCTGAAGGACCTTTTCGGCACCGAGACCCAGGACCGGTCCGGCCCGGCGCTGCTGAAGTCCATCCAGGACATCAGCCGCTACGACGCCGCGTCCGGCAATTTCCAGGTCGTCGTGGACCTGGAGAAGGACGCCAAGCTCCTGCCCGACGCGATCCGCGGGTCCCGCACGCTGTACGTCGGTGCGGGCACCGTCGACGCCTACGTCGACCTGGGCAAGGTCGGCGAGAACGACGTGAAGGTCAACGACGACCGCACGTCCGCCACGCTCCGGCTGCCCCACGCACAACTGGGCAAGCCCGCCCTCGACCCCGACCGCTCCTACGCGGTCTCCAAGCAGCGCGGCCTCCTCGACCGCCTCGGCGACCTCTTCTCGGACAATCCCAACGGCGAACAGGCCGTCCAGAAGCTGGCGGTACGGCACATCGGCGACGCGGCGAAGGAGAGCGAGCTGACCGCACGCGCCGAGTCGAACACCACGGGCATGCTCGAAGGCCTGCTGCGCTCCCTCGGCTTCAAGCAGGTGCACGTCTCGTACGGGAGCTGATCCGGCCCCTGGCGACGGGGCGGGGCCGTGGGCCCCGCCCCGTTGTGACGCCCACCGCAGGAGTGCCGGGGCCGAACGCGGGCAACGGAGGGTGGGTGACGGTCCCCCGGCGGTGCCGCAGGGGGACCGTGGCCGGGAACGCGCCCCCCACGGCATCGTCACCGCGTCCGGGGGTAACCGCCCTGTCACGCAGGGAAGTTGAAGAGTGGAGGACCCTCATGGCCAGTGCAGCCTCACGTCCCCGGACCACCGGGTCAGGGAGCGAGCGCCGCCCCCTCCCGCTGCCCGTCCGGCTGCTGGCGATGCTGTGCGCGTTCACGTTCATGGTCGCCTTCGCCGTGGTGCTGGCCCGGCTGACCTTGCAGCCCTCCCCGGCCTCGGAGGCGCTGACCCACAGCAATCTGCAACCCGGCAGCTCCCTGAAGGCCTACCTCGACCAGCCCCAACTGCGGGACGCCGTCAAGCAGATCGGCGGCAACATCCTGCTGGGCGTTCCCTTCGGCGTCCTGGTGCCCGTGGTCGCCCCCCGCACCCGCGGCATCCTGCGCGTACTGTTCCTGACCGCGATCGTGATGCTCCTGGTGGAGTTCGCCCAGGGAGCCCTGGTCACCGGCCGCGCCTTCGACATCGACGACGTCATCCTCAACACGTCGGGGGCGCTCATCGGTTACCTCCTCCTGGGACGCCGGCTCAGCAGGGCCGTGCACGCCCGCAGGCCCCGCCCGGCCCGGGCGGAGGAGAAGCCGCCGGCCGGCAAGGCCTAGGCACGCGCCGTGCGCGCGGACGGCCTCAGTGCAGGGTCCAGGTGAACTTGTCCCCGCCCACCCAGCGGACCACGTCCGGATCGTCCATGTCGTGCACGGGGATGCCGAACGCGGCCGCGGCCGCCAGGACGTCGGTGACGGCCCGGGCCTCCCCGACCACCTGGCCGTCGATCTGGACGATCCGGAACGGCGGTGTGCCCGGCTGGACCCCGAGCACCAGGATCCGCGGGTGGGATATGTACGGGCTCGCGCTTTCGGTCATGCATCGAGCGTAGAACGCAACCGGCCGTGGCGCGGGTCCAGGACCCGGCGGACCGGCCGGCCGCTCAGGGGCGGCGCCAGTCGTGGCCGGTCAGGTGGGAACCGGCCTGCGGACTTATCCGCAGCATGCCGCCGTCGACGCTCCAGGAGGCGCCGGTGACGTACGAGGCGTCCGGACCGGCGAGGAAGGCGACGACCGCGGCGACCTCGCGGGCGTCACCCGGCCGGCCGAGCGGGATGCCGGGGCGGCTCTCGGTGTGCGGGTCGGTGTCCTCCTGCCCGGTCATGGGCGTGGAGATCTCCCCGGGGGCGACCGCGTTGGCGGTGATGCGGTGCTCGGCCAGTTCGAGGGCCATGACCTGGGTCAGCAGCCCGAGCCCCCCCCCCTTGGCGGCACAGTACGGTGCGGCGCCCACTCGCGGCTGGTGCTCCTGGACGGACGTGACGTTGATGATCCAGCCCCCCTCGCCGTGCCCGATCATGTGCCGGGCCGCCTTCTGCCCGCACAGGAACGGCCCGACGAGATCCACGTCGAGGACCTCGCGCACGTCGGTCAGTTCCAGGTCGAGGAAGGGCGTCATGGTGCCGGTGCCGGCGTTGTTGACCAGCACGCCGATGCGGCCCAGTCGCTCGCACAGCTCGTCGGCGGTGTCCGCCGCGTCGGGCAGCCGGGTGAGGTCCATCCGGGCGACCTCGGCGCGCTGCCCGTGCGCGCGCACCTCGTCGGCCGTCTCCTCCGCGCCCCTGCGGTCGGTGTGATAGGTGATGCCGACGTCCATGCCGGCCCGCGCCAGGTGGACGGCGGTGGCACGGCCGATGCCGGAGTCGGCGCCGGTGATCACGGCGACCTTGCCGGTGGGCGCGGTGGGGTCGGACATGACGGGCCTCCTCGTCGAGGGATGGGGGCGAGGCATCGCAGTACCCGGGGGCCACCGGGCAAACAACCGCGCGCCCGTCGTGCGGCCCGCCGGGCCCTTTGGAACCCTTGAGGTGGAGGTGGCGATGGATCCCGTCGAGGCACTGGACCGGATCGCCTTCCTGCTGGAGCGGTCCCTGGCACCGACCTACCGCGTGCGCGCCTTCCGTACGGCAGCTCGCGTACTGAAGGACCTCGGCGGGGACGAGGTGCGCCGGCGGGCGGCGGACGGTTCGCTGGAGGGGCTCAAGGGCGTCGGCCCGAAGACAGCCCAGGTCGTGCGGGAGGCGCTGGCCGGCGAGGTCCCCGGCTATCTGGACAAGCTGGAGGGCGAGGCCGAGAACGCACGCCCGGTCGTCCGGGGCGGGGAGAAGCTGCGGGCGCTGCTGCGCGGGGACTGCCATCTGCACTCCGACTGGTCGGACGGCGGCAGCCCGATCGAGGAGATGGGCCGGGCCGCCGCTGAGCTGGGCCACGACTGGGCGGCGCTGACCGATCACTCGCCGCGGCTGACGGTGGCTCGCGGGCTGTCCCCCGAGCGGCTGCGGGAGCAACTGGACGTGGTGGCGGAGCTCAACGAGACCTGGGCGCCGTTCCGGCTGCTGACCGGCATCGAGTGCGACATTCTCGAGGACGGCGCGCTCGACCAGGAGCCGGAGCTGCTGGAGCGGCTCGACGTGGTGGTGGTGTCGGTGCACTCCAAGCTGCGCATGGACGCGCGGTCGATGACCCGGCGGATGGTGGCCGCCGTGCGGGATCCGCACTCGGACGTGCTGGGGCACTGCACGGGGCGGCTGGTGACCGGGCGGGGGCGGCCGGAGTCGGAGTTCGACGCGGACGAGGTGTTCGCCGCGCTCGCGGAGACGGGCACGGCCCTGGAGATCAACAGCAGGCCGGAGCGGCTGGACCCGCCGCGGCGGCTGCTGCGCCGCGCCGTGGACGCCGGGGTGCTGTTCTCCATCGACACCGACGCGCACGCGCCGGGGCAGCTGGACTGGCAGATCAACGGGTGCGCGCGGGCCGAGGAGTGCGGGGTGCCGCCCGAGCGGGTGGTGACCACGTGGTCCCTGGAGGAGCTGCTGGCCTGGACCCATGAGCGGCGGGTGCCGTCCGGCGTGGGGGGCGGCTGACGTGGTACCCGCGTGGCCGGAGAGAAAGGAACTGCACCTATGGGACGCGCGGAACGGGCGGCCGTGTTCGATGTCGACGGCACGCTGGTCGACACCAACCATCTGCATGTCGTGACCTGGTGGGAGGCCTTCCGGCAGGTGGGCCACCAGGTGCCGATGCACGCCATCCACCGGGCCGTGGGCCTGCCGTCGACCGACCTGGTCGCCCATCTGCTGGGTGACGACCGGGACACGGACCAGGACGCGGACATCAGTGCCGGCCACAAGGCGCTGTACGGGCAGTACTTCGACCGGCTGCCCGCGCTGCCGGAGGCCGGAGCACTGCTGCGGCGGCTGCACCGGGACGGCTGGACGGTGGTGCTGGCCACCTCGGCGGGCGGCGCGGAGCTGGGCGCGCTGCGCCGGGCGATCGACGCGGACGAGGCCATCACCGCCACCGCCAGCGCCGACGACGTCGACGAGGGCAAACCCGCCTCCGAGCCGGTCGAGCACGCCCTGGAACTGGCCGGGGTGCCGGCCCGGCGGGCGGTGTTCGTCGGCGACACCGTGTGGGACATGCAGGCCGGCAGCAGGGCGGGGGTGCGCTGTGTGGGTGTCCTGTGCGGCGGCATCCCGCGCGCCGACCTCGCGGAGTCCGGCGCGGACGCGGTCTACGCCGACCCCGCGCACCTGCTGTCCGCCCTGGGCGACAGCCCGCTGGCATGAAGAACGTGAAACCGCCGGTCAGGCGGATACCCGCCGCGTATGACGCGTGAGACGAGTGAGGTACGGCGGAGGGCGGGAGCCTTCCGCCGGCGGAGGGACATGAACGGAGAAACGGGGGCGGCCCCGGATGCGCGGCCCCGGGGAACAGCCATGGGCCGGGGGCGGATCGGAGATCTGCAGCAGGGCACGCGAAGGGTGCGGCCGTTGGACGCCCTGCGGCGGGACTCGCGGTCCGCCTGGGAGGCCGTGCGGGCGGCGTGGCGCGGGCCGGGGCGGGAGCGGGACCTGGTCGTCCAGTCGCTGAAGGCGGCCGGGGCGGCCGTGCTCGCCTGGGTGGTGGGCGGCGTCTGGATGGACGACCCGCTGGCGCTGATGGCGCCCTGGGTGGCGCTGGTGCTGGTGCAGGCCACCGTCTTCAGCTCCCTGGTACAGGGGGCGCGGCAGTTCGGCGCGATCTGCGTCGGCACGCTCGTGGCCTCGGGGGCCCAGGCGATCACCGGCGACACGACCGGCGCGCTCGCCCTGTCCGTGCCGGTGCTGATGCTGCTCGCGAACTGGCCCCGCTTCGGCGACCAGGGCATCTACGCGGCGACGACGGCCCTGTTCACCATTTCCTCGGGCATGGTGAGCCTGCCGGCCGTCGGGCACCGGGTGGGCCAGGCAGCGATCGGCGCCGTCATCGGCGTCGCCGTCAACGCGCTCGTCCTGCCCCCGATCCACCTGCGGGACGTACGGGAGAACCTGGCGGCGCTCGCCCGGGAGGCGGGGGAGGTGCTGCACACCGTCGCCGGCGATCTGCGCGAGGGCGATTGGGACGCGCAGACCGCCGCCGGCTGGGTGAGTGCCTCGAACCGGCTGGACCACCGGCTGAAGGCGCTGCGTTCGGCGCGCCGGTGGAGCCAGGAGAGCCTGCGCCTGACCTACGCGCCGCTGCGCGCCCTGCACCGCGTACCGCACGACGATGTGCTGCCGGCAGTGGACGAGGACGAGCGGCTCGGCCGGGTCACCGGGCACGTGGCCACGCTCACCCGGGCCCTCGCGGTGTCCGTGGACGACAACCGGTCCCCCGCCCCGCCGGAGGGCCCGGCCCTCCGCTCGTACGCACGGCTGCTGGAGCTGATCGGGGACGCCCTGTGCGCCGAGGCCGACAGCCTGCTCGACGGCAGCGTGACCGCCCGGCCGGACGACGAGACGCAGAAGGCGATGCAGGAACTGCACGAGGAGTTGCAGGAGAAGCTGCGCCGGCACGCCGGGGAGGGCGCCGCCCACACGGCGGTCCTGGGCACCCTGCTGCTCCAGGCGGAGAACCTCTGGGCGGAGACGGTCCCGGGCGACGAGGACCGGTGACCCACCCCAGCGGTCCGGAGTCCGGGACATGGAACCCGGGTACTCGGCACCTCTCGTGAAACCAGGCGGCCGAGAGGAGTGCGCAGTGAGCATCGGAACGGGC
This sequence comes from Streptomyces sp. NPDC047880, assembly GCF_040706515.1. Taxonomy (NCBI): domain Bacteria; kingdom Bacillati; phylum Actinomycetota; class Actinomycetes; order Kitasatosporales; family Streptomycetaceae; genus Streptomyces; species Streptomyces sp. NPDC047880. The sequence continues at coordinate 124,215 of NZ_JBEZOK010000025.1, read as the reverse complement.
AAGAGGGTCGTCGTCACCGGGGCCACCGGCAACGTCGGCACGAGCGTGGTGCGTGTACTGTCGGAGGACCCCGAGGTCGCCTCCGTGCTGGGGCTGGCCCGGCGGATCCCCGACTGGTCGCCGCCGAAGACGGACTGGGCCGCCGTCGATCTGGCCTCCGGGCGGCCCGGACTGGCGGAGCGGTTCTCGGACGCCGACGCGGTGGTCCATCTGGCCTGGGCGTTCCAGCCGACGCACGACCCGGCGGCGACCTGGCGCACCAACGTGCTCGGCAGCATGCGGGTCTTCGAGGCGGTGGCCACCGCCGGCGTTCCGGCGCTGGTGCACGCCTCGTCGGTCGGCGCGTACTCGCCCGGGCCGAAGGACGAGGCGGTGGACGAGTCCTGGCCGACGCACGGCTGGCCGGATGCCGCGTACTGCCGGGAGAAGGCCTATCTGGAGCGGGCGCTGGACACCTTCGAGCGTGACCACCCCGCAACGCGGGTGGTGCGGATGCGGCCCGCCTTCCTGTTCCGGCGGGAGTCCGCGAGCGAACAGCGGCGCATCTTCGGCGGCAGGTTCCTGCCCGGCCCGCTGGCCCGCCCCGAGCTGCTGCCCGTCCTGCCCGACATCCCGGGACTGCGGATGCAGGCCCTGCACACGGACGACGCGGCGAACGCCTACCGGCTCGCGCTGCACTCCGACGTCCGGGGCGCCTTCAACCTGGCGGCGGACCCGCCGGTCGACGCCCGGCTGCTGGGCGAGATGTTCGACGCGCGGCCGGTGCGGCTGCCGCGCACCGCGGCCCGGTCGGCGATCGCCGCCGCATGGGGCCTGCACCTGCTGCCCGCCTCACCGCACCTGTTCGACGCGGTCCTGCGGCTGCCTCTCATGGACTGCACACGGGCGCGTACGGAGCTGGGCTGGCGACCGGAGCACACGGCTCCCGAGGTGCTGGAGGAGTTCCTGCTGGGCCTGCGGCAGGGCGCTGGAGCGCGGACGGAGCCGCTGCGCGGACGCAAGGTGGGCTGAGCCGGCGGGCTGCACCGGCCCTGAACGTGCTCGAGGGCCGCAGCCGACCCCCACAGCCGGCTGCGGCCCTCGGTTGGGATGCCCTCCTCAGGCGGAGGGCTCGTCCGGCACCGGGTGCTCGGGGTGAACCGTCCCCGAGCACGGTGCTCCTTGCCGGCCCGTCCCCGCTTCGTCCGTGTCGGGGACGTCACCGGTGGGCTCGTCGGTCTCGTCGTCGCTCCGGCGCCCGTCCTTCTCGCCGGTGCCCGTGAAGCGCGGGGCGACCTCCCAGGGGTCCTCGCCGTCGTCGGCCTGCTGGTCCGGCATGTCCCGCGGGATGGGCTCACCGTTCTCGCCGGGTCCTTCGAGGCGGTGGTCGGTCACGGCGTGCTCCCTTCTGTGGTCCGGGCGCCACGCGAGTACCTCCGCGCTGATCGCCCAAACCTCAGCGCGGGGTCCGCTCCTGGAGTGCCGTGCGCCACGCGGGGAGCGGATACTCCGGTGCCGGGTCGGGGCGCCGTCCGCCGCGGGCGAAGAAGTCCGCGAGCGGCAGGATCGCGGCACCGACGGTGACCGCGTCGGGCCCGAGCCGTCCCAGCTCGACGGTCACCTTCCCGGCCGGGTGACGCAGCGCGTACGACATGGCGTGGCGGCGTACGGCGGGCAGGAAGCGCGCGCCGAGCGCCAGGCCCGCCCAGCCGCCGATGAGGATGCGCTCGGGCTGGAAGAGGTTGATCAGGTCGGACAGGCCCGCTCCGAGGTATTCGGCGGTCTCCTCCAGGACGGCCAGCGCGACGGGGTCGGCCGCGGTCCCCTCGGGCGGATGGGCCGCGGCGAGCATCGTGGTGAGGGCGGTCTCCTCGTCGGCGCCGTCGGGGACCCGGCCGCCCTCCTCCCGCCACCGGGCGAGCAGCGACTCGGCACCCGCGTACGCCTCCAGGCAGCCGAGCGCCCCGCACCGGCAGCGGCGGCCCCGGACCCGCACGGTCAGATGTCCCCACTCGACCGCGCGGCCCTGCTCCACGTCGGGGGTGACGAGGCTGGCGCCGACACCGGAGCCGAACAGGACCACGACGGCGTTGCGGGCGCCGCGTCCGGCGCCGAACCACATCTCCGCCTGGCCCAGCGTCTTGGCGCCGTTGTCGATGAAGTACGGGACGGTGTCCGGCAGCGGGGAGCCGGCCCGGAGCAGGGCCTCCAGCGGGACGGCGTCCCAGCCGATGGTCTGCCCGTGCACGAGCGCGCCGCGCTCAGGGGTGCGTTCGACGATGCCGGGGACGCCGATGCCGACGCCGAGGAGCCGTTCGGGGGCGGGGCCGGTGGTGTCCAGCACCTCGGCGATGCCGTGGCGGACGTGGTCGACGATGGCCTCGACCTCGTAGCGCTGGGGTGACAGCGGGCGCTCGGCGCGGGCGAGTTCGGTGAGGGTGAGGTCGAAGAGTTCGACCCGGACCCGGGTCTCGCCGACGTCGACGCCGATCATGTGGCCGCTGCCGGGCGCGACGCGCAGCAGGGTGCGGGGCCGGCCGCCGTCGGAGTCGACGCTGCCGGCCTCCTCGACCAGCCCGTCGGCCACCAGATCGGCGACGACGTTGCTGACGGAACCGGAGCTCAGGCCGGTCGCCGGGCCGAGTTCGAAGCGGCTGAGCGGGCCGTCGAAGTAGAGCCTCTGCAGCACGGCCGTGCGGTTGGCCCGCCTGAGATCGCGTACCGTGCGCCCGTTCCGCGCAGCCATGTGGCTCCCTTCGCATCCCCTGCCCGACCTGCAACATACCGTCGGGGCGGGCCCGGCGCGACATTCCTCCACCCCTTATTTCACGATGTGAGCTAACCGGCCGTCCGGTACGGCGGGGTCAGGAGGCCTCCGCGATCTCGTCCAGGGCCGCGACGAGTTCCGGGGCTACCGTCTCCTGAACCCAGCGCTGCTGCTCCGCCCCGGCCTCGCGGGGAACCGTCTCGGTCAGCATGATCAGGTACAGGTAGGCCCGGTACAGGGCCAGGCGCCGACGGGCCGGGGGGTCGAAGCGGGCCCGGCCGCCGGCCTCCCGGTAGCCGGCCAGGAACTCCTCGTCCTTCCTGATGTCCCCGAGCAGCGCCAGGGAGACGAAGTCGGCCAGGGGGTCGCCCCAGAACATGCGCTCCCCGTCGATGAGGCCGCCGATGCGGGCCCGGCCGTCCGCGCGGTCGACGAGGATGTTGCCCCGCCACAGGTCGAAGTGGACGAGGCGGGGGCGGGTCACCTCGTCCAGGGCGCCGTACGCGGACGCGGCGATGCGGGCCACCGCGTCGACGGGGCGGGGCAGCCGGGCCCCGTAGCGCCGGGCGTCGTCCAGGACGGCGTCGAACATCGCCGTGTACGCAGTCCGCCAGTCGCGGGCGAGCGGGCCGAGCGCGCCGGAGGGGTAGCCGTGGCCGGGGCCGGTCACCTCGTGCAGCCGGGCCACGTGGCGCCCCAGCTCGGTGCGCAGGGCGGTCTGCTCCGGGTCGGTGAGCGTGCCGTCCCAGGGGTCGCCCGGCACGGCCGTCATCAGCAGGAAGTGGTCCCCCGCGAGCACCTTCCGCGGCCCAGGGACCCCGGCGAGGGCGGCCCGGCGGCAGAACTCGGCCTCCGAGACGAGCAGGCGCCTCTCGTGCCGCAGACCGGGCACGGCCGCGCCGGGCGGGATCTTCAGCACGTAGCGGCTGCCGTCGGTGAGGCGGAGTTCCTCGACGGTGTTGTACGTGCCGCCGCTGAGGGGGGCGAGGCGGGCGAGGCGGCCGGGGTCCAGGCCCGCCGCCGCCAGGACGTGCCGGGCCCGTTCCCAGGAGTCCACCACCGCGTGCCCCCCTCCCCTGCCGCGCCGGTCAGCCGGCCGCGTAGACGTCCTCGACGTAACGCCCCTGCGCGACCAGTCCGTCGAGCCACTGCTCGGCGGCCGTCTCGTCGGCGTCCGGCGTGTGCTTCCGGTACAGGGTACGGAACGCCTCCCGCACCCCGGGCGCCATCCGGGAACCGTCACCGCAGACGTACACCCGGGCCCCGGAGTCCAGCAGGGCCCAGACCTCCTCGGCCTCGGCGGCGATGCGGTGCTGCACGAACCGCACCTCGCCCTCGGGCGCCTCGCTGAAGGCGGGGCGCAGGGAGACGGCCCCGGCCGTCTCCGCGGCGCGCAGTTCGTCGGCGTGCAGGTAGTCGGCGTCCGGCGCGTCGCAGCCGAAGTAGCAGACCGCGGGGGCGAGTTCGGCGCCGGACGCGAGGGCCGCCGCACGATCGGCGATGGCGCCGCGGAACGGGGCGAGGCCGGTGCCCGCCGCGACCATGACGACCGGCGCCGGGTCGCCGGTGGTGTCGATGCGGAAGGCCTCGCGGCACGGCTGCACACGGGCGTACAGGGTGTCGCCGGGCCGGACGGTGGCGAGGAAACCGGAGCCGGTGCCCCGGTAGACGCCCTTGCCGGAACGGGCGGGTGCCTCGAGCAGCGAGACCATCAGGTCCACGTGCCCGGGGTCGACGGCGGGCGAGGAGGAGACGGAGTAGTGGCGCGGGCGCAGCGGGGTGAGGAGGCCGAGCAGCTGCGGCCAGTCCAGGGCGCCGCGCAGGGCCGGGTGGTCCTCCAGGATCTCCACGAGGGTGCGCGGGTCGTCGGTGAGGGCCGCCAGGGCCGTGCGCTCCGGCGGGCACGGGTTGGCGGCGGCGAGGACGGCCAGCTGCCCGGGGCCCGGGCGCTCCTGCAGCTCCACGTGGTGGGTGAGGAGCTGCCGTACCGTCACGGGCCGGTCCACGGCGATGCCGTCGCGGCGCGGGCGGGTGGCGCGGATGTCCAGGACGGTGTCGAGGTCGGCGCCGAGCGCGGCGGCGGCGCGGGTGACGAGGTCCGGGGCGTTGGCGGGCAGCACGGTGAGATGGTCGGCCGTGCGGTAGGTGACGCCCTCCGGCAGGGCGACGCGGAGGAACCGCTTGCGGCGCGCGTAGCCGGGGGCGGTGAGGTCGCGGGCCTCGGTGACCCGCATGGGGAGGAGTTCGTGCCGTCCGGCGAGGGCGTCCAGCGGACCGCCGCTCAGGGTGCGGACCTCGTAGGCGGTCGTGGGCTCCGGGTCCGGTGTCGTGGCGTCCGGGTCGCCGTGGCGCTGCAGGAGAGCGGTGCGCAGGGACGCGGTGAAGGCGCGGACGGTGCCGGCGAGGTCGCCGGAGGCGTCGGCGGCGGCACGCTCCAGCAGCCGGTCGGCGCCGCACGCGGCGAGCCGCTCGTCGATGCGGGTGGGGACGTGCTGGTAGGTGGCGGCCCAGTTGCTGTCACCGACGCCGAGGACGGCGTAGGTGACGCCCGACAGGTCGTGGGTCTCCTCCAGCCGGGCGGCGAAGGCGGTGGCGTCGTCGGTGGGGCGGCCGTTGTAGGAGGCGGCGGTGATGACGACGGGCCGGTCGGTGGGCAGGCCGTCCGCGTAGGCGTCGAGGGGGGCCACCTCGGTCGCGCAGCCGAGGGCGGTGGCCTCGTCGGCGAGCTGGGCCGCGAAGTCGCGGCAGGTGCCGTAGTTGCTGCCGTGCAGGAAGAGGGCCGCGGTGCCGGGACGGACGCGGGCGGGCAGGTCCTGCGGCTCGGCCGTGGCGGTGTCCTGGGCCGGGGCGGCTCCCGGCAGCGGGCCGTGGACACGGTCGGCGCGGCTGCGGGGCGTCAGCGCGAGGGTGAAGCCCTCGGGCTTGAGGGTGAGGGTCTCCTTGACGTCGAGCCGGTAGCCGGCGTGGTCGCCCATCCGGTAGCGGTGGACGAGCATGGCCAGCAGCATGGTCGCCTCGTGCAGCGCGAACTGCCGCCCGATGCAGGCCCGCTCGCCGGTGCCGAACGGCTTGAAGGCGTGCACCGGCCGCTCGGCTTCCGCCTCGGCCGTGAAGCGGGAGGGGTCGAACAGCTCGGGGTTGTCACCCCACACGGGTTGCCGGTGCAGCATCGGCGCGAGGACCAGGACGCCCTGCCCGGCGCGCAGCGGGACGCGGCCGCCGAGCAGGGTGTCCTCGCGGGCCTCGCGGGAGAACACGGCGGCCGTGGGCCACAGCCGGAGCGCCTCGTTGAGGACCTGGCGGGTGTAGGTCAGCCGGCCGACCTCCTCGTACGTCGGCTCGACGTCGGCCCGGTCGCCCCACAGCGCGTCGACCTCGCGCTGCACCAGGCGGAGCGCGGTGGGGTGCTTGGCGAGGTAGTACAGCGCGAAGGACATCGCGCCGGAGGTGGTCTCGTGGCCGGCGATCAGGAACGTGATGACCTGGTTGCGGATGTTCGCGGTGTCGAGCGTGGTGCCGTCGTCCGGGTGCTCTGCGGTGAGCATCAGGCCGAGGAGGTCGTCGGCGTCGCTCTGGTCGGTACCGGTGCGGGCGGCGATGACGTCGTCGACGACCTCGGCGAGGTAGGCGGAGTCCTCACGGAAGGCCGCGTCCTGCTCGGTGTAGTCCTTGCCGGGCACGCGCGCCAGGCGGGTCATGCTCCACTCCAGGCAGCGGACCATCGACTGGACGAAGGGGTGCGGCTCGGACCGTTCGAAGGAGCCGAAGTCGTAGCCGAAGCCGGCGAGTCCGATGGTGTCGAGGGTCATGCGGGTCATGTCGTCGGGCACGTTCACCGGCCGGCCGGCGCGGGCGTCGCGGTCCCAGGACGCGATGAGCCGGCGGGCCACCTCCAGCATCACGGGGTGGTACGTGCGCATCGAGCCCAGCGCGAAGGCGGGCATGAGGATGTCGTGCGCCTTGGCCCAGTTGGGCTCGTCGTTGTACGCGGTGAACAGGCCGTCGGCGGCGAACTCGCGGACGTTCTCCAGGCCGGGCCCGATGTGCTTGGCGAACCGCTGCTCGTCGGCGAGTTCGGCCACGAGGTCCAGGTCGCTCACGAACAGGGTGTCCCGCCCGTACAGCCGCCGCACGAGGACCGGCCCGTGCTCGCGCATCAGATCCATGACCTGCTGGATGGGCGCACCACCGGGTCCGGTGGCGGAGATGTCGGCGACGGGGACGCCGGGGAGGTCGTCGGCGGTCAGGGGAGTCTGTCCGGTGGGGGGCATGGCGCGGCAACTGCCTTTCGCGGTACGGAAGTACTGCGATCCAGCGTGGTCCACCGGGCCGGGGAGGCGGACCGGCGGTCCTACATGATTGTGTAGTGCGTGCGGCCGCTCCGCTCTTGCGCGGGAGCGGCACGGCGTGAAAGGAGCCGACGCGTGGACCTGGCCCGGCAGGAGGCCGTGACGTGGCGCAACCGCGCGCTGCTGCTGTTCGACCGGGTCGCGATGCCGGTCGCGGTGTGCGACGTGTACGGGGCGGTGCTGCTGGCCAATCCGGCGATGGCGGCGGAGTGCGGCAGGACGCCGGGGCAGCTGCGCGGACGCGATGTGCTGGACCTGTTCAGCCCGCGCGAGGCGACCCAGGTCGAGCGGATCGCCGAGGCCCTGCGCCTGCGCCGCCGTTCCCGCTACCAGGTGTCGGTGCGCTGGCGGGCCCCCAATGGCGCGGATCGCTTCGGCGAACTGACGGCGGATCCGGTCAGCGACACGGCGGAGGACACCCCTGCTCTGCTGGTGATGCTCCGGGTGGAGTCCGAACGCGTCCCCTCCCCCGTCCCAGCCGTCGATCAGGCCCGGGTCACACCGATGGAGACCCGCGTCCTGGCGCTCCTGGCCGCCGGCGCCACCACGGCCCGGGCGGCCCGCGAGACGGGCCTCAGTGCGGACGGTGTCACCTACCACCTGCGCCGTCTGTCGTCCCGCTGGGGTGCGTCCAACCGCACGGAACTGGTGGCCCGGGCGTACGCGCTGGGGGTGCTGGCGCCCGGGGCGTGGCCGCCGCGGGCCGCGGTCGGCTAGGGGGTTTCTGACGGATCTCCGGCGACGCCACGAAGATCCGTCACAGGCACCCCGGGCCGGACGGAAATCCGGTCGCCCTCGGCGACGCGACTGTCTAGTGTGGCCCCGCCGCCAAAACCTAGGACCCCTAGGTTCGCGAAGACGACTTCAGGAGTTCCCATGCAGCCGCTCACCGAGCAGGACGTCCGCGCCTCCTTCATCAACTGCTCGAAGGGCGAGGCCAAGCGTCTGACCGTGCCCCGGGACCTCGACGAGCGGCCCTGGGACGATCTCGACTTCCTCGGGTGGCGGGACCCGGGGGCACCCGACCGCAGCTATCTGGTGACCGAGCGGGGAGGGCGGCTCATCGGCCTCTCGATGCGGTTCCAGGTCGCGCAGCGCGGGTTCCTGCACCGCAGCATGTGTTCGCTGTGCCTGACGACGCATCCGCGCGGCGGGGTCTCGCTGATGACCGCGCGGAAGGCGGGGCCGGCCGGCCGTGAGGGCAACTCCGTGGGCGCGTACATGTGCACCGACCTCGCCTGTTCCCTGTACGTACGCGGGAAGAAGGCGCCGGAGGCGGGGTCCCGGTTCGAGGAGAGCCTCACCGTGGAGGAACAGATCGCGCGGACCAGGAGCCAGCTGTCCGCCTTCCTCGACAAGGTGTCCGCCTGAGCTCCTCGGTCGCCCGCGCTGTGCCCCGGCACTAACGTCCTTCGTGAGCGTCCTTCATGGAAGTGATGGATGTGTGCGACGGATCCGTTCGATACGCCGGGGAAGGGGAACAGCCCGAGGATGCGAGAGGTACGTGAGTGGACGGCGCACGCCGAGCGGATCGTGAGGAAGCGTCGTGATCCGGTGGTCGTCCAGACGGTGCGGTCCGCGACCGCGGCGACGATCGCGTACGTCATCGCGCTGCGGCTGAGCCCCGAGCCGGCCCCGCTCACCGCTCCCCTGACGGCACTGCTGGTCGTCCAGGTGACCCTGTACGCCACGATCACCAACGGCTTCCGGCGGGTGAACGCCGTGGTGACCGGCGTCCTCGTCGCCATCGCGTTCAGCCTGCTGGTGGGGCTGACCTGGTGGAGCCTGGCGCTGCTCCTGGTGGCCTCGCTGGCGGTGGGACGGCTGGTCCGGGTGGAGGAGTACGTGCCCGAGGTCGCGATCAGCGCGATGCTCGTCCTCGGTGTCACCAGCGTCGGGGACACCGCCTGGGCCCGGGTGGTGGAGACCCTGATCGGCGCGTCCGTCGGACTCGCCTGCAACCTGCTGCTGGCTCCGCCGGTGTGGGTGGAGGAGGCGGGCGAGTCCATCGAGGGCCTCTCGCGCCGGCTGCGGCAGCTGATGCTGCGCATGGGCGAGGAGGCCGCGGGCGGCACACCCGTGGACCGCGCGGAGAGCCAGCTGCACGAGGCGCGCCGGCTGGACCACGACATCGTCGAGGTGGACGCGGCGCTGCGGCAGGCGGAGGACAGTCTGCGGCTCAACCCGCGCGTGCAGGACAGCGTGCTGCACCGGGTGGTGATGCGCACCGGCCTGGACACGCTGGAGATCTGCACGGTGGTCCTGCGCGTGCTCGCCCGCTCCCTCACCGACCTCGCGAAGCAGCGCGAGCCCGAGCCGCTGTTCGAGGCCGAGACGGGTGCCGCCCTGGAGCAGGTGCTGTCCGAGATCGCCGACGCCGTGGTGAGCTTCGCGGTGCTGGTCACCACCCATCTGAGCGCGAGCGCCGAGTCGGCGGAGGAACGTCTGGCCGCAGAACTGCGCACCGCCGCGGGCACCCGCGACAAGCTGGCCCTGCTGCTGCGCGAGGAGGCCGAGCGCTCCCCCGGGCACTGGCAGCTTCCGGGGGCCGTGCTGACGGAGGTCGACCGCATCCTCGACGAACTCGACACCGAGCACCGCACCCGCCGCCTGTTCGAGGAACTGGACCGTGTGTCGCGCGAGCAGCGGGCCCGGATGCCCCGTCTGACGCGGCTGCGGGAGCGGCTGGGCGTCACGGAGCAGATGTGGCGGAACCGCGCGGGGTTCGGTGGGCGTTCTCGCTGAGGGAAGCGCCGGCAGGGGGCCGGCGCCTGATGCGAGGGGCGGGCCGATGGCCGACGTGCGGATCGACGGGAACACTCTGCGGCTGCCGGGCGGGGTCGCCGTGCGGTTCATCCGCACACTGCGCCTGCCGGAGACGGGCACTCATCCGCTGCCCCCGGGCCTCGGCGAGTTCCCGGTGCGGCGCGTCGCGGACTACGCGGACCGGGTCCCCGGCGAGTGGCGGGCTCGCGGCGGTGTGATGCTGCCGGTCTATCTGCGCGAGGCGATGTGGCTGAGCTTCGCGGGCACCTCGGAGCCGGCCGCGCTGCAGGTCGGCGTCGGCAAGGTCTGCGCGGTCTCCGGCCGGCCCTGGAGCGACCGGCCGGCACGCGACCCGCAGAACTATGTGGTGCTCCCCCGCCAGCCCTGGCTGGACGGCATCAACTCCGGCACGGGCACGGTCCGGCAGTTCGTGGCCGTTCCGCTCGGTCTGGGCGCCACCGTCGAGGGGCAGGTCACCGGCGAGGAGGTGTGGGGCGGCGTACAGCTGCAGTCCTTCGCGCTGAACGACCGCGAGCTGGCGCGGTGGCGTGCCGAGGAGCGGCTGCGGGCGGAGCGGGAGCGCTCCGCGCCGCCGGCGAGCGGCTACGGCGCGGCGATGCCGGGCGGCCTGCCCACCGCCGGGTCCGGCGGCTACAGCGCGTCGATGCCCCCGGCCGCCCCGCCCGCTTCCGCCGGCTACGGCGCCCCGATGCCCCCGGCGGCTCCGGCCGCGCCCGGGTCGGTTCCGGCGCCTGCCGCCGGTGCCGTTCCGGCGAGTCCGCCGCGCGCGGCCGCCGCGATGGGTCTGGGTGTCGGCGGCTCCATGCGGCAGGAGGTCTACCAGGACGAACGGCCGCTCACGGACTGGTCGCGGGAACCTGCCGGGCGGGTGTTCGTGCACCTGGTGACGCCGCCGGAGTGGCGCCGCATCACCGGCGAGGCCGCACCGCCGTCGCCGGTGGACCGGGCCGCTTACACCCGGGCCGGCCTGCCCTGGTTCGACTACTTCGACCAGGACGCGGAGGACCTCGCCCCCACGGACACGCTCCAGTCCGTCAAGCCGGTCGGCGACTGGCTCGGCGACGACCACGAGCCCTGGCAGCCGCCGGCGCCTGGGCAGACGCAGCAGCTCAAGGACGCCCCGGGCGCACCGGTCCAGGACGGGGACTGGTAGCCGTCCCCGCGCGTGACACCTGCTGCCGTTGTCTGCACCCGACGGGGTTGTTTGCACCCGACGGGCGGGAAACGACAAGGTGGCTGTCACGACCGGGACGAGGGACGACCTGAGGGGCGACATGGACAGGGGCGGCTGGAGCAGGCGCCGGTTCGTCGGCGCGCTGGCGGGCGGGGCGGCCGTGGCGGCGTTGCCGTCCTGCGGCGGCGCGCCCGCCCCGGCGTCGGATCCGGCCACGGCCCCTGAGGCGAGTACGAGCCCGTCGCGCGGGGCCCGCCGCCCCTCCGGGCCCCGCCCGCTGTACCTCGGCACCTACACCTCCGCCGAGGGCGGCGGCACGGGCGTCGGCCTGGCTACGTACGACCCGGGGACGGGCCGGATCACCGGCGCCGGCACGATCGGTGGTGTCGGCGACCCGTCGTACCTGGCGATCCACCCGGACCGCCGCACGCTGTACGCGGTGGACGAGCGTGACGACGGTGCCGTGACAGCCGTCCGGCTGTCCGACCGGAAGGTGCTGGGCAGCCGGAGCACCGGCGGGGCCGCCCCATGTCATCTGTCGGTGCATCCGGGCGGGCGCTGGCTGCTGAGCGCGAACTACGGCTCGGGCAGCGTGGCCGTGCATCCCATCGACGCCTCGGGCGCCCTCGGTGAACGCACCGACCTCGTGCGGCACTCCGCTCCGCCGCCCGGGCCGGGCCAGGAGGGCCCGCACGCCCACCAGGTCGTCACGAGCCCGGACGGCGGCCATGTGATCGCCGTCGACCTGGGGACGGACACCGTCCACTCGTACCGGCTGGACGAGAAGGCGGGCACGCTCACCGAGGTCGCGCGCGCCCGGACCCGGCCGGGCGCGGGTCCGCGCCACCTCACGTTCCATCCCGGCGGCCGGTACGCCTACCTCGCCAACGAGGTCGACAACACCGTGGCGGTCTGCTCGTACGACAAGACCTCCGGCCGGGTCACCGTCGGCGGGGCGCAGTCCACGGGCACGGGCCCGGGCAGCAGCTACCCGGCGCAGATCCTGGTGACCGCGAACGGCCGCTACGCCTATCTCGCCAACCGCGGCCACAACAGCCTCACCCGTTACGCCGTCGAGGCGAAGGGCGCCCGGCTGCGGCTGCTCGGCACGGTGCCGGTGGGCGGGGACTTCCCCCGTCAGATCGCCTTCTCACCGGAGGGCACGCTGCTGTTCGCCGCCAACCAGAAGTCCTCCACCGTCACCGTCTTCCACGTGGACGAGGGCGGCGGACTCCGGCGCACAGGAGAATCGTTCCCCTCACCCGTCGCCGTCTGTGCGCTGCCGCTGTAGGGCCCGCGGGCACGACGCGGCGGCGGCCTGGCCGAGCAGGACGTGCATGCGCTCGGTGAGCTGCGCGACGTCGTCGGCGGGCGCGTGGAAGGCGAGGCGCACGTCGCCGTGGGCGCGGACCCGTTCGATGCGCAGTGTCAGGCCGTGCCGGTCGACGGCGAGCGGCTGGACGCGGACCGCGCCGTGCAGGCTGTCGGAGTCGACGAGCCGGGTGAGCCGTTCGACGGCGTCGGCGTGGCAGTCGGCGAGGTGCGTCAGCAGCCGCGCCTCCGCCGTGGTGAGCGGGTCGGGCCCGGCGGCGGCGAACTCGTCGAGGTCCACGACCACGGAGCCGGACGGCTGCCGCAGCACGACACGGGTGGGCGTGAAGGCGAGCCGCTCGCCCTCGACGGCGAACCAGCCCGCGAGCCACAGCCGGGCGCGGATCCGGTTGCGGACCGGAACGGGCGCGGCGTCGGCGAACTCCAGCACCGCGGACGGCTCACCGCGGGGCGCGCAGATCACGGCCGCGAGCAGGGCGCTGTCCCCGGGCACGTCCACGAGCACCCGGCCGTCCTCGCCCACGGTGTGCGCGCCGACCAGTTCCTCCCGTGTGCCCTCCGCGGTCACGGAGCAGGACCACGCGGCGGCGAGCACCGAGCGCGCCCGCTCCGCCGCGGCGGGAGCCGCCGTCCAGCTGTGGCTGTCGTCACCCATCCCAGACCTCCTTAGGTAAGCCTCACCTAACCTATCGAAGTTCCGGGTGTGCGCCAACCACGGCACGTCCCCTTTGCGACACGTTCAGGGTGTGAGCACGCCCAGCAGGGCGCGTGCGCAGAGCTCGCGCACCTGCGCGCGGTCCAACTCCGCGCCGCGCAGCCACTCCAGGCAGACGCTCGTGGTGAACGCCAGCCAGCCGCGCACGGCCAGCCGGACCTCCGCCCGCTCCTCGAAGGCGGGGCCGAACTCAGGATCGGCGGCGAGCGCGGCGAGGATCTGCCGCTCCTGCGCACCCAGGGCCCGCTGATAGACCCGCCGCACCGCCTGGTCCCCGGCCGCGTCGGCGCGGTGGAAGGCGCGGTATCCGTGCGCGTGCGCCTGGACGTACTCCAGGAACGTGTCAAGACCGGCGGCGAGTTGCTCGCGGACCGGGACGCCGGGCACCGCCGCCGTCATGCGCAGCATGCGCTCGCTCTCACGCTCGACGACCGCCGCGAAGAAGTCCCGCTTCGTCGGGAAGTAGTGGTACAGCAGCCCGCGCGACACCCCGGCGATCTCGGCCACCTGCTCGATCCACACGTCGTCGTAGGGGCTCTCCGAGAACAGCCGCGCACCGACGGACAGGAGCTGCTCCCGGCGCTCCTCGGTGCTGAGCCGACGGCGCGTGCGCCCGCCCTGGTTCGCGGCCATGCCCGCACTTTACTTGACGTCGGTTCAGCAACGGGCCCAGACTGAATCGCGCTATTGAACCCACGTACAACACGTGCGAACCCGCTGCCGGATCAAGGGAGATCGCGTCATGACGGAGGCGCCGACACGGACCGGGGAGCCCAAGGGCTTCCGCAGTGCCGAGCTGGGCTGGCCGGCTCTGGACCGCATCCCGCACCCGCCGCGCCGCATCCCGCTGCTCGGGGACGTCCTGGGTGTCGACCGGCGCACTCCGATCCAGGACTCGCTGCGCTACGGCCGTCAACTGGGCCCGGTGTTCCGGCGCAAGGTGTTCGGCAAGGAGTTCGTGTTCGTGTGGGGCGCCCGGCACGCGGCCGACCTCGCGGACGAGTCCCGGTTCGCCAAGCACGTGGGGCTCGGCGTGGCCAACCTGCGGCCGGTCGCCGGGGACGGCCTGTTCACGGCCTACAACCACGAGCCCAACTGGCAGCTGGCCCACGATGTGCTCGCCCCGGGGTTCAGCCGCGACGCCATGGCCGGCTACCACCCGATGATGCTCTCGGTCGCGCGGCGGCTGACGGAACACTGGGACCGGGCGGCGGCGACGGGCCGGGCGGTGGACGTGCCCGGCGACATGACCAAACTGACGCTGGAGACGATCGCGCGCACCGGCTTCGGGCACGACTTCGGCTCGTTCGAGCGCTCGCGGCCCCATCCCTTCGTGACCGCGATGGTCGGCACGCTGACGTACGCCCAGCGGCTCAACACCGTGCCCTTCCCGCTGGCCCCGCTGCTGCTGCGCGGCGCGAGCCGCCGCAACGCGGCCGACATCGCCCACCTCAACCGCACGGTCGACGAACTGGTCCGGGCGCGGCAGGCCACCGGCGGCGGCGACGGCGATCTGCTGGACCGCATGCTGGAGACGGCCCACCCCGGCACCGGCGAACGGCTGGCGCCGCAGAACGTCCGCCGCCAGGTCATCACGTTCCTCGTGGCCGGGCACGAGACCACCTCGGGCGCGCTCTCCTTCGCCCTGCACTACCTCGCCCGCCATCCCCGGATCGCCGCCCGGGCCCGCGCCGAGGTGGACCGGGTGTGGGCAGACACGGCGGAGCCGGCCTACGAGCAGGTGGCCCGGCTGCGCTACGTCCGCCGCGTGCTGGACGAGTCGCTGCGGCTGTGGCCCACCGCGCCCGCGTTCGCCCGGGAGGCCCGGGAGGACACCGTGCTGGCCGGGGAGCACCCCATGCGGCGGGGCGCCTGGGCACTGGTGCTGACGCCGATGCTGCACCGGGACCCCGAGGTGTGGGGCGAGGACGCCGAACGGTTCGACCCCGACCGCTTCGACGCCTCGGCCGTACGGTCCCGGCCCCCGCACACCTTCAAGCCGTTCGGGACGGGCGCACGTGCGTGCATCGGGCGGCAGTTCGCGCTGCACGAGGCCACGCTGGTGCTCGGACTGCTGCTGCGGCGCTACGAGCTGCGGGCCGACCCGGGCTACCGGCTGCGCGTGACGGAGCGGCTGACGCTGATGCCGGAGGGCCTGCGCCTGCACCCCGAGCGCCGCGCCCCGGTGCGCGAGCCGGCCTCAGACCTGCGCAGTCCAGTGCCCGGGGCGGGTGACTGACCCGGGCAGCCGCGTCCCGGCACTGCCCCGGGCCGCATTCAGCTGCGGCTGGGTGAGGAAGAACGCCCCGGTCAGGTCGGCGTCCGTGAGGTCCGCGTCGCGCAGGTCGGCACCGATCAGGTCGGCTCCCCGCAGGTCCGCTCCGGTGAGGTCGGCGGCGATGAGGTAGGCACCGCGCAGATTCGCACCCCGCAGGTCGGCGCCCTTGAGCCGGGCTCCCATGAGGTCCGCACCCCGGCGGTTCTTCTTGCGGCCCTTGAAGCCGGCCCTGGCCAGTTCACTCGACCTCAGCAGCAGGACGTTGACCTCCTGCCGGTGGGCCGCCACGTCGAACCCGGCGAGCTCCTCGGGGCTCCCGCCGGTCAGTTCCCGGGTCTGCTCCAGGGCCTTGCGCAGCTCGGGGTGGACCGGACGGGCCGCCGGCAGGGTGAGCGCCTCGGTCAGATACCACAGCAGTTCGTGCAGCTGCCGGACCACCGGGAACACCTCGAACATGCGGCGCGCGTCCTCCGGTGGCCCGGTACGCCAGTCCCGCCCGCCGAAGGTGATCTGCGAGACCTGCTGCCCGGCACCGAAGCAGTCGTAGACCGTGCAGCCGGTGAATCCCTTCTGCCGGAGCCTGGCGTGGATGCCGCAGCGGTGGTCCTCACGGAGGTTGCGGCAGGGCGTGCCGGCGGCCTTGTCGACCGCGAAGTCGGCCGAGGCGGCGAAGGGCAGGGCGACGCAGCACAGTCCGAAGCACCGCTCGCAGTCGCCCCGCAGTTCCGCCGGTCCGGCCTGGTGATCTCGCATGCCGTTCAGCATACGAAACGACCGGTGACGGGCGAGTCACGGTCATGCCGCCGGCCCGGGGACCTCCAGGAGCTCCAGCCGTTCGGGGTCGGCCAGGACGTACATGCCGGTGATCCGGCCGTCGGCGATCGTGACGCCCATGACCGACTGCACCCGGCCCCCGGACACGTCGATCATCCCCACCGAGCCGTTGATCAGCACCAGCTGCGCGGAGCGCACGAACGGGGCGAACATGAGCGCCTGTTCCGCCACTGCCTTCGCGCCCTGGACGACCTTGGACGCGGCCGCGCCCCGCATCAGCGTCCCCGAGTCGGCCCGCAGCACCACGTCCGGGTGCAGCAGTCCCAGCAGCGCCTCGAAGTCACCGCCGCGCGAGGCGGCCAGGAAGGCGCCGAGCACCTGCTTCTGCCGGCCGAGGTCCGGCTCGGCCGAGGGGGTGGCGCCCCGCACCCGGCGGCGGGCCCGGCTCGCGAGCTGCCGGGTCGCGGCGGGGCTGCGCTCCACGATGGGCGCGATGTCGTCGAACGGCACGGCGAACATGTCGTGCAGCACGAACGCCAGCCGCTCGTCGGGCGTCAGATTCTCCAGCACGACGAGGAGGGCCAGGCCCACGGAATCGGCCTGGAGCACCTCCTCCGCCGGGTCGATGTGCGACAGCGGCCGCAGCACCGGGTCGGGGACGAAGGCGCGGGCGGTGTCCTGGGTGTCGCCCATCGGTTCCTCGCGCCGCGCGGTGCGCGAGCGCAGCAGGTCCAGACAGACCCGGCCGGTCACCGTGGTGAGCCAGCCGCCGAGGTTGCCGATGTCGTCCGCGTCGGTGCGGCCGAGCCTCAGCCAGGCCTCCTGGACCGCGTCCTCCGCCTCGGACAGCGATCCGAGCATGCGGTAGGCCACCGCTTTGAGACGCCCCCGGTGTTCCTCGAACCGCCCGGCCAGTTCCTCGCTGCCTGTCATGCTCTCCCCCGTCAACCGCCGGTCGACCGCTGGTCATCTGCTGAACAGTTCGAACGCCACCGCCGGCCTGCCCCCGAACCGCTCCCCCGTCGCCTCGGCGTTGCGGGTCAGGAAGCCGCGTGCGTACGTCTCTGGATCCTCGCTGGTCAGCACCTCGATGTACGTGCGGTGCTCCAGCAGGGAGCGCACCGCCCGTTCCATCCCGGCCGTCGCGTCGACCGCGTGCGTGGGCGTGCTGGAGCCGGCGACCGCGACCCAGCGCACGCCGTCCCAGGGGTCGAGGCCCTGTTCGATCAGCTCGGGGAAGATCCACCGGTTGCCGGCGTCGCCGGCCGCGTCGAGCGTGGCCCGGCCGACGGCCACGTGGTCCGGGGTGTTCCAGGCGACACCGCCCCAGGTGTCGCGGTGATTGAGCGTGATGACCAGCTCGGGCCGGTGCCGGCGGATGGCGGCGGCGATGTCGCGGCGCAGGGCGGTGCCGTACTCGATGACGCCGTCCTTGTGGTCGAGGAACTCCACCTCCGACACGCCGACCACGGCCGCGCTCGCCCGCTGCTCCTGCTCGCGCAGCGGCCCGCACCGCGCGGGGTCCAGCGTGTCGATGCCCGCCTCGCCCCGGGTCGCGAGGACGTAGACGACCTCGCGGCCCCCGTCGGTCCAGCCCGCGATCGCCGCCGAGCAGCCGTACTCGAGGTCGTCCGGATGCGCCACGACCGCGAGGGCACGCCGCCAGTCGCCGGGCATGGGCTGCAGTTGAGTGGTCGTCATGTCAGCAGACTAGCGCCGCGGCAGGCCACGTTCGCCCCGTCGCGACGCCCGGCACGCCCTCTCGCCGCACCGGCCGAAAGCCCGAGAACGCCCCGTACGAGAGCTTCCGGCCGGCACGCCGAGAGCACGCACCGGACGCCGCTCCGACACGGGCAAACGCTGCCTGCCGCAGCACTGGTCCGCGCCCCCGGCGTGACGGGCTCCGCGGCACGAGATCACGCCTCGCCCCGCACGAGCGCCAGCAGCCGGTCGAGGACGCGGGGGCCGCCGGCGCGGATGCCGTCGTGCTCGAACTCGTCCGTGACCCAGGTGCGCAGGCCCCGGATCGCACGGGCGGTGCGCAGCGAGTGGGCCGTGTCGACGTACATGTCGTCGTGGTAGACGGCGGCCACGACCGGCACCGTGTTGGCGGCGAGACGGGCCGGGTCGTACAGGGGCGTCCAGTCGGTGCGGACGGCGAGCAGGTCGGCGGTCTCGCGCAGCGGGCGCAGCGCGGGGTCGCAGTCGAACATCCAGGGGTGAATCGATTCTCCGGTGAACAGCAGGGGCTCGTCTCCCGCGAGGGCCTTGGCGGCGTCGAACCGGGGGAACTCGGCGCGGACCCGCTCGGCCGACCAGGCCGTGGGCCGGGCGTCCTGGCCGTAGATCGACTCGTGGACCAGGGCGTACAGCGGGTGGCGGGCGTAGGAGAGCATGCCCTGCACCTGCTCCTGGAACGCGTCGGAGAGCGCGCGGCCCTGCGGGGTGCGGACGAAGGCGTTCTCGAGGAGGTAGTGGAGGCGGTGGCTGCCGTCGCCGGTGCCGAGGGCGATGCCGAGGGACTGGAACGCCTCGACGGTGAGCCGGTAGCCGTTCGGCAGGACCACGTCGTGGTCGAGGAGGTGGCCGGCGATGCGGCGGGCGCGCTCGGCGTCCTCGGGGTAGCGGGCGTAGTGGGCGGTGACCTTGCGTTCGATGCGCGGGAAGGCGGCCCGGTACACGTCGTCCGCGTGCGCGTCCAGTGAGGGCAGCCCGCCGGTGACGACGGCGGTGGCCAGGCCTTCGGGGGCGAGGGACAGGTAGCTGGTGACGCAGAAGCCGCCGAAGCTCTGGCCGAGCACGGTCCAGGGCCTGCCGCCGGTGAGCCGGGTGCGGATCGCCTCGCAGTCGCGGACGATCGAGTCGGCGCGGAAGTGCGTGAGGTAGCCGGCCTGCTCGGCCGGGCCGCCGCGCAGCGGGAGCGTCTGCCGGTTCGCGGGTGTGCTGTGACCGGTGCCGCGCTGGTCGAGGAGCAGGACGCGGTACTCCTTGAGGGCCCTGCCGAGCCAGCCGGGCCTGCCGACGGAGCGGTCCGCGCCGAAGCCCGGCCCGCCCTGGAGGTACAGGAGCCAGGGGAGGTCCTGGTGCGTCTTGTCGCTGGCGACGACTTCGCGGGCGTACAGCTCGATCGTCTCGCCGTCGGGGCGGCCGTGGTCGAGGGGGACCGTGAAGCGGCGGTCGGTGAGGACGACTCCGGGCTGGCGGTAGCTGACGGTCAACAGGGCTCCCGGGACGGACGGATTTTCGGACCGCGTCCCAGTTCATCACAGGGATCACCGGTGAGGAGGCCCTTCGATCATGAAATCTTGCTGAACCGCCGTTCAGGCTCAGCGAGCCGACAGGCTGGAGCGGCGGACCACCAGCTCGGGCTGCAGGACGACCCTCCGGTGCTCGTGCGCGCGCGCCGCGCCCTCCTCCTCCGTCTCCTCCAGGAGCAGCTCGGCGGCCATGGCGCCCATGGTGACGGCGGGCTGCCGTACCGAGGTGAGCGGGACGGCGGCGGCGGCGGCGAACTCGATGTCGTCGTAGCCGACGATGGCGAGGTCGTCGGGGACACCCACACCGGCCGCGTACATGGCCTGCAGGACACCGAGGGCGAGGAGGTCGTTGGCGCAGAACACGGCGGTGGGCCGGTCCGCCAGCCCGAGCAGCCGGGCCCCGGCGTCCCGCCCCGCGGCGACGTCCAGCCGTTCGGTCGGCAGCTCACGCAGCGCGTCGGGGCCGAGCCCGGCCTCGGCGAGCGCTTCGAGGGCGCCGGTGCGGCGGTCGCTGACCTGGTTCAGGCCGGGCGGGCCGCTGACGTAGGCGAGCGAGCGGTGCCCGGCGTCGACGAGGTGCCGTACGGCCAGGGCGCCGCCCGCCACGTCGTCGACGGAGACCGAGCACTCGGTGGTGCCCTCGGCCACCCGGTCGACCAGGACGAACGGGATGCCGTGCCGGCGGAACGTCTCGATGTTGCGGCCGGTCGCGTCGGCCGGGGTGAGCAGCACGCCCCGCACCCGCTGCTCGGCGAAGAGCGACAGGTACTCGGCCTCCTCGCCGGGGTTCTGGGCGCTGTTGCAGACCATGACGCCGAGTCCGGCCTGCCGGGCGGCACGCTCGGCGCCGCGCGCGACGTCGACGAAGAAGGGGTTGCCCATGTCGAGGACGAGCAGCCCCATGATGCGGCTGCGTCCCGCGCGCAGCTGGCGCGCGGACTCGCTGCGGACGTACCCGAGCCGGTCTATCGCGGACAGCACCCGGGCCCGGGTCTCGGTCGCGACCGTGTCCGGGCGGTTGATCACGTTCGAGACCGTGCCGACGGAGACTCCGGCGACGCGGGCGACGTCCTTGATACCCACCGACTGGGCCATCGGGCAGGGACCTCCAGAGGGAGACGAGGGGGCGGCGGCCGGGGCGGCTTCACATTACCGGCACGCCGCCCCGGGAACCGGTCGCGGTCACGCGGGCAGCCGGAAGTCGACGACGTGCAGCGCCGAGGGGGTCGTCCCGGTGGACCTCTCCTGGTACATGAACGACAGCACACCGTCCTGCGCGACCCGTGTCTCGTCGATGACGACCTCGCCGAAGGCGTTGAGGCCGCTGCCGTCGAAGAGAATCTTCCAGTCGGTGTGTCCCGAGGCCGCGGAGGCCCCGGCGATCCGGCCGAACGGGAAGACCGCGTACGCGTTGTCGTACTTGTCCAGGATCAGCTTGGTGCGCTGGCTGGAGTTCAGCGGGACCGGAATCTCGGTCTTCTGCCAGGTGCCGGAGGCGTTCTTGCGGACGTGGAAGGCACGGCCGTTGGCGGTGCGGTCCGCGACGTAGTTCGTGGTGCACTGACCGAAGCGGCCGGGCACGTAGGAGATGATCGCGTGCGGCCGGCCCGCGGAGTCGGTGAACTGGCTCTCCTGGTTCATCAGGGAGTGGTCGGGGTTGAGCGGGTCGATCACCAGGCCGGCGTCGGTCACGGACACCTTGTCGGAGCCGCCGGTGACGCCGACGACCGTGCCGGCGTCGTTGCGCCAGGTGCGGCCGCGGTCGTCGGAGTAGACGTAGCCGGTGTCGTGGTTGGTGATGCCGCCGCTGCCGCACATCACGGCGCCGTTCTGCTCCCGCCAGGTGAAGAAGGAGTGCAGCCGACCGTTCCGGTCGTAGTCGATGCCGTGCAGGTACATGTTGCGGGCGGTGGAGGAGCCGTGCTCACTGGTGTACGTGCCGGTGGAGCTCGACCACTCACCGAGGTCGGTCCACTTCGTGCCGTCGTACTCGGCGAGGGCGTTGCGCCCGTTGCCGGAGACGGCGACGCGGTAGCTCAGCTGGAGCTTGCCGTCGGGCGTCGACACGAACTGCGGATAGGTGAACTGCGAGGTGAGCGCCACCCCGTCCAGGGTCGGCTGGGGCGCCCCGAAGCGGCTGGCGGTCCAGCTCAGCCCGGCCGGGTTGTCCATCAGGCCCGCCACCGACTTGACGTAGGTGAAGCCGTCGCTGTGGGAGTCCATGGTGAGGTGCAGGCGGCCGTCGATCTTGGAGACGCCCATGGAGATGACGTTGTGGGAGTCGTCGGCCTTGAGCGTGTGCCCGGCCTTCACGGTGGACCAGGTGCTCCCGCCGAGGGCGCGGCGGCCGACGACGGCGTTGCGGTCGGCGGTGTACCAGACGGCGTACTGATAGCCCTTGTAGGTCAGCAGGCCGTTCTTCTGGAACGCGTTGTTGTTGACCAGACCGTCGTACGACACGAAGAAGATCGCCCGGCCGTCGAGGGTGGTGGTGCCGGTCCGGGTGACGGAGGGGCCGGGGCCGGTGGCCCGTGCGGTGCCGGAGGCCAGGGCGGGGGTCACCGCCGCCCCCGCGAGGGCGGCGGCCAGCAAGGTACGTCTGTGCATCTCGTGGACTCCATCGTCATGCGAGGTGGAACACTTCCGTGAGCGGTTTCATGGCCTCGTCGGGCCGGGCGCCGTCCAGCGACTCGAAGAACGGCGCCATCTCCGCCTGCCAGCGGGCGTTGACGTCGGTGGCTTCCATGCCTGCCCGGGCGGCGGCGAAGTCCTCGGTCTCCAGGTAGCCGACGAGCAGTCCGTCCTCGCGCAGGAAGAGCGAGTAGTTGTGCCAGCCGGTCTCCGAGAGTGCCGTCAGCATCTCGGGCCACACCGCGGCGTGCCGCTCGCGGTACTCGTCGAGGCGGTCCGCCCGGACCTTCAGCAGGAAGCACACGCGCTGCATCAACGATTCTCCAGGATCAGAAGTCGAACTGGTCGATGTTCTTGGCGTCGAACACGGTGGGCTTGCCGAGGCTGATGACGCCGTCCTTGCCGATGGTGTACTCGCCCATGGAGCCGGCCTTGAAGGTCTCCCCCTCCTTGCCGGTGATCTGCCCGGAGGACAGAGCGACAGCCGTGCGGGCGGCCAGTTCGCCGAGCTTCGCCGGGTCCCACAGCTCGAACGCCTCGACGGTGCCGTTCTTGACGTACTTGCGCATGTCGTTCGGGGTGCCGAGGCCCGTCAGCTTGACCTTGCCCTTGTACGTGGAGCCCGACAGGTAC
This sequence comes from Streptomyces sp. NPDC047880, assembly GCF_040706515.1. Taxonomy (NCBI): domain Bacteria; kingdom Bacillati; phylum Actinomycetota; class Actinomycetes; order Kitasatosporales; family Streptomycetaceae; genus Streptomyces; species Streptomyces sp. NPDC047880. The sequence goes on along the minus strand of NZ_JBEZOK010000025.1, from coordinate 101,539 downwards.
TGGGCGGCGGCCTTGATGCCGACGGTGGTCGGGGAGATGATCCCCTTCAGGTTCGGGTGCTCCTGGAGCAGTCCCTGGGTCTGCTGGAAGGACTGCTGGGCGTCGTCGTTGCCGTACGCGGTCTTGACCAGCTTCATGTTCCTGTACTCGGGCTTCTTCAGCTCGTCCTTCATGAAGTCGATCCAGGTGTTCTGGTTCGTCGCGGTCTGCGCGGCGGACAGGATCGCGATCTCGCCCTGGTAGCCGATCTGCTCGGCGAGCAGCTGCACCTCGGTGCGGCCGAGGTCTTCTGCGGAGGCCTGCGAGACGAAGGCGTTGCGGCAGCCGGCCGTGGTGTCGGAGTCGTAGGTGACGACCTTGATGCCGTTCTTCATGGCCTGCTTCAGCGCGGTGCACAGCGCGCCCGGGTCCTGCGCGGACACGGCCATCGCGTCGACCTGCTGCTGGGTGAGCGTGTTGACGTAACTGACCTGCCCGGCGGTGTCGGTCGCGCTGGACGGCCCGACCTCCTTGTAGCGGGACCCCAGCTCCTTCAGCGCCTTCTCGCCGCCCTTGTCGGCGGAGGTGAAGTACGGGTTGTTGACCTGCTTGGGCAGGAACCCGACGGTGAGCCCCTTCTTGGTGGCCGCGTCCGGATCGGCCTTGCCGGCGGTGGCTGCGGACGCCCCTTCGTTCGCCACGTCCTCCTTGGTGGTGCCGCCGCAGGCGGTGAGCGCGAGCGCGAGGGAGGTGGCGGTGGCGAGGGCCGCACAGCTGCGGCGGACGGTGGACTTACGCATGTCGGTTTCCTTTGAACGAGGTTGAGGGGAGCGCCCTGAAAGGGGCGCGGGGAAATGCGCGACCAGCCACAAACCACCGGTCAGCCGGAAGATCGAGCACGCACCACGGCGATCTGCCGAGCCACCCGAGGCCCGAGTACGGAAAGCACCAGCAACACACCGGTGACGACGATCTGCGACTGCGCGGAAACGTCCTGGAGGCTCATCACGTTCTGCAACGCCCCCAGCAGAAACACCCCGGCGACAGCACCGCCGAGCGTGCCCTTGCCGCCGTCGAAGTCGATACCGCCGAGCAACACAGCGGCCACAACCGACAGTTCGAGCCCCGTCGCGTTGTCATACCGCGCACTCGCGAAGTGCAGCGCCCAGAAGATCCCGGTCAGCGAGGCCATCAGGCCGGTCAGCGTGAACAGGATCAGCTTCTGCCGCTTGACCCGGATCCCGGCGAACCGTGCGGCCTCCTCACTAGCGCCGATCGCGAACAGCGACCGCCCGAACGGTGTGGCGTGCAGCGCGACCACGGCGATGGCGAGCAGGACGAGGAACGGCAGGAAGGCGTACGGGAGGAACGTGTCACCGATGCGCCCGGACGCGAAGTCCAGGTACTGCGGGGGGAAGTCGGTCACCGCGTCGGACCCGAGCACGATCTGTGCGATGCCCCGGTAGGCGGCGAGGGTGCCGATGGTCACGGCGAGGGACGGCAGCCCCAGCCTGGTCACCAGCAGCCCGTTGACCAGTCCGCACACGACACCGAGCAGCAGGCAGAGCGGGATGATCGTCTCGATGGTCATGCCCTGGTTCCACAGGGCGCCCATCACGGCGCCGGACAGACCGGCCGTGGAGGCGACCGACAGGTCGACCTCGCCGGAGACGACCAGCAGGGTCATCGGCAGGGCGATCAGCGCGATCGGAAGGGTGTTGCCGATCAGGAAGGACAGGTTGAGCGCGTTGCCGAAACCGTCGACGAAGCCGAAGGAGAACAGCAGGACGACGACGAGGAGTGCGCCGACGGCGGAGTCCCACCTCTTCAGGCCGGACCAGCCGGCCGCCGGACGCAGGGAGCTGTCAGCCATGGCGGGCGTTCCTCTTCTTCAGGGCGGAGGCCACACGCAGCGCGACGACCCGGTCGACCGCGATCGCGAGGATGAGCAGGATGCCGTTGATCGCGAGCAACCAGACGGAGCTGACGCCGAGGGCGGGCAGCACACTGTTGACGGAGGTCAGCAGCAGCGCGCCGAGGGCGGCGCCGTAGACGCTGCCGGAGCCGCCGGTGAAGACGACGCCGCCGACCACGACCGCGCTGACGACGGTCAGTTCGTAGCCGTTGCCGGTGCCGGAGTCGACGTTGCCGAAGCGGGCCAGGTACATCGCGCCGGCGAGTCCGGCGAGGGCGCCGCAGAAGGTGTACGCGGCGAGGATCCGCTTGCGGACGGGGATGCCGGCGAGTCGGGCCGCCTCGGGGTTGGAGCCGAGCGCGTACAGCTCGCGTCCGCTGGCGAAGTGCCTGAGGTAGTAGGCGGTGGCGATGAGCACCGCCGACGCGATCAGCGCCAGGTACGGCACCGCCGAGATTCCGCCGGAACCGAAGTCGACGAATCCGCCGGGCAGATCGGCCGCGGTGATCTGGCGGGAGCCGACCCAGATGGAGTCGATGCCGCGGATGATGTAGAGCGTGCCGAGGGTGACGACGAGCGCGGGCACCTGGCCGAGGCTGACGAGCAGTCCGTTGAGCAGTCCGAAGCCGATCCCGAGCAGCACGGCCAGCGCGACCGCCACGACGGGGTCTCCGCCGCCCTGGAGGTACGTGCCGGCGGCGAACGCGCCGATGCCGAGCGTGGATCCGACGGACAGGTCGACGTTGCGGGTGATGACGACGAGGGACTGGCCGGTGGCGACCAGGACCAGGATCGTCGCGTTCAGCAGCAGGTCCTTGATGCCCTGTTCGGACAGGAACTCGCGGTTGCCTGCCTGGGTGACGGCGATCATCACCAGGAAGACGACCAGGATGGCGAGTTCGCGCATCTTGAAGACGCGGTCGACCAGCCGGGTTCCGCTCGACCTGGGCACGTCGGCCACGGGGGCCTCCTGCGGGGTCACGACCGTCATACGGCGGCCCTCCCGGTGGCTGCGGCCATCACGGTTTCCTCGGTGGCGTCGGAGCGGGGTATCTCGGCGGTGAGCCGGCCCTCGTGCATCACCAGCACGCGGTCGGCCATGCCGAGGATCTCGGGCAGGTCGGAGGAGATCATCAAAACGGCCACGCCGTCGGCGGCGAGCTGCGACAGCAGCCGGTGCACCTCGGCCTTGGTGCCGACGTCGATGCCGCGGGTCGGCTCGTCGACGATCAGCACCTTCGGGCCGGTGGCCAGCCACTTGGCGAGCACGACCTTCTGCTGGTTGCCGCCGGAGAGCGTATTGACGGTGTCGGCGATCCGGGCGTACTTCACCTGGAGCTTGACGGCCCAGTCGAGGGAACGGCTGCGCTCGGCGCCGCGGTCCATCAGCCCGGCCCGCACCGTCGTACGCAACCCGGTGAGGCCGATGTTCCGCTCGATGGACATGTCCATCACGAGGCCCTGGGCGCGCCGGTCCTCCGGGACCAGGGCGAGTCCGGCGGCCATGGCGATGGAGGGCGCGCCGTTGACCAGGACCTTGCCGCGGACGGACACCTCCCCGGCGTCCCAGCGGTCGATGCCGAACACGGCCCGGGCGACCTCGGTGCGTCCGGCGCCGACGAGTCCGGCCAGTCCGACGATCTCGCCGTGCCGGACGTCGAACGACACGTCGGTGAACACCCCCTCGCGGGTCAGCCGGCGCACGCTCAGGGCGACTTCGCCCGGCTGCACGTCCTGCTTGGGGTAGAGCTCGTCGAGGTCGCGGCCGACCATGCGGCGCACCAGGTCGTCCTCGGTCATGCCCTCCAGGGGCTCGCCGGCGATCCAGGCGCCGTCGCGCAGGGTGGTGACCCGCCGGCAGATCTCGAAGATCTCCTCCAGCCGGTGGGAGATGAACAGCACGGCGGCGCCCTGGTCGCGCAGGGTGCGGACGACGCCGAAGAGGCGGGCGACCTCGCTGCCGGTGAGGGCGGCGGTCGGCTCGTCCATGATCAGGACACGGGCGTCGAAGGAGAGGGCCTTGGCGATCTCGACGATCTGCTGGTCGGCGATGGACAGACCGCGGGCGGGCCGGTCGGGGTCGAGTTCGACCCCGAGGCGCTTCATCAGGGCGGCGGTCGCGTTGTGGGTGGCCTTGTGGTCGATCCGGCCGAGGGCGCGGCGCGGCCGGCGGCCCATGTAGATGTTCTCGGCGATCGACAGGTCGGGGAAGAGCGTGGGCTCCTGGTAGATCACGGCGATGCCGGCGTCGCGGGCGTCGCCGGGCCCGTGGAAGGTGACGGGCGCACCGTCGAGCAGCACCTGGCCGGTGTCCGGGCGGTGCACGCCGGCGAGGGTCTTGATGAGGGTGGACTTGCCGGCACCGTTCTCACCGGCGAGTGCGTGCACCTCCCCGGGGAAGAGCTCCAGGGAGACGTCCCGCAGTGCGCGGACCGCGCCGAAAGACTTGGAGACGTCCCTCAGCGCGAGAACCGGGGCCGGACCCGTGGTGGACGGGTGGGTCATGAGGGCTCCTCGACGACGCCGGCGGGTCGGCCCTCCTGGCGTCGTGAAAGGTTTCAACTGGGTTGCCGGGACGTTAGGCGGGCCGCGCATGTCACGTCAATGGGTTCCGGTCGAAAAAGTTTCGGGGCCAGTTCGAGGACAGAAGGTCACGCATGGGCCACGAGTAACCGTCTTCACCGGAGGGGTTGACACCCCTCTTGGGGGCCCATAGCTTCGCGTCCTGAATCGTTTCATTCAGTGGTCGTCACGACCCGATGTCACAGGAGCCTGACGTGACCGAGCTCGCCGCGGTGAAGGCCGCTCTCAAGACACAGGCCGTCGAGACGCCGTCGTGGGCGTACGGGAACTCGGGCACGCGGTTCAAGGTCTTCGCGCAGGAGGGCGTCCCGCGCACCCCGTTCGAGAAGCTGGACGACGCGGCGAAGGTGCACGAGTTCACCGGGGTCGCCCCGACGGTGGCCCTGCACATCCCGTGGGACAGGGTCGACGACTACGCGGCACTGGCGAAACATGCCGAGCAGCGGGGCGTGAGGCTCGGGGCGATCAACTCCAACACGTTCCAGGACGACGCCTACAAGCTCGGGAGCATCTGTCATCCGGAGGCCTCCGTGCGGCGCAAGGCCGTCGCTCACTTGCTGGAGTGCGTCGACATCATGGATGCGACGGGCTCGACGGATCTGAAGCTGTGGTTCGCCGACGGGACGAACTATCCCGGCCAGGACGACATCCGGGGGCGGCAGGACCGGCTGGCCGAAGGGCTGGCCGAGGTCTACGAGCGGCTCGGGGACGGGCAGCGGATGCTGCTGGAATACAAGTTCTTCGAGCCGGCGTTCTACACGACGGACGTGCCGGACTGGGGCACCGCCTACGCCCACTGCCTGAGGCTCGGCCCGAAGGCGCAGGTCGTCGTCGACACGGGGCATCACGCCCCGGGGACCAACATCGAGTTCATCGTGGCGACGCTGCTGCGAGAGGGGAAGCTCGGCGGGTTCGACTTCAACTCACGGTTCTACGCGGACGACGACCTGATGGTCGGGGCGGCGGATCCCTTCCAGCTGTTCCGGATCATGTACGAGGTCGTGCGGGGTGGTGGGTTCACGCCCGAGGTCGCGTTCATGCTCGACCAGTGCCACAACATCGAGGCGAAGATCCCGGCGATCATCCGGTCGGTGATGAACGTGCAGGAGGCCACGGCGAAGGCGCTGCTGGTCGATGGTGAGGCGCTGGGGGCGGCGCAGCGCGGTGGTGATGTGCTGGAGGCGAATGCCGTGCTGATGGATGCGTACAACACGGATGTGCGGCCGTTGCTGCGGGAGGTTCGGGAGGAGATGGGGTTGGACCCCGACCCCATTTCTGCGTACCGGCGGTCCGGGTGGGGCGAGCGGATCGTGGCTGAGCGGGTGGGTGGACAGCAGGCGGGGTGGGGTGCGTAAGCGTCTGCCAGGTTCTGTCTGATTCGGGCTGCGGGCCGGTTGTGGCTGGTCGCGCAGTTCCCCGCGCCCCCAAGAGGGCACCTCACACCCCACTCTCTTGAAAAGGAATGTCATGGCTGTGCATCCCGAAGCCGCCGCTCTGCTCGCTCGGTCGCATCGGCTCGGAGCCGATCCCCGGAACACGAACTACGCGGGGGGCAACGCCTCCGCCAAGGGCACCGAGACCGACCCCGTGACCGGTGGTGACGTCGAGCTGATGTGGGTCAAGGGGTCCGGCGGGGATCTCGGGACGTTGACCGAGGGCGGGCTCGCCGTGCTGCGGCTCGACCGGATGCGGGCGCTCGCCGACGTCTATCCCGGTGTCGAGCACGAGGACGAGATGGTCACCGCGTTCGACTACTGCCTGCACGGAAAGGGCGGGGCCGCTCCGTCCATCGACACCGCCATGCACGGGCTGGTCGAGGCCGCTCACGTCGATCATCTGCACCCGGACTCGGGGATCGCGCTGGCCTGCGCCGCCGACGGGGAGAAGCTGACCGCCGAGTGCTTCGGGGACAGTGTGGTGTGGGTGCCGTGGCGGCGGCCGGGGTTCCAGCTGGGGCTGGACATCGCCGCTGTGCAGAAGGCCAACCCGCAGGCCGTCGGGTGCGTGCTCGGCGGGCACGGGATCACCGCCTGGGGCGACACCTCCGAGGAGTGCGAGCGGAACTCGCTGCACATCATCCGGACCGCAGAGAAGTTCCTCGCCGAGCGGGGCAGGGCCGAGCCCTTCGGGCCCGTGATCGAGGGGTACACCGCGCTCAGCGCCCCGGAGCGGCGGGAGCGGGCCGCCGCGCTCGCCCCGTACGTGCGGGCCGTCGCCTCGCAGGACCGGCCCCAGGTGGGGCACTTCGACGACTCCGAGGTCGTGCTCGGCTTCCTCGCGAGCGCCGAGCACCCGCGGCTCGCCGCGCTCGGGACCTCCTGCCCGGACCACTTCCTGCGCACCAAGGTCCGGCCGCTGGTCCTGGACCTGCCGCCGAGCGCCCCGCTGGAGGAGGCGATCGCGCGGCTGAAGGAGCTGCACGCCGAGTACCGCGAGGAGTACGCCGCCTACTACGAGCGGCACGCCGAGCCCGGCTCCCCCGCCATGCGCGGCGCCGACCCGGCGATCGTGCTGGTGCCCGGCGTGGGCATGTTCTCCTTCGGCAAGGACAAGCAGACCGCCCGGGTCGCGGGCGAGTTCTACGTCAACGCCATCAACGTGATGCGCGGGGCCGAGGCCGTGTCCGCGTACGCGCCGATCGAGGAGTCCGAGAAGTTCCGCATCGAGTACTGGGCGCTGGAGGAGGCCAAGCTCCAGCGGATGCCGAAGCCCAGGGCGCTGGCGACCCGGGTGGCGCTGGTGACGGGTGCCGCAAGCGGGATCGGCAAGGCCGTCGCGCACCGGCTCGTGGCCGAGGGCGCGTGCGTGGTCGTCGCCGATCTCCACGCGGAGAACGCCGCCGCCGTCGCCGAGGAACTGGGCGGGCCCGACAAGGCCGTCGCCGTGACCGTGGACGTCACCTCAGAGGAACAGATCGCTGCGGCGTTCCGTGCGGCCGTGCTGGCCTTCGGCGGAGTGGACCTCGTCGTCAACAACGCCGGGATCTCGGTCTCCAAGCCGCTGCTGGAGACCTCGGCCGAGGACTGGGATCTCCAGCACGACATCATGGCGCGCGGGTCGTTCCTCGTGTCGCGGGAGGCGGCCCGGGTGATGATCGCCCAGGAGCTGGGCGGTGACATCGTCTACATCGCCTCGAAGAACGCCGTGTTCGCCGGCCCCAACAACATCGCCTACTCCGCCACCAAGGCCGACCAGGCCCACCAGGTGCGCCTGCTCGCCGCCGAGCTGGGCGAGCACGGCATCCGGGTCAACGGGATCAACCCGGACGGTGTCGTACGCGGCTCGGGGATCTTCGCCGGCGGGTGGGGCGCCAAGAGGGCCGCCGTGTACGGGGTGGAGGAGGAGAAGCTGGGTGAGTTCTACGCGCAGCGGACCATCCTCAAGCGGGAGGTGCTCCCCGAGCACGTGGCCAACGCCGTCTTCGCGCTGACCGGTGGTGACCTCACCCACACGACCGGTCTGCACATCCCGGTCGACGCCGGCGTCGCCGCCGCCTTCCTGCGATGAGCGTGAGCGTGAAGTCGTACGCCGCGGTCGACCTCGGCGCGTCGAGCGGGCGCGTCATGACCGGCCGGGTCGGACTCGACTCGCTGGAGCTGAGCGAGGCCCACCGCTTCCCCAACCGGCCGGTGCGCGTGCCCGAGGGGCTGCGCTGGGACGTGCTCGGCCTGTACGCCGGAGTTCTGGACGGGCTGCGGGCAGCGGGGCAGGTCGACTCCGTCGGCATCGACAGCTGGGCCGTGGACTACGGGCTGCTGGACGCGGACGGGGCGCTGCTCGGCAATCCCGTGCACTACCGGGACGCCCGGACGGAGGGTGTCGCGGAGAGGGTGTGGGCGACCGTGCCCGCCGCGGAGCTGTACGCCGCGACCGGGTTGCAGTACGCGCCCTTCAACACCCTCTACCAGCTCGCCGCCGCCAGCTCCACGGTCCAGCTCTCCGAGGCCCGGCGGCTGCTGCTGATGCCGGACCTGCTGACGTACTGGCTGACCGGCGAGCAGGGCACGGAACTCACCAACGCGTCCACGACCCAGCTGATCGACCCGCGCACCCGTGACTGGGCGTACGGCGTCGCGGAGCGCCTCGGTATCGACCTCGGGCTGTTCGCTCCCCTGCGGCAGCCCGGTGATCCGGCGGGGGCGCTGCGGCCGGAGGTGCTGGAGGAGACCGGGCTGACCGGTCCCGTGCCGGTGACGGCCGTCGGGTCCCACGACACCGCCTCGGCGGTCGCCGCCGTTCCCGCGTCGGACGAGCGGTTCGCCTACATCTGCACCGGCACCTGGTCGCTGGCCGGCCTGGAGCTGGCAGCGCCGGTATTGAGCGAGGAGAGCCGGGCCGCCAACTTCACCAACGAGCTGGGGCTGGACGGCACCGTCCGCTACCTGCGCAACATCATGGGACTGTGGCTGCTCCAACAGTGCGTACGGGCCTGGGGCGACCCGGATCTCGGTGCGCTGCTGCTGGATGCCTCCAAGATGCCGGCGCTGCGGTCCGTCGTGGACGCGGGGGACGCGGCGTTCCTCGCGCCCGGGCGAATGCCCGAGCGGATCGCCGAGGCGTGCAGGATCTCGGGGCAGCCGGTGCCGGAGTCGCCGGCCGAGGTGACGCGCTGCATCCTCGACTCCCTCGCCCTCGCGCACCGCAAGGCCGTCCAGGACGCCCAGCGGCTAGCCGCGCACCCGGTCGACGTCGTGCACGTGGTCGGCGGCGCTACGCGCAACGCCCTGCTGTGCCAGCTCACCGCCGACGCGTGCGGTCTGCCGGTGGTGGCCGGGCCCACCGAGGCGGCGGCGCTGGGGAACGTCCTGGTCCAGGCGCGGGCGGACGGGCTGGTCGGTGACCTGGCCGGGATGCGGCGGCTGCTCGTCAACACGCAGCCGCTCACGCGCTACGAGCCCCGGGGCGGAACCGAGCGGTGGCACGCCGCGCAGGCCCGGCTCGCCGGGCGCTGACGGGGTCTCCCCCGGGCCGTGACCGCCTACTACGCTGCACTCATCCGATGATCGACCACAAGGAGCCGCGATGCGTGTCGCACTGTTCCTGACCTGCGTCAACGACACGCTGTATCCGGCCACCGGGCGCGCCGTGGTGAAACTGCTGACCAGACTGGGCGTCGAGGTCGATTTCCCGATGGCGCAGACCTGCTGCGGGCAAGCGCATTACAACACCGGATACCGCCATGAGGCCGAGCCGCTCGCCCGGCACTTCTCCGATGTCTTCGGTGAGTACGAGGCGATCGTGACGCCTTCTGGGTCGTGCGGGGCGATGGTGCGGGAGCTGTATCCGCGGATGGGTGAGCGGGCCCGGGCCGAGGGACGGGGGGACACGCTCGCGGCCACGCTGGCGCCGGTGGTGCCCAAGACGTACGAGCTGACCGAGTTCCTGGTCGACGTGCTGGGCGTGACGGACGTCGGGGCGTACTACCCGCACAAGGTGACCTACCACCCGACCTGCCACGGGCTGCGCGGACTCGGGCTCGGCGAACGGCCGCGGCGGCTGCTGCAGTCGGTGAAGGGGCTGGAGCTCGTCGAGCTGCCGGGCGCGGACGAGTGCTGCGGGTTCGGTGGCACGTTCGCGCTGAAGAACGCGGACGTCTCGGCGGCGATGGGCGCGGACAAGGTGCGCAACGCCGAGTCGACGGGCGCCGAGGTGCTGTGCGCGGCCGACAACTCCTGCCTGATGCACATCGGCGGGATCATGACCCGGCTGCGGACCGGCATGCGGCCGGTGCACATCGCGGAGATCCTGGCGAGCACGGAGGAGGAACCGGCCGTATGAGCGGGACGTATCTCGGCATGCCGGCGTTTCCGGAGGCCGCGCGGGAGGCCGTGGCGAACACCACCCTGCGCGGCAACCTGCGGCATGCCACGCACACCATCCGGGCCAAACGGGCGAAGGCCGTGACGGAGGTGTCCGACTGGGCCGAGCTGCGCGAGGCGGGCAAGCGCATCAAGGACCACACGCTGCGCCATCTCGACCGCTACCTCGTGCAGTTGGAGGAGTCGGTCACGGCCGCGGGCGGCGTCGTGCACTGGGCCGCCGACGCGGACGAGGCCAACGACATCGTCACGCAACTCGTGAAGACGACCGGCGAGTCGGAGGTCGTCAAGGTCAAGTCGATGGCCACGCAGGAGATCGGGCTCAACGAGGCGCTGGAGGCCGAGGGCATCCACGCCTACGAGACCGATCTCGCCGAGCTGATCGTGCAGTTGGGCAAGGACCGGCCGTCGCACATCCTCGTGCCGGCCATCCACCGCAACCGGGGCGAGATCCGGGACATCTTCGCCCGCGAGATGAGCGAGTGGGGCCGCCCCGCTCCCGAGGGCCTGACCGACACCCCGGCCGAGCTCGCCGAGGCCGCCCGGCTGCACCTGCGGGAGAAGTTCCTGCGGGCCGGGGTCGGCGTCTCCGGGGCCAACTTCATGGTCGCCGAGACGGGCACGCTGGTGGTCGTGGAGTCCGAGGGCAACGGCCGGATGTGCCTGACCCTGCCCGAGACGCTGATCTCGGTCGTCGGCATCGAGAAGGTGGTGCCGACGTGGCAGGACCTGGAGGTCTTCCTGCAGACCCTCCCCCGCTCCTCGACCGCGGAGCGCATGAACCCGTACACGTCGACCTGGACCGGTACGACCGACCAGGACGGCCCGAGCACCTTCCATCTGGTACTGCTGGACAACGGCCGCACCGACACCCTCGCCGACGAGGTGGGCCGGCAGGCACTGCGCTGCATCCGATGCTCCGCCTGCCTCAACGTGTGCCCGGTGTACGAACGGGCCGGCGGCCACGCCTACGGCTCGGTGTACCCGGGTCCGATCGGCGCGATTCTCAGTCCCCAACTGCGGGGCACGGCAAGCGAGATCGACGCCTCGCTGCCCTACGCCTCGTCGCTGTGCGGAGCGTGTTACGAGGTGTGCCCCGTCGCCATCGACATTCCCGAGGTGCTGGTGCACCTGCGGGAGCGGGTGGTGCAGGGCGGCGAGGTCACGCGGGCGGGCAACAAGGTGGTGCTGCGGCCCGCGAAGGGGCATGCCGCCGAGCGGGCGGCGATGCGTGCGGCACGCTGGACGTTGTCGCACGCGGGCGCACTGCGCACCGGCCAGCGCGCCGCCTCCCGGACCCGCCGCTTCCATCCCCGGACGCTGCCCGGCCCGGGCAGGGCCTGGAGCGGGACCCGGGACCTGCCCCCCGTGCCCGCCGAACCGTTCCGGGACTGGTGGCAGCGCACGCACGGCGGGAAGGGTGGGGCCAGGTGAACAGCAGGGAACGGATCCTGGGGCGGGTACGGCGCGCGCTGGCGGACGCGCCGGCCGACGAGGCGCCGATCGCGCGGGACTACCTGCGCGAGCACGGGCAGCGGACCGTCGCGGAGACGGTGGAGCTGCTCGCCGGGAACCTGGCGGACTACCGGGCTCTCGTGCACCGCACCGACACCGGCGGGCTGGCCGCTGTGATCGCGGGGCTGCTGGAGAAGCACGGATCGGCGTCGGTGCTGGTGCCGCCCGGGCTGGACGAGGGGTGGCTCGCCGCGACCGGGGTGACGCGGGTGGCGGACCGGGCCGAGAGCACGCCGGCCGAACTGGACCGCTTCGACAGTGTGGTGACGGCCTGTGCGGTCGCGATCGCCGAGACCGGCACCATCGTGCTGGACGGCTCACCCGACCAGGGCCGCCGCCGGATCACCCTCGTCCCGGACCACCACATCTGTGTGGTGCGGGTGCCCGATCAGGTCGTCTCGTCCGTGCCGCAGGGTCTCGAACGCCTCGACCCGGCCCGCCCGTTGACGTGGATCTCGGGCCCGTCGGCGACCAGTGACATCGAGTTGGACCGGGTCGAGGGGGTGCACGGTCCGCGCACCCTGGAAGTGGTGCTGGTGGGTCAGGGCAGGATCGAGTCCACGTAGCCGCCGTCGACCCGCAGGGCACCGCCCGTGGTGGCGGAGGCGTGGCCGGAGGCGAGGTAGACGACCACGTTGGCGATCTCCTCCGGCTCGATCAGCCGCTGGAGCAGGGACTGCGGCCGGTGCTGCCGCATGAACGCGCGCTGGGCCTCGTGCTTCCCCGGCACGTCGAGGACGGGACACAGGGCGTGTCGCCACTCGACGCGCAGACCGGTGCCGGAGCCGGGCGGGCGGCACGGACCAGGGCGGTCGCATCGGCGCCGCCTGACCGGCGAGCGCGCCCGGGTGCAGGCCGGACCGGCTGCGGATCCTGCCCGGTCAGCGGGCGCCGGACGCGTCCAGCAGCGCGGTCACGGTCGTCGTGGTCAGGCCGTCCAGCGTCTCGATCCCCGCGCCGGCCCGGGCGCTGGCCCCGTCGAAGACCAGCATCAGCTGACGGGCCAGTAGCTCCGCGTCCCGCGCCCCGCCCTCCTCGGCCTGCGTGCGGAAGAAGCCCAGCAGCCACTCCTTGGCCCCGCGGGCCACAGTGCTCGCCGGGTGCTCGGGGTCCTTCAGTTCGACCAGGGCGGCGAGATAGGGACACCCCTGGTAGGCGGGCTCGGCGGAGGCTTTCTCCAGCCGTTCGAAGACGTGCAGGATCCTGTCGCGCGGGCTGCCGTCCTGCTCCCGCGGTCCCGGCGTCAGCCGCTGCTCGTACTCCGGGAGCCTTCGGGCCAGGCTCGCAGCGAGGACCTCGTCCTTGCTTCCGAAGAGCTGGTACATGGACCGCTTCGAGACCCCGGCACTCCGGCACAGCGTCTCGACACCGAGGGAGACGCCCTCGCGGTAGAACAACTCCGCCGCCGCGTCGAGGAGCCGGTCCCGGGTGGACGCCTTGTCGGTTGTGGTCATACGGGCGAGGGTACCCCGTCCCGGCTCCAGGGAAACCGATCGGTTTCGCCGATTGCCGGGGTGGGCGACCCCGTGACAGCCTGACTGAACAAGCGCTTAGATAGTGCCCTGTCCGTCACGCCGACGCCGCCGCCCAGGAGGCCACCGTTGTTCACATCCGTCGACGACGTGTCCACTCGCCTCGCCGAGGCCGGTTACCTCGCCTCGCGGTCCGTCGCCACGACCGTCTTCCTCGCCGACCGGCTCGGCAAGCCGCTCCTGGTGGAGGGCCCGGCCGGCGTCGGCAAGACGGAACTCGCCAAGGCCGTCGCCGAGGTCGCCGGGGCCCGGCTGGTCCGCCTCCAGTGCTACGAGGGGGTCGACGAGTCCCGCGCCCTGTACGAGTGGAACCACGCCAAGCAGCTCCTGCGCATCAGCGCGGGCCGCGACGAGACGTGGGACGAGGCACGCACGGACATCTTCAGCGAGGAGTTCCTGCTCACCCGGCCGCTGCTGACAGCGATCCGGGGCGACGACCCCAAGGTGCTGCTGATCGACGAGACGGACAAGGCGGACGTCGAGGTGGAGGGTCTGCTGCTGGAGGTGCTCAGCGACTTCCAGGTGACCGTCCCCGAGCTGGGCACGATCACGGCGACGCGCCGTCCCTTCGTCGTCCTCACCTCCAACGCGAGCCGGGAGCTGTCCGAGGCGCTGCGCCGGCGCTGTCTCTTCCTGCACATCGGTTTCCCCGAGGAGGAGCTGGAGCGCCGGATCGTACGGCTGAAGGTGCCGGGCCTCGACGAGACACTGGCCCGTTCGGTCGTCCGGGTCGTGGGCGCGCTGCGGGCGATGGACCTGCGCAAGGTGCCGTCGGTGGCCGAGACCGTCGACTGGGCGCACACGCTGCTGGCGCTCGGCGCCGGGTCGCTGGACGAGACCGTCGTGCGGGCCACGCTCGGTGTGCTCCTCAAGCACCAGGACGATGTCCTCAAGGCGTCCGCCAAGCTCGACCTGGACGCCCTGTGACCACGCCGGCGGGCGTCGCCGAGCGGCTGGCGTCCCTGGTCGGGGCGTTGCGCGCGCACGGTGTGCGGATCGGCACCGGCGAGACGGTCGACGCGGCACGGGCCGTCGCGGAACTCGGCCTCGCCGACCGGGAGCTGCTGCGTGAGGGGCTCGCGGCGACGCTGCTGCACGGGCCCACCCAACGGCAGGTGTTCGACTCGGTCTTCGACCTGTACTTCCCGCGCGGGGTCGGCGGCCCGGAGCAGCCGGCGGCGGGGCGCGAGGAGCTGCGGAACCGGCTGGCCGACGCGCTGGCCGCCGACGACCGGGCGATGCTGGGCCGGCTGGCGATCGAGGCGGTCGACGGGTTCGGCGGTTACGGCTCCTCGCCGGAGTCGGACGGCTGGTCGTCGTACCAGGCACTCGAACGGCTGCGGCCGCAGACGCTGCTGGCCCGCGTGCGGGACACCGTCCGGGGGCAGGGCGGCGGCGACACGGGGTTCACGGACCGGCTGCTGGAGGACGAGATCCGGCGGCGCATCGACGCCTTCCGCGCCCTGGTGGCCGCCGAGGCGCGGCGGCGGGTCGCCGAGCGGCGCGGCCGCGACGAGAACGCCCGGCGGGCGGTGGCCCCGACCGCGGACCGGGTCGACTTCCTGTTCGCCGGGCAGGACCGGCTCGCAGAGCTGCGCAGAACGGTGCAGCCCCTGGCCCGCAAGCTCGCGACCCGGCTGGCGGCCCGGCGCCGTCGCGCCGCGCGGGGCACGATCGATCTGCGGCGGACCCTGCGCGGTTCGCTGTCCACGGGTGGAGTGCCGATGAAGCCCGTGCTGCGCGCACGGCGTCCCGTCCGGCCCGAACTGGTGCTGCTGTGCGATGTGTCGGGCTCGGTCTCCGGCTTCTCCGATTTCACGATGCTGCTGGTGCAGGCGCTGCACGACCAGTTCAGCAAGGTGCGCGTGTTCGCCTTCGTCAACCGGATCGACGAGGTGACCGGGCTGCTGGAGCACGGGCGGGCCGACCCGGAAGGGCTGGGCGCCCGCATCCAGGCGGAGGCGGCGGTCACGGGCTACCACGGCAGCAGCGACTACGGGATGGCGCTGGGCGAGTTCGCCGAGCGGTACGTGGACGCGGCCGGTTCCCGCACGACGGTGTTCGTCCTCGGGGACGCCCGCACGAACCGGAGCGACCCGAATCTGCCCGCCCTGCGGCAGATCGCCGAGCGTGCCCGTCGCGTCCACTGGCTGAACCCCGAGCAGCGCAGCCGCTGGGGCACGGGCGACTCCGTCGCACCCGCCTACGCCGAGCTGGTCGCGATGCACGAGTGCCGCAACGCCCGGCAGTTGAGCGCGCTGGTGGCGCGGCTGCTGCCGGTGTGATCAGGCGGCGGCGAGCTGCGGGTAGAGGGCGGCGGGGTCGGCCGCCAGACCTGCCTTGACCTGCCGCGAGAGATCGTCGGCCAGGACCTCGTAGGCGCCTGACGCGATGCCGTCGAGGGCCTGGGCCGCCACGGAGCGGGCCGTGGACTTGGGCGCGTCGACCCCGGCGGCCATGTCCGTGTCGACGTAGCCGACGTGGAGGCCGGTGACGTCGATCCCGCGCGGCTTCAGGTCCAGGCGCAGCGAGTTGGTCTGCGACCAGAGCGCGGCTTTGGAGGCGCTGTAGGAGCCGGCCAGGCCGATCCAGGACAGCACGGAGTGGACGTTGAGGATGTGGCCGCCGCCGTTGCGCTCGATGACGGGGACGAAGGCCCGGGTCACCAGGAGCGGCCCGTAGAAGTTGGTCTCGAACTCGCGGCGCACGTCCTCCACGGGCGAATCGAGGAAGTTCGCGTTCACCGACGCGCCGGCGTTGTTGATCAGCAGGGTGACGTCCTGCGCCTGTTCGGCCGCCGCGGCGACGGACGCGGGGTCGGTCACCTCCAGCGCCAGCGGCACGGCGCCGGGGTGCGTGACGGTGTGCGGGTCGCGGGCCGTCGCGTACACCTTGCGCGCGCCCCGCTCGTACAGGGCTTCGACCAGCGCGCGTCCGATGCCTCGGCTGCCGCCGGTGACCAGGGCGACGGAACCTTCGATGGCGGTCATGGGAGTCTCCCTCATTGCTCACAACCAGGAAACCGATCGGTTTCCCATGACGGGAAGCGTAAACCGATCGGTTTCCAAGAGCAAGGGAGGACCGGACGGCCGGCCGCGGGAACCGGGAAGGCTCCGCGGCCGGCCGAAGGGGGCGGAAGGTCGCGCCGGTCCGCGCTAATCCTTCTTGGCGTACTCCTTGGCCATGCTGCCCGCGAAGTCGTACACCACGCACTGCTCGTCGCCGACGACCCAGGCGTCGTGGCCGGGCGGGCAGACGAACACGTCGCCGGGTCCCACCTCGCTCTCCGCGCCGTCGTCCATGCGGATGTGCATACGGCCCGAGACGACATAGCCGTTGTGGTGGATGCGGCAGCTGTCCGTCCCGGCGATCGGGGCCACCGACTCGGACCAGCGCCAGCCCGGTTCGAAGGTGGCCACGGCGAAGTCCAGCCCTGTCATGTGGACGGCTTCCAGGTGACCTCGGGGGTAATCGCGTCGCTCGTCCGGCTTGTCGAGCGTCTTCACTTCAAGCATGACGCTCCTCCTCGTTGAGGGTTTGCCTCCATCGTCCGTCCGCCCTCCGGGCGGCGCCATTCAGGGGGTGCCGCCGCCGCAGAGCTCCGCGAAGCGCCCGGCGTCGACGTTCCCGCCGGAGACGACGACACCGACGCGCGGGGGAAGCGGACCCACCCGGCCGGTGAGCAGCGCGGCCAGCGGGGTGGCACCGCTCGGCTCGACGACGATCTTCAGACGTTCGAAGGCGAACCGCATCGCGTCCCGGATCTCGTCGTCGGCGACCAGGACGACCTCGTCGAGGAGCCGCCTGTTGACCGAGAACGTCAGCTCTCCCGGGGTGTGCAGGGCCTGGCCGTCGGCGATGGTGCGCGGGACGGGAATGCTGATGCGCCGGCCCGCATCCAGCGAGCGTTTCGTGTCGTCCCCCGCCTCCGGCTCGACGCCGACGGTCCGGATGCCAGGGTGCAGGCCCTTGGCCGCCGTGGCACTGCCCGCCATCAGCCCGCCGCCGCCGACCGGCGTCAGCAGCGCGCCCAGCTCCCCGGCTTCTTCCAGCAGTTCGAGCGCGGCCGTGCCCTGCCCGGCCATGACGTGCGGGTGTTCGTAGGGCGGGATGAGCGCCAGGCCCCGCTCGGCGGCGAGGGCCTCGCCGATCGCGACGCGGTCTTCGGTGTAGCGGTCGTACGTGACGATCTCGGCGCCGTAGCCGGCGGTGGCGGCCCGCTTCGACGCCGGGGCGTCCTCCGGCATGACGATGACGGCGGTCGTGCCCAGCTCCCGGCAGGCCAGGGCGACGGCCTGCGCGTGGTTGCCCGACGAGTAGGCGGCGACACCACGGGACAGCTGCGCGGGGGTGAGGCGGGAGACGGCGTTGTAGGCGCCGCGGAACTTGAAGGCGCCCGCGCGCTGGAAGTTCTCGCACTTGAGGAAGACCTCGGCTCCGGCGAGCGTGTCCAGGGCGCGGGAGCGCAGCACGGGCGTGCGGTGGGCGACGCCCTTGAGTCTTGCCGCGGCGTCCCGGACGTCGTCGAGGGTGACCGGTGGGGTCGTGGTCGTCACGTGGAGCCTCCGGTGGAAGTGTCGTGGGCGGCCCTGGCGCGGGACAGGTAGTTGTAGGCGGAGGCGCGGGAGATGCCGAGCCGGGCGGCGACCTGTTCGACGGCGCCGCGCACGGCGAACACCCCACGGGCGTCCAGCCCGTCGAACAGCTCCACGCGCTCCGCGCGGCCGAGCTCCGCCCAGCTGCCCCGCTGCTTGGACTGGTGGACGTCGACGAGGGCGTCGACCACGGAGTCGATGTCGTTGCCGAAGGTGGTGGTCGGCGGCTCCGCCGGGGCGGCGCCCAGTCCGGCAAGCGCGCCGAGCAGGCCGTGGACCCGGGTGATCGCGCCGGCGTCCACGTTGACGCACAGGGCACCGAACACGGCTCCGGTGGAGTCCCGGAGCACCATCGTGGAGGACTTCACCAGCGTCCCGTCGCGGGTACGGGTGACGTAGTTCAGCTCGTCGGACGCTGCGCCGCCGCGGGCGAGGACCCGCAGGCCGATCTCACTCATGGCACCGCCCACCTGCCGCCCGGTCACCGACCCGGCCACGGCGACCACCGACTCCTCCGGGTTCCGGTAGTCGTGCAGCACGACGTCGCAGACCGGCCCGAAGGTCGCGGCGATCCCTTCGACGACCGGCTTCAGTGCAGCGAGGATCGCGTCCCGCTCGGCGTCCGGACCGTTGTCCATGCCTGGCCCCCTTTCACCTCACCACCTTAGACCATGAGTCCAGAGTCTGGATAGACAGTCCAGACTGCCTCAATAACCGGCAATCGTTTTCATACGAATTGGACCTGGATCCGCTTTTGACATTCATTCCCATCTAGCGTGATGCCCGCCGATCACCCCTGTGCACGTCCGTCCTGGAGGAGTCATGCCCCTGTCCACGTCCCGCCGCGTCGCGCTGCTGACCGGCGCGTCACTGGCCCTGCTCACGGGCTGCGGCAGTTCCTCGGGCTCCTCCAGCGGCACGAGGGCACCGGACCGCGTCGCCGTGGTCGCCTCCACGAATGTCTGGGGCGACATCGCCCGGCGCATAGGCGGCGACCGGGTGGACGTCACCTCGGTCATCGGCGACCCCGACCAGGACCCGCACTCCTACAAGGCCGACCCCCGGAACCAACTGGCCCTGTCCAAGGCGAGGGTCGTCATCGAGAACGGCGGCGGCTACGACGACCTCGTCGACCACATGCTCAAGGGCGGGCACAACGAATCCGCCGAGGTGATCAACGCGGTCGACGTGTCCGGCAGGACCGCGCCCGGGGGCGGGGAACTCAACGAGCACGTCTGGTACGACTTCCCGACCGTCGCCGAGGTCGCCGACCGGATCTCCACCGCCCTCACCGAGGCCGACCCGGGCGATGCCGCCGCCTTCGAGAAGAACACCACCGCCTTCAAGGCGAGGCTCGCGCCGCTGGAGGCCCAGGAGGCGCGGATCAAGAAGGCGCACGGCGGTGACGGGATCGCCGTCACCGAGCCGGTGCCGCTGTACATGACCGAGGCGAGCGGCCTGGTGAACAGGACGCCGACGCAGTTCAGCGAGGCGATCGAGGAGGGCGACGACGTCTCCCCGCGCGTTCTCCAGCGGAGCCTCGCGCTGTTCAGCGGCAAGAAGGTGAAGGCCCTCGTCTGCAACGAGCAGACCTCGGGGCCGCAGACCGAGAAGGCCGAGGCGGCGGCCGAGGCGGCCGGCCTCCCCGTCGTGCCCGTGACCGAGACCCTGCCCAGGGGCGAGGACTACCTCGGCTGGATGACCGCCAACCTCGACACGCTCGCGAGCGCGCTGAACAAGTGACCGCGATCCCCCGGCAGGACGGCACGCCGGTCATCGCCCTGCGCGCGGCCGCCCTGTCCTACGGCGACCGCGAGGTGTGGAGCGGCCTCATCTCGACGTGCGGCCCGGGGAGTTCCTGGCCGTGCTGGGGCCGAACGGCGCGGGCAAGACCCGTTTCGTCTTGGCCCTGCTGGGCCGTCGGCCGCTGTCCGCCGGCACCCTGACCGTCCTCGGCCGGCCGGCGCGCGAGGCCGCCCGGCACCTCGGCTACGTCCCGCAGCAGGCGGCGCTGTCCGCCCAGGCCATGCCGCGCGCCCGCGACCTCGTCCGGTTCGGCATCGACGGCCACCGCTTCGGACCGCGGCTGCGTACCGGCGGGGTCCGCCACCAGGTGGACGAGATCCTGGAGTCGGTGCGCGCCTCGGCCTACGCCGACGTCCCGCTCGGGATGCTCTCCGGCGGCGAACGGCAGCGCGTGCGCATCGGACAGGCCCTGGCCACCGGCCCCCGCCTTCTGCTGTGCGACGAACCGCTGCTCTCCCTCGACCTGCACCACCAGCGGGCCGTCACCGAACTGATCGACGCCCGGCGCCGGTCCCACGGCACGGCGGTGGTGCTCGTGACGCACGAGATCAACCCGGTGCTGGGCATGGCCGACCGGGTGCTGTACCTGGCCCGTGGCGGGCACCGCGTCGGCACACCGGACGAGGTGCTGACCTCCGAGTCGCTGTCCCGCCTCTACGGCACACAGGTCGACGTGGTGCGTGTCGGGGGCCGGGTGGTGGTCGCGGGAGCACCCCACGAGACGGCGGCCCTCTGACGACCGGCCCCGGAGCCCCGGGCCGGGGTGAGCGGTGCCCGCCGGCAGGAGCGGCGGGCACCGACGGCCTCGCTGTGTCAGGCCGCGACGAGGACCGGGGCCGGTTCCTCCGCCGCGGCGAGCAGGGCGAGGAGCGTGGCCCGGGCGCGGGCCACACGGGAACGGACCGTGCCGACAGGGCAGTTGCTCAGCGCGGCGGCTTCCGCGTAGGGCAGGCCGAGCAGCTGCGTGAGGACGAACGCCTCGCGGCGTTCGTCCGGCAGACCGGCCAGCAGCTCCAGCAGCGCCACGCCGTCGTCGAAACCGGGCAGGCCGCGCGGCTGGGAGAGTTCGGCCGCCGGCTCCCAGTCCGGCAGGTCGGCCGGGCGGGGGCGCACGGCGGTGTGGCGGATGCTGTCGGCCACCGCGCGCCGGGCGATCGCCAGCAGCCAGGTCCGTGCCGAGGAGCGGCCCTCGAAGCGGTGCAGGCTGCCGAGCGCCCGCAGGAACGTGTCCTGTGCCAGGTCGTCCACGGCCTGGGGGTCGGCGCACAGATGGGCGACGTACCGCGTCACGTCACGGTGCAGGGCGCGCACGAACCGGTCGACGGCCACGGAGTCGCCGCCGCGGGCGGCCAGCGCCCAGGCGGTTATCGCCTCGTCGGCCGACGCCGATCTGTCGTGCGCAGGGGAAAGATGCACAGCAGGAGTGATCACCTGATGTCCTTCTCAGGATGCGGGACCACGAGGGCAGGCGGGTGGGCAGACCATGAGGTCCGGCGAACGCGCGTGGGGGCGTGGCCCCGTGAGCGGGGAGGCGGGCGGGCGTCCGGCACGGCGCGTCGTAGGCGTGAGCGCCTGCGGGAGCGCGGGTGCGGGGACGTACGACCGCGACCGGGGAGCACTGGGGCTGCCCGGTGTCATCGGCTGCCGTCAGACGGCAGTGGCCCCCGCGGGCGGTCCGCGCGTCGTGATCGCGTGGACGAGAAGGAATCGGTGCGGCCTGCGGTGCGAGGGCCGCCGCCGCTCGCGCACGGGCGGGGGCGGCGGTGCGATCAGGGCGGACAGGAGCCGCAGCGGTGCGGCGAGCCGGCTGCCCACGGCGTGCAGCAGCCGGAAGACGGCCCGTTCCCCGTGCCCGAGCCACAGGCCGCACAGCAGCGCGGCCAGGAGGTGGGCGGCGAGCATGCCGAAGGACGAGTCACCGCCGGGGAGGTGCCCCGCGTGCGAGGACATGGAGGCCATGGCGTCCGGGCCCATGCCGTGACTCATGCCGTGGCTCATGGATCCCATGCCGTGGCTCATGTGCGGCATGTCCATGGGCCCGGCCCCGTACCCGGCCGGGGTCGGCGGTCCGAACGAGAACGCCGAGTGCAGCGCCGTCTGGACGGCCACGGCGACGGTGACGACCAGGCGCAGTCCGCGCTCGCGGCCCGCCAGGCACCAGCCCGCCACACCCGTCACGGCCCAGCCGGCCAGCAGCGTCCACAGGGGCACGTGGTCGCCGGACATCATGACGTGCCCCAGGGCGGCGAGCACGACACAGACGGCCGCGAACACCGCGGCCCGTATCGTGCGAGCACACCACCCGACTGTCATGGCGTCTCATCCTCGCATCCGGCCCCGCCCCGACACCCATGGGTACGCACATCTCCCCCGCCGCACACTCAATCCCAGCCATGTGATCCGGGACACTGCGACGGAGTCGGCACCTGCGCTGGAGTCACGGCCGCCGAGGTCACGGCACCATCCCCGGCGTGGACATCACCGCGCGGGAACGCAATCGGGTCACCCTCGCACGCCAGTTGCTGCTGGAGCGGCAGGCGAGGGGGAACAGGGAGGCGGTGCGGCGTGTGGTGGCGGATCATGTTGCGCGCGGTCCACGGGGACGACCACCAGGACGGCTGCGCGCCCGCGTGACGTCGCGTCAGTGGTGGGCGTGGACCACCGCGTGCCCCCGGCCGCGGCCGATCATCCACTTGTTGACCGGGGTGGTGATCAGGAAGGCGACCGCGAAGCCGCCGAGGAGGGCGGACCAGAAGAGGCCGTCGGACAGGTGGGCGTCCATCGCGCCGGGGGTGAGGGCGATGATCACGTTGTCCACGAGCTCCATGACCGCGATGGAGACCGTGTCGGCGGCGAGGGCGACCCGGATCGCGGCCCGCAGGCCGAGGCCGGCCCGCAGGACCGCGAGCAGGGTGAACGAGTAGCCGAAGAGGAACGCGAGCCCGATCGCCAGCACCATGGTGGGCACGTTGCCCCACCCCAGGGCCGTGCCGATCACCATGCCGAGGATCTCGCCGAGGGCACACCCGGTCAGGCAGTGCAGCGTCGCCTTGACGGCGGTCCCCCAGGACGCGGTCCCGTGCGGTTGCTTCTCGGGCTCATGAGCGGTGTGGTCCATACACGGCACTCTATACCCCCCAGGGGTATTCATGCGAGAGGTCGGACCCGAACCTGCGGGCGGGTCGTGCGGCCTTCGAGCACCACCCGAGGGCCGGCCCCATGATCGACTTAGAGTGGTCGCCATGACGACACACCCGATCCCAGCCCCCGAGCCGAACAGGGCGCCCATGCCCTCCCGGGACGTCCGGGACTACCTCTCCGAACTGTTCTCACTGGAGGGCAGGACCGCGGTGGTCACCGGCGGCAGTTCCGGTATCGGCCGCGCCATCACCGGCGCCCTCGCGCGCGCCGG
This sequence comes from Streptomyces sp. NPDC047880, assembly GCF_040706515.1. Classification (NCBI taxonomy): domain Bacteria; kingdom Bacillati; phylum Actinomycetota; class Actinomycetes; order Kitasatosporales; family Streptomycetaceae; genus Streptomyces; species Streptomyces sp. NPDC047880. The sequence goes on along the minus strand of NZ_JBEZOK010000025.1, from coordinate 78,383 downwards.
GGCGAGCGTGGTGATCGTGGCCCGCGGCGAGGCCGGACTGGCCGCGGCGGTCGAGGAGCTGACGGCCCAGGGCTGCCGTGCCGCGTGGGTCAGCGCGGACCTGAGTACTCGCGAGGGTGTGCGGACCGCCGCCGAGCGGGCGGTCGAGGCGTTCGGGGAGCCCGACATCCTCGTCAACAGCGCCGGGATCAACCTGCGTCCGCCGATGGACGAACTCGGCGAGGACGTCTGGGACGCCACGATGGCCGTCAACCTGGAGGCGCCGTTCCTGCTCGGGCAGCGCTTCGGTCCCGGGATGGCGGAGCGGGGCCACGGACGGATCATCCACATCAGCTCACAGCAGGCCCACCGCGCGTTCGTCCAGAGCGGGGCCTACGGCGCATCCAAGGGCGGCCTCGAGGCGCTGACGCGCTCCCAGGCCGAGGCGTGGTCACCACGCGGGGTCACCTGCAACCTCCTCGTACCGGGCTTCGTCATCACACCGCTCAACGCCCGGCTGTCGTCGGACCCGGAGAAGGTGGCCGCCCTCGCCGCCCGGACGATGATCGGACGCAACGGTCTCGCGGAGGACTTCGCGGGCGCGGCGGTCTTCCTGGCGAGCGGGGCGTCCGCCTACGTTACCGGGCAGTCGGTCTTCGTCGACGGCGGGCTGTCCGTCCACTGAGGCTGCCCCGCACCGCCGGGGAGTCCCCCGCACGGGGAGCGGCCGACGGGCGATGGCCGGTGCTCGGTGTCACGCTGGGCACAGGACCCGCGGAAGGGAAACATCGCCATGATCACGACGGAGTACGTCCCCGGTTCTCCCTGCTGGCTCGATCTGGGCGCTCCGGACGTCCGGGCCGCCGCCGGCTTCTACGGCGCCGTCCTCGGGTGGGACTACGAGTCCATGGGCGAGAGCGAGGACTTCGAGGGCGGGATGTTCAAGAAGGACGGCAAGACCGTCGCCGGACTCGGCAAGCTCACCGAGGAGGGCGCGCGGCCGGCCTGGATGCTCTACTACAGCGTCACCGACGCGGACGCCACGACCGAGGCCGTGCAGCAGGCGGGCGGCACCGTGCGGGTCGCGCCGATGGACCTCGACGACTGGGGCCGGATGGCGCAGTACAGCGACCCGCTGGGCGGCCAGTTCGCCGTCTGGCAGCCGGGCACGACCAAGGGCATGGAGCTGGCCGACCAGCCGGGCTCGCTGTCGTGGACCGAGCTGTACACGACCGACGCCGCGGCCGCGCGGGAGTTCTACGGCTCCCTCTTCGACTGGCAGTTCAGCGATATGCCGCTGCCCGGCGACGCGGGCACGTACACGCTGATCACCCCTGCGGGGCTCTCGGAGGACCGGATGCACGGCGGGCTCATGCAGCTCGGCAAGGAGGACCTGGCGCTGACGGGCGGGCGGCCGTACTGGCACCCGGTCTTCGCCGTCGACGACTGCGACGCCGCGGTGGCCCAGGTCGCGGCGAACGGCGGCAGCGTGCAGATGGGCCCGGTGGACATGGAGGGCGTCGGCCGGCTCGCCGTCTGCCTCGACCCGGCGCATGCGGACTTCGTGGTGCTCGCCCCGTCCGGGGACTGAACCGGGACGTCACGACCGGCGCGTTCCAGCGGGCCGGGCGGCCGATCCGGTCGGCCGGAAGCGGCACCGGCACCCCGACCGACCCCGAACCCTTCTTGCATATGATGTGCAAATGCGCGACTACAGCATCAAGGAAGCCACGGCGGCCGACATCGACGGGGCCCGGGCGGTGATGCTCGACGCGGTGTACCGCGATTTCGGCACGGGTTACGTGCCGCACTGGCACGCCGACATCATCGATCCGGTGCCGTTCTACGTGACGCCGCCCCGGCACACCCTCCTGGTCGCCGTGGACGAGCGGGACGGGACGGTGGCGGCCACGGCGGCACTGGACGCACGCGGGCCGGTGCACCCGCCGAACCCCCGCCGGCTCGCCGAGCGGTTCCCGCCGGGCGAGACGGCGCAGCTGCGGCGGGTCTACGTGCGCCCCGAGCACCGGCGCCGCGGCCTCGCCCGGCAACTGGTGGACGGTCTGCTGGAGTTCGCCCGGGCCGATGGCGGCTACCGGTCCGTCTACCTGCACACCTACCCGCACTCCCCCGGCGCGATGGGCCTGTGGCGGGCGGTGGGCGAGGTGCTGTGCGACGAGCGCGAGGAGGTGCCGGGCGGGGGCAGCGGTGTGGTGCACTTCGAGATACCGCTCGCTTAACGAAAATGGTATTCATATACACTATGACAACCCCCCGTCGCCGGCTCACAGCCGGTCTGCTGCTCCTGCCGCTGCTCTCCGGCTGCTTCGCGTCGTCCGGTGACGACTCCGCCGAGACCTCCGGCTCCTCCGGTTCCGGGGACGGCGGACGCCTGCGCGTGGCGCTGGCCTTCCCGCCGACGCAGAACTACACGCCGTACGGGTACGACGCCTACAACCTGTCCCGGCTGGGCGTCGCCGAGGGACTGACCCGGCTGGACGCCAACGGCACCGCGGTGCCCGCGCTGGCCGAGTCCTGGAGCCGCGAGAAGGGCGGCGAGAGCTGGCTGTTCACGCTCCGGGACGCCACGTTCCAGGACGGCGGGGACGTCACCGCCGAGGCCGTCGCCTCCGCCCTCAACCACGCCGCCGAGGCGAAGCCGGCCCCCGCCGCGCTGTCCGGCGTGAAGCTGACCGCCAAAGCCGCCGGGGGCAACCGGGTGCGGATCGCGGCCGCCGGAGCCGACCCGGTGCTTCCGCTGCGGCTGAGCAACCCCAGCCTGGCGGTGTTCTCCCCGAAGGCGTACGGGAAGAAGGGCACGGTGAACGCGGTCGGCACCGCCACCGGCCCGTTCGAGCTCACCCAGGTCACCGGTGACCGGGCCGCCTCGCTGGACCGCTTCGACGGCTACTGGGGCGGCCGGGCCCTGGCCTCGGGCGTCGACGTCAGGTACGTCTCGGACGGCACGGCCCGCGCCAACGCCCTGCGCACCGGGGAGGTCGACATCGCCGAGGCGGTCCCCGTCGCCCAGGTCGCCTCCCTGGACCGGGGCACCGTCCACGAGTCGGACACCGCCCGCAACACCAGCCTGTACCTCAACACCGGGTCCGGCGCCTTCACGGACGCCGGGCTGCGGGCCGCCGCGCGCGAGGCGGTCGACCCGGCGACCGTCGCCAAGGGTGTCTACGAGGGATCGGCAGCACCCGCGCAGGGCATCTACGGCCCGGCCCTGACCTGGGCCGCGGGCAAGCGCGTCGAGCCGTCCGGGCGGGCCCGGGCGACCGACCCGCGGGGCCGGAGCATCACCATCGGCAGCTACGATGACCGCCCCGAGCTGGCGGAGACCGCCCAGGTGCTGCAACAGCAACTGGAGAAGGCCGGGTTCGAGGTGAAGCTGGAGGTGCGGACGTACGCGCGCCTCGAAGGGGACCTGCTGGCCGGCACGTTCGACGCCGCCGTCGTCTCCCGCAACATGATGACGGACACCGGTGACCCGGTCACGGTGCTCGACAGCGACTTCACCTGCGACGGTTCCTACAACCTGGCGTTCCTGTGCGACCGGGACGTCGACCGTCTCGTCGCGACCGCCCGGGCCGAGTCCGACCCGGCGAAACGGCAGGACGCCGCGATGAAGGCGGAGGCCGCGATCCTGGGTACGGACGCGGTGATCCCGCTGGCGCACCTGAAGGCCGTCACAGGGGTCCGGGCGTCCGTGCGGGGTGCCCGACTCGACCCCTACGAGCGGGAGTTCGTCGGCACCGGGACGCGGCCTTGACCACCAAGTCCCTCCCGGCCAGGGGCCTCACCGCACTGCGCGTCCTCGCGCGGGGCGGCGGCCCGGCGCTGCTGTGGCGGGCCGTGCTCACGGCCGCCCTGGTGGGCGCGATCGGCCTGCTCCCGTGGCTGTCGCGCACCGACCCGGCGCTGACCGTCCTCAAGGCCCGCTCCGCCGAGCGCGATCCGGCACCGGAGACGCTGCGCGCGATCCGCGGTGAACTCGGCCTTGACGACGGCCCGTTGGCCCTGCTCGGCCGCTGGCTCGGCGGCCTGCTGCGCGGAGACGCGGGCACCTCCTGGGTGTCCGGCGCCCCGGTGCTGCCGGGCCTCGGGCAGGCGGCGGGCGTGTCCCTGCTGCTGATGTGCGGCGCCCTGGTGGTCGCCGCGGCCACGACGGCCGCCGTCTGCGCCCGTACGCTCCGGCTGGGCGCGCGAGGCCGTCTCGGTGCGCGTCGTCCCGGCGGGACGCTGACGGCCGTGCTGGCCGCGCTGCCGGAGTTCCTCGTCGCCTCGGTGCTGGCCTCGGTGATCGCCGTGCACCTGGGGTGGCTGCCCGCGCTGGGCTGGTACGGGCCGCAGTGGATGGTGCTGCCCTCGCTCGCCCTCGGCCTCCCCGCCGGGGCGGTCCTGGGCCGGATGCTCGACGACCTGCTGCCGGGCGCGTTCGGCGAACCCTGGGCCACGGCGGCCGCGGCGCGCGGTGTGCCGCCGAGGACCGTGGCCCGGCAGGCCGTGCGCCGCTGCGTACCCGGACTGCTGCCCAACCTGGGGCTGTTCGTGGTCGGGCTGACCGGCGGATCGGTCGCCGTCGAGCAGATCTACGACATCCCGGGCCTGGGGCGGCTCACCCTGCACGCCGCTCTCGCCCAGGACCTGCCCGCCCTGCAGAGCGGCACACTCGCCCTCGTCCTGCTCGCCGCCGCCGCGGGGCTCCTCGCCCGGCTCACCGCCCGGCTGCTGGCCGGACCGGCACTGCGCGACGGCGCCCTGCAGTCCCTGCACCGGCCCCGGCCGCCCGCGCCCCGCGCGCTCCCGCTGCTCTACGGGGGACTGCTGGCGGCCCTCATCGGGTTCGGGCTCCCCCGCGACCCGCTCGCCCTGGACACCCTCGCCCGGCTGCGGGCCCCGTCCGTGGAGCACCCCTTCGGCACGGACGCGCTCGGCCGGGACGTCCTCGCCCGGATCTCCCACGGGGCGGTGACCACCCTCGGCACCGCCCTCGCGGTGAGTGCCGCCGCCCTGATCGCCGGGCTGCTGCTGGGGCTGCTGCCGAGGCTGTCCGGGCCGTTGGCCGACACCCTCAGTGCCGTACCGCCCGTCCTGGCGGGGCTCCTCGTGACCGGCGTCCTGGGCAGCGGTCCCTGGACGCCCGCGTTCGCCGTGGCCGTGGTGGCCTGGACGCCGCTGGCCGCGCACACCTCCGCGCTGCTGCGGCAGGAGCGGGCGACCGTCCATCTGACCGCCACCCGGGCGCTGGGCGCCAGCCGCTGGTACGTGCTCCGGCACGAACTGCTGCCCGCCGTCGTGCCCCCGGTCGTCCGGCACGCCCTGCTCCGGCTCCCCGGCGTCGCACTGGGTCTGGCCGCGCTCGGCTTCCTCGGCCTGGGCGCTCAGCCGCCCTCCCCCGAGTGGGGTCTGCTGCTCGCCGAGAACCAGCCCTACGCCGAACGGGCCCCCTGGGCCGTCCTCTTCCCGGCCGCCGCACTCGCCCTGCTCGGGGCGCTCGCGGTGACGTCCGCGGGCGGCGTACGACTGCCCGGGCGGCGCGGGCGGCCCCCGGGCCCGGCCGTGCCGCCGGTGATTCAGGCCGTGCCGGCCCCGCGAGGGCACCCGGGGCGCCCCGGCGATCTCCTGACTCCCGTGTCCGCCTCACAGACAGACGAACGATGACCGACCCCGTCTCCCCTGTGCCGACCCGCAAGGCCGCCCGTACGGTCCGCGCCGGAAGCCGCGAGAGCGCCTGGCGGCTCTGGAAGGAACTGTCGCCGCTGCTGCGGCTGCTGGTCCTCACCCAGTTCGCCTTCAACATCGGCTTCTACACCGTCCTGCCCTTCCTCGCCGAGCACCTCGGCACCGCGATCGGCATGGCGGGCTGGCTGGTCGGGTTCGTGCTCGGACTGCGCACCTTCAGCCAGCAGGGGCTGTTCGTGGCCGGGGGCTGGCTCGTCGACCGGTTCGGGGTGCGGCCGGTCGTCCTGGCGGGCTGCGCCCTGCGGATCGCGGGTTTCGCGTGGCTCGGCTTCGCCCGGACGGGCGAAGCCGTGATCGGCGCGGTGCTGGTGATCGGTTTCGCCGCCGCGCTCTTCTCCCCCGCCGTGGAGTCCGAGGTGGCCCGCCAGGCGGTCGTGTGGGAGGAGGAGGGGCACGGCTCACGCACCCGTGTCCTCGCCCTGTTCAGTGTGGCGGGCCAGGCAGGAGCGTTCGTGGGGCCGTTGCTCGGCGCGCTGCTGCTCGCCGTCGACTTCCGCACCGCGTGCCTGGCCGGTGCCGGAGTCTTCGTGCTCGTCCTGGCCGGGCACCTGTGGCTGATGCCGCAGCACATACCGGGCCGGATCCGCGTCAGGGAGCGGGGCGGGGTCCGCGTCCTGCTGCGCGACCGCCGCTTCCTCTCCCTGTCCTGCGCGTACGGCACCTATCTGCTCGCCTACAACCAGCTGTACCTGGCCCTGCCGGAGGAGGTGCAGCGCGCGGCGGGCTCCCAGGCGCCGTTGTCCTGGCTCTTCGCGCTGTCGTCGGTGCTGGTGGTGTTCACCCAGCTGCCGGTGACCCGCTGGGCGGGCGACCGGCTGGACCTGCGCCGCGCCATGGCGGCGGGGCTGCTGCTGATCGCCTCGGGCTTCGCGGTGGTGGCCGCGGCACGGCCCGCCGGCTGGACGGGCACCGCCGGTCTGCTCCCGGCCGCGGGCTTCGTGATCTTGCTCACCGTGGGGCAGATGCTCGTCGTGCCCGCCGCCCGGGCGTGGGTACCCGACCTCGCCGAGGAGGGCCGGCTCGGGCTCTACACCGGTGCTCTGTCGTCCGTCTCCGGGCTGATCGTCCTGGCCGGGAGCGCGGCCACCGGTCTCCTGCTCGATCCGGGCCTGCCGGCCGCCGTGCCGTGGCTGGTCCTCGCGGCCGTACCGGCCCTGGCGGTGGCGCTGTTGCCGCGCCGCGGGAAGGGCGCGGACGCCTCGGCCTGACACGGCTCCGGCCCCCGGCGGCAACCGGGCACGCCGAGGGGTCACCCCGGCGGGCGACTCGCCCGGCACCGGAATTCCCTGCCGGCACCCTCCGGAGACACCGCAGGGGAACTCGGTGGTCACGCCGCCCCAGTATCCTGGGTCGGCTGCGGCGCCCCCCACCAATCCCGGTGCGGAAGCGGGGAGTTCGGCCTGCGGCTACGACCTTCCCATACGCATGAGACGAGGACGAGTGCTGCTAGCGGGCCGCTACCGGATGGATGTTGAGATCGGGCGCGGTGGAATGGGAGAGGTCTGGCGTGCCTACGACACCACGCTCGCCAGAGCGGTGGCCCTCAAGCTGCTGCTGCCCCAGGACACCGACCCCACGGCGGCCTCCCGGTTCCGTCTGGAGGCTCAGACCGCCGGGCGTCTCAACCACCCCAACGTCGTGGGTGTCCTGGACTTCGGCGAGTACGACAACCGGCTGTACCTGGTGATGGAGCTGGTCGAGGGCGACAGCCTCGCCGGGGTGCTGGCCGGTTCCGGCGCACTGCCCGCCGAGCGGGTGGCCCGTCTCGCCGCGCAGGCGTCCGCAGGGCTCGCCGCCGCGCACGCGCAGGGCATCGTGCACCGGGACGTCAAACCCGCCAACCTGCTGCTGGACGCGGCCGGCACACTGAAGATCGGTGACTTCGGCATCGCGCGGTTCCTCGACGACCCCGGCGCCGCGCTCACCGCCACCGGGCAGATCATCGGCACCGGCCTCTACCTCGCCCCCGAGCGGGCCCTGGGCAAGCCCGCGGGGCCGGCCTCCGACATGTACTCCCTGGGCTGTGTGCTCTACCAGCTCCTCAGCGGACGCCCGCCGTTCGAGGCCGACACCGCCGTCGCCCTGCTCCACCAGCACCTCGACTCGGCTCCCGTGCCGCCCCGCGAGCTCGGGGTCGCCGGGCTTCCGCCGGCGTTCGAGAACTACCTCCTCGGTCTCCTCGCCAAGCAGCCCGGGGAACGGCCCACCGCCCAGCAGGCCGCCGAGTGGTTCGCCGGGGGCGCCTGGCGAGGCCTGCCCGAGCCGCTGCCGGAGGTCTCCCCGCCGCCGCGGTCCACCACCACGTCCACGGCGACGCCCGCCGGGCCGGGCCCGTACACCGCCGCCGAGACCGGCAGTCCGACCACGTACGCGCTGCCCGCGACCACGGGTCACCGCACCGCGGCCCGGGCGGCCCAGACGGGGCGCCCGGGACGCACGCGCGGACGCGGCGGCGCCGGCAACCGGTCGAGAGTGGCCGCGACGGCCGCCGCCGCGGCCCTCTTCCTCGCGGCGATGCTCCTCGGCATGCGCTGGTTCTCGCCCGACACGACCGCGGAGGGCACGGAGCCCGACGCGTCCCCGACGGCGAGCAGCCCTGCCGCCACGGCGTCCGAAGGCTCCGCCGATCAGCAGCCCGATCAACAGGCCGATCCGCAGGCCGACCCGGCGGCCGGCCCGGGGGCAGCCGACACGCCGGCCACCGGCACCGTGGCCGATGTCACTCCGTCCGCGTCGCCCTCGTCGCCGACTCCTGCCGCACCCGCGCCGAGTGCGGCGGCCCCGACCCAGGAGACGGGCGGCGAACCGGCGCAGCCGGAGCCGGAGACCCCGCGCCAGGGCGGTGAAGAGGGGGAGAGCGACGACGGGAGCGACGACTGACGCGGCCCCGGCGGCATGTGAGGGACCCCTGCCGGCGCGCAGGGAAACGGACGTGAGATGCGCCGGTGTGCGAACGGGCGCCCCCTCGCGCGCCCCTGGGGTGGCTTGTCATCGCCCTTATCCCGGCCTTATTGTCACCACGCCTTGGTGAACGGGAAATCCGGTGTGATGCCGGTGCGGCCCTCGCCACTGTGAATCGGGAAGTCCGGCTCCAGCCCTCACGGGCAGCCACTGGGTCCTCGTGACCCGGGAAGGCGGAGTCCGGGCGGTGGTACCCGTCAGCCAGGAGACCGGCCAAGGCGCGTCAACCATCCACGAGGTGCTGGAGAGGGTCTGCTGAGCCATGCACATTGCCGAGGGTTTCCTTCCTCCGGCGCACGCGGTCGCCTGGGGCGTCGCGTCGGCGCCGTTCGTCGTCCACGGGGTCCGGTCGCTCACCCGTGAAGTACGCGAGCACCCCGAGAGCACGCTGCTCCTCGGGGCGTCCGGTGCCTTCACGTTCGTCCTGTCCGCCCTCAAACTCCCGTCCGTCACGGGCAGTTGCTCGCACCCCACCGGCACGGGCCTGGGCGCGATCCTGTTCCGGCCGCCCATCATGGCCGTGCTGGGCACCATCACCCTGCTCTTCCAGGCGCTGCTGCTCGCGCACGGCGGCCTGACCACGCTCGGCGCCAACGTCTTCTCCATGGCGATCGTCGGGCCCTGGGCCGGGTACGCCGTCTACAAGCTGCTGCGGCGCTTCAACGCGCCGCTGATGGTGGCGGTGTTCTTCGCAGCGTTCGTCGCCGACCTGTCCACCTACTGCGTCACCAGCGTGCAACTGGCGCTCGCGTTCCCCGACCCGGGCAGCGGATTCCTGGGGGCGCTCGGCAAGTTCGGTTCCATCTTCGCCATCACCCAGATCCCGCTCGCGGTGAGCGAGGGCCTGCTGACCGTGCTCGTGATGCGGCTGCTGGTGCAGTCCAGCAAGGGTGAACTGACCCGGCTGGGCGTGCTCGTCGCCACCAAGCAGGCGCGGACCGGGACCGAGACGGAGACCGAGGCGGTGGCCCGATGAAGAAGAACACGAAGATCAATTTGCTGCTGCTGCTCGCCGTGGCCGCGCTCGCGGTGCTGCCCCTGGTGCTCGGGCTCGGCGACCACAAGAAGGAGCCGTTCACCGGCTCCGACGGTGAGGCCGAGACGGCGATCACCGAGCTGAAGCCGGACTACGAGCCGTGGTTCTCGCCGCTGTACGAGCCGCCGTCCGGCGAGATCGAGTCGGCGCTGTTCTCCCTCCAGGCGGCTCTCGGCGCCGGTGTCCTCGCCTACTACTTCGGCCTGCGCCGGGGCCGCAGGCAGGGCGAGCAGCGGGCCCTGGAGCGTGAGTCCGACGGTGCGCTGTCCGGTACCGCCGGGAAGTCCACCGAGGAACGGGACTGAGCCCGGGTGCTGCCGATCGACGCGGCGGCGCACGGCAGTCGCTGGCGCCGCCGCCATCCCGTGGACAAGGCCGTGCTCGGGCTCGGCCTCACCGTACTCGCGATCTCCCTGCCGCCCTGGCCGGGCGCTGCCCTGGTGCTCCTGGCGGCCCTGGTGGTGCTGCTGGGTCCGGCCGGTGTGCCCGGACAACGGCTGTGGCGGGCCTACCGGGTACCGCTGGGCTTCTGCGTGACGGGCGCGCTCACGCTGCTCGTCCAGGTGGGCGGGCCGGGCGGGTTCGTCGCCTTCGCCGCTGACGGGCCGGTCCGGGCCGGGGAGTTGCTGCTGCGCACCTCGGCGGCCTCCCTGGGCGTGCTGCTGTTCGCCTTCACCACGCCCATGTCCGACCTGCTGCCCCGGCTGGTCCGGGCCGGGGTCCCCGCTCCGGTCGTCGACGTCGCCCTCGTGACGTACCGGATGAGTTTTCTGCTGCTGGACTCCGTGCGCCGCATCCGGGAGGCCCAGGCGGCCCGGCTCGGGCACACCGGCCGGGCCGCGGAGTGGCGGTCCCTGGCCGGGCTCGGCGCCACCGCGTTCGTCCGGGCCTTCGACCGGGCCACCCGCCTCCAGGCCGGGCTCGCCGGGCGCGGCTACGACGGCACCCTGCGGGTCCTGGTGCCCGAGGCCCGGGTCTCCGTCCGCTTCACGGCGGCCAGTTGCGCGCTGCTCGCAGCGGTGGCCGTCCTCACCCTCGTACTGGAAAGGCCGCTGACATGAGCGAGCCCGCCCTCGTCGCCCTGCGGGGCGCGTCCTTCGCCTATGAGGACGGCCCGGCCGTGCTCAGCGGCCTCGACTTCGAGATCCGCGAGGGCCGTGCTCTCGCGCTGCTCGGCCGCAACGGCAGCGGCAAGACCACGCTGATGCGGCTGCTCAGCGGCGGCCTGAAACCGCACGAGGGGCGGCTGACGGTCGAGGGGCAGCCGGTGGCGTACGACCGCAAGGGGCTGACCCGGCTGCGGACGACCGTGCAGCTGGTCGTGCAGGACCCTGATGACCAGTTGTTCGCGGCCTCCGTCGAGCAGGACGTGTCGTTCGGGCCGCTGAACCTCGGCCTGGACGACACGCAGGTCCGGGCGCGGGTGGCGGAGGCGCTGGCCGCCCTGGACATCACGGCCCTGGCCGACCGGCCGACCCATCTGCTCTCCTACGGGCAGCGCAAACGGACCGCCATCGCCGGTGCGGTCGCCATGCGGCCGCGCGTCCTGATCCTGGACGAGCCGACGGCCGGACTCGACCCCGAGGGCCAGGAGCGGCTGCTCACCACCCTCGACGGGCTCCGGGCCGCCGGCACCACGGTGGTGATGGCCACCCACGACGTCGACCTCGCCCTGGGCTGGGCCGACGACGCGGCGCTGCTCACCCCGTCCGGTGTCCGCACCGGCCCGGCGGCCACAGCACTGTCCCGTACGGATCTCCTCCGGGAGGCCGGGCTGCGTCTGCCGTGGGGCGCGGCGGCGGCGGGGCTGCTGCGCGCCCAGGGGCTGCTGACCGAAGCGGAGCCGGGCCCGCGTACGCCGGACGAGCTCGCCTCGCTCGCGGGAGAGCGGCTGGGGGCGCCCGGAGCATGAGAGGAACGCGGCGGTGAGCACGGCTGAGGGCGTCCGAAGGTGAGATCCCAGCGTCAGTCGGGGCAGCCGGGGGCGCCCGGAAGGTAAGAGCACGCGGCGGTGAGCACGGCTGAGGGCGTCCGAAGGTGAGATCCCAACGTCAGTCGGGGCAGCCGGGGGCGCCCGGAAGGTGAGAGCACGCGGCGGTGCGCACGGCTGGGGGCGCCCGGTTACGAGCCACGCGGCGCGTGTGAGCGCGGTCGGCCGAAACGCGCTTGTGCGGTGTCGCCGCGCGGCTCTACGTTGCCGGAGTGGATCTCTTCTCCCTCACCTGGACGGCGTTGCGTGCGACGGTGGCCGGTCTCTCGGACGAGGACTTCGCGCGGCCCAGCGGCTGTACGGGATGGCTGGTGCGGGACCTGGTGTGCCACTTGGTCGTCGACGCCCAGGACGTCCTGATCACCCTGGCCACCCCTTCGGACCGGGAACCGACCCGTGACGCGCTGACGTACTGGGACGTCTCGGACACTCCGCCGTCCGGGGACGACCCGCTCGACGCGCTCACCGTCCGGCTCGCCGCCGCGTACGAGGACCCGGGCCTGCTGAAGTTCCACCTGGACGACGTCGGCTCCGCCGCCGGGCGCGCGGCCCTGCTCGCCGATCCGGCAGGCCGGGTCGGCACCCGCGACGAGGTCCTCACCGTGGGCGACTACCTCTCCACGTACGTCATGGAGTGGACGCTGCACCACCTCGACCTGATCGCCCACCTCCCGGACGCGCGGCAGCCGCCCGCGGAAGGGCTCTCCCGGTCCCGGGAGATGCTGGAGCGGATCGCGGGCGGCCCGTTCCCCGTCTCCTTCTCCGACACCGACGCACTGCTGATCGGCACCGGCAGGCGTGTGCCGACCGGGGCGGAGCAGGCCGAGCTCGGTGACCTGGCTCCCAGGGTGCCGCTGTACCTGGGCTGACTTCACGGTCGCGAAGCCGATGCCGCAGGGGTGCCGTCGCACCGATGCGACCGGGGTGACAGCATGACCGCCATGGACATCCGCCACAGGAACAACGTCAGCGTCATCGGCCCGGTCGGCGCGCCCGTGCTGCTCCTGGCCCATGGGTTCGGCTGCGACCAGAACATGTGGCGACTGGTGGTGCCGGCGCTTGCAGAACGCTACCGGGTGGTGCTGTTCGACTACGTCGGTTCCGGCGGCTCGGACCTCGCCGCGTGGAGCGAGGAGCGGTACTCCTCGTTGCACGGTTACGCCGGTGACGTCGTCGACGTCTGCGAGGAGCTGGACCTGCGGCAGGCGGTGTTCGTGGGGCACTCGGTCAGTGCCATGGTCGGGGTGCTGGCCGCGCAGGCGGCGCCGGAGCGGATCGGGGCGCTCGTGATGGTGACCCCCTCGCCCTGCTACATCGACGACGAGGGCTACCGGGGCGGCTTCAGCACGGAGGACATCGATGAGCTGCTCGCCTCCCTGGAGGCGAACTACCTGGGCTGGTCGTCCGCGATGGCCCCGGTGATCATGGGCAATCCGGAGCGGCCGGAGCTGGGCCAGGAGCTCACCAACAGCTTCTGCGCCACCGACCCCGACATCGCCCGGGTCTTCGCCCGTACGACCTTCCTCACCGACAGCCGCGAGGACCTCAAGGGCGTGTCCGTGCCGACCCTCGTGCTGGAGTGCGAGCAGGACGCCATCGCGCCCCGCGAGGTCGGTGCCTATGTGCACGCGGCGATTCCCGCCTCACGTCTGGTCACGCTCGACGCCACCGGGCACTGCCCGCAGCTCAGCGCGCCGCAGGCCACCACGGCGGCGATCCTCGACTTCCTGGAGTCCCTGAAGTGATGTGCCGCACGGGCGGCGTGCCCGAGCCCACCGGGACGGGGGGCGAGGCGAGCACGGCCGCGGCGTTCACCGCGCTGCTGGAGGACAGCGCGGAGGACCTGTACGAGTCGGCCCCCTGCGGCTACCTGTCCACGATGATGGACGGCACGATCGCCAAGATCAACGCCACACTCCTGGACTGGCTCGGTCTGGACCGCGAGGCCGTCGTGGGCCGCAAGCGCTTCGCCGACCTGCTCACCATCGGCGGGAAGCTCTACCACGAGACGCACTTCGCTCCGCTGCTGCGCATGCAGGGCGAGCTGCGGGGCATCGCCCTGGAGATGCGGCGCCAGGAAGGCGGCCGGCTGCCGGTCCTGGTCTCCGCGGTGGTCAAGCACGGGACCGAGGGCGAGCCGCTGCTGATCCGGATCACCGTCTTCGACGCCTCGGACCGCCGCGCCTACGAGAAGGAACTCCTGCGCCGCCGCGAGGACGCCGAGCGGGCTCGCGCCGAGGCGGACGGGGCCCGGCGGCAGGCCGAGGCGGACCGGGCCAGGCTGGCCGACGCCCTCGCCGTCCTGCAGCGCTCCCTCGTGCCGGACTCCCTGCCCGCCGTGCCGGGCCTGGAGACGGCCGTCAACTATCACACGGCGTCCCCGGACCAGCTGGGCGGCGACTTCTACGACCTGTTCCCCGTGGCCGGCGGCCGGTGGGCGTTCTTCCTCGGCGACGTGTGCGGCAAGGGCCCCGAGGCCGCCTCCCTCACGTCGCTGACCCGCTACACCCTGCGCGCCGCGGCCCACCACGACCCGGATCCGGCCTCGGCGCTGAGCACGCTGAACGCCGTTCTGCACGAGCGGTACACCGGTGGCGGCGACCCCCGGTACTGCACCTGCATCTTCGGGATCGTCGAGCCGGGCGGCGAGAAGGGGCGTGCCGTGGTGCGCCTCGCCTCCGGCGGCCATCCGCCGGCACTCGTCCTGCGGGCGGACGGCAGCGCGGAGTTCCTGCCCACCCCGGGCGGTCTGCTCATCGGTGTCGTCCCCGGTGCTCCGATCGGCACCGCCGAAACCGTCCTGGCCCCCGGCGACACGGTCGTGCTGTACACCGACGGCCTCACCGAGGCCCGTATCGGCCCCGGCCGGGACGACCTGTTCGGCGAGGACGCCCTGCACGCCTTCGCCACCGATCACGCCCCGGCCACGCCGCACGAGGTGATCACCGCCCTCACCGGCCTGCTCGAGGGCTTCGGCGACGGTCTCGACGACGACACCGCCCTGCTCGCCCTCGGCGTTCCCGCAGCCCCGTCCCCGGCAGTCCCCGATTCCCCGACATTTCCCACAACGAGTCACACCTCATGAACCCGCTCACCATCAGACAGCACGACACCGCGACCGGACCCGTTCTGCACGTGGCGGGCGACCTGGACTTCGACCAGGCCCCCGTCCTGCGCGACCGGCTCGACCGGCTCCCCTTGTCTGCGGGGCAACGCCTGGTCCTCGACCTGTCGGGCCTCGCGTTCTGCGACTCCTCGGGCATCACCGCCCTGCTCGCCGCCCGCCAGCACGCGCTGGCCGCCGACGCCGGCATCGTCCTGGCCGCCGTACCGGCGAACCTGATGCGCGTCCTCGCCCTGGTCGGCCTCGACCAGGTCTTCACGCTGCGCCCGGACTCCAGCGCCGCGTCATGACCACGCCGTCACCGTGTGCGCCGTCGGGCGGCGCGGGGCTTTACGGCAGTCGTCCTGGAACACGGCCACGCCAGACTATGACGACCGTCATGGCCTGCGGGGCCGGATGGGATCGTGCAGGTGACCAAGCCCAGTCCGACGGCGCGTGAGCGGATCGTGGCCGGCGCGGCCGACATGATCAGCCGACGTGGTCTGAACGCGACGAGCATCCGCGAGACGGCCAAGCACGCCCGGGCGCCGCTGGGTTCGACCTACCACTACTTCCCCGAGGGCGAGCAGCAGCTGGCCACCGAGGCGGTGCGGTTCACCGGGGCCCGGGCCGCCCGGAGTCTGCGCAAGGAGCTGGAGGCGGGTCCGGTCGCCGGACTGCGGGCCTTCCTCGCCCTGTGGCGCAAGATCGTGCTGGACAGCGAGTTCCGGGCGGGCTGCCCGGTCCTCGCCGTCGCCATCGAGGAACCCCCGGCCGACGAGGCGCCCACCGCCCTGGTGGCGGCCGCCGAGGTGTTCGACGAGTGGGAGGGCCTGCTGGCCGGGTCGCTGCGCGAGCACGGCGCCGAGCCCGAGCAGGCGGCTCAGCTCGCGACGCTGATCGTCGCGGCGGTCGAGGGAACCGTCGCCATGTGCCGATCCAAGCGCAGTACCCAACCGCTGGACCGCACGGCCGCCCAGCTGCAGGCACTCGTGCTCGCCGCGATCACCGGCTGACCGCTGCCCCTGCGGGATCACCCGTCGGCTCCACGTCAGGCGGCCCCGGCCCCTTGCCGGTCGCTCACCCGCGCCCCGGGGGGCTCTGCGGCCTCGCCCCGGCGTACGGGCCCCCGGCCGTTGCGCCTCCTGGCGCTCCCCGCACACCTCCGACCGGCCGGAAAACGCTTGGACTGCGCGGCCGGCATCGCGGGACACTTCCGGACTCGACCCGAAACCTCACACATCCGTTGCGGCGATGGCCCCTGCCCGCACGCGCGGCGTGGCGGGCGGCCACAGGACGACTCAGGGGTGGGATGGAAACGCCGGAAACACACAGGGTATTACCGGGCAAACGCTCGGTTCTTCTCGCACTTCGCTACTACGGAAGGGAGTTGTCCCGGCTGCGCCGGTGGACGGCGCCCGCGATGCTGCTCTCGGCGCTGGGCAACATCGGAATCAACTACGTCGCGCCGCTGATCGTCGCCAAGCTCGTCGGTGACATCGCGGGGAACGAGGACGTCACGGCCGGTTCGACACTGCCGTACGTGCTCGCCTTCGCGGGGGTCCTGCTCGTGGCGGAGGCACTGTGGCGCATCGCCCTGCACTGCCTGAACCGCCTCGACGCCCTGGGCATCGAGCATCTGTACGTGATTGGAATGGACGAGCTGTTCGCCAAGGACGCCGCGTTCTTCCACGACAACTTCGCCGGTTCGCTGACCAAGAGGGTCCTCAGCTTCGCCTCCCGTTTCGAGCAGTTCGTCGACACGCTGACGTTCCAGATCGTGGGGAGCTTCGTGCCGCTGATGTTCGGCGCGGTGGTGCTGTGGCGGTACGAACCGCTGCTCGTCGTCGGTCTCCTGGTGATGATCGCGCTCACGGCGGTTCTGGTCGTACCGCTCGTCCGGCGCCGCCAGGCGCTCGTGGACCAGCGTGAGGAGGCCATCGCCCGGGTGTCGGGCCATGTCGCCGACAGCCTGATGAACATGGACACGGTGCGGGCGTTCGCCGCGGAGGGCCGCGAGGCCGCCGAGCACCGCTCCCGGGTCGCGACGTCCCGGCGGCTGACGCTGCGGTCGTGGGACTACGGCAATCTGCGGATCGACACGCTGGTCGCGCCGATGTCCGTCCTCACCAACGCGATGGGCCTGTTCCTCGCGGTGGCGCTGGGCGGCGGGACGCACGGTGTGGAGGCGATCGTGGTCGCCTTCGCCTACTACAACAACGCGACCCGGATCATGTTCGAGTTCAACCAGATCTACCGTCGGCTGGAGAGCTCGATGACGGAGGCCGCGCAGTTCACCGAGCTGCTGCTGACGCCGCCGACCGTGCTCGACCCGCCGGCCCCGGAACCGTTGCGGTCCCGGGCCGCCGACGTCCGCTTCGAGAAGGTGACCTTCGCCCACCGGGGCGGCCGTCCCTTGTTCGAGGGACTGGACCTGGCCGTGCCGAGCGGGACGAAGATCGGCCTCGTGGGCCGGTCCGGCGGCGGCAAGACCTCGCTCACCCGGCTGCTGCTGCGGATGACCGACATCGACGGCGGCCGCATCCTGGTCGGCGGCCAGGACATCAGCCGGGTGCGGCAGGCCGAACTGCGCGGGCGGATCGCGTACGTGCCGCAGGACCCGGCGATGTTCCACCGCAGTCTGCGGGACAACATCGCCTTCGCCCGGCCGGACGCCACCGGCGCCGAGATCCTCCGGGCGGCCGAGGCGGCCCACGTCACGGAGTTCGCCGACGCGTTGCCGGACGGCTTCGACACCATGGTGGGCGAGCGGGGCGTCAAGCTGTCCGGCGGGCAGCGCCAGCGGGTCGCCCTCGCCCGGGCCATCCTGCGCGACGCGCCGATCCTGCTGCTCGACGAGGCCACCAGCGCCCTGGACTCGGAGAGCGAACTGCTGGTCCAGGAGGCGCTGTGGCGGCTCATGGACGGGCGGACCGCGCTGGTGGTGGCGCACCGGCTGAGCACGGTCGCCGGCATGGACCAGCTCGTCGTCCTCGACCGCGGCCGGATCGTCGAGCAGGGCACGCACCAGGAGCTGCTGGCGTTCGACGGTGCCTACGCGAAGCTGTGGCAGCACCAGTCGGGCGGGTTCCTCGACGACACCCCGGGACGGGCCGAGGTGCTGTAGCGCGGGCCGGTCACCTGCGTTCGCAGGCCGGTGCCCGGGCCGCCAGGGCCTCCAGCAGGAGGTCCACCGCCTGTTCGAAGGAGCTGTCCGCCATGGCGGGCAGCTCAGGGCGCACCGCGGTGAGGGAGGGGTACGTCGCCGGATCGAGGCCCTGGTAGACGTCGCGCCACGACCGCCGGTCGGCTTCGCGCTGCTGCGGGGGAAGGGCCTGGAACGCCGCCTCCGCGGCGGCGTGGCTGAGCACGGTGTCGATGAAGGCCAGATAGAGCCGCGCGGCGTCGGCCGGCGGGAAGCCCGCGGTGAGCAGCAGGCCGATCCCGGTTTCCACCGCACGGATCTCGTTGCGGCGCCGGGTCACACGGTGGGCCGCCATGGCCGCGGCGCGGGGGTGGGCGAGGTACCCCGCGCGGACCCTCAGGGCCATCTCGCGCAGCGACGCCACCCAGTCGTCCCCCGGGGCGAAGCCCGCCATGGCGTCGCCGATGATCCGGTCGGCGATGGCGAGCACCAGGTCGTCGGTGCCGTGGAAGTAGCGGTACAGCGCAGTCGGGTCGCAGCCCAGGGCCGCGCCGAGCCGGCGCACGCTCAGCGCCTCGGGTCCGTGCTCGCCGATGAGCCGCAACGCGGTCTGAACGATCAGGTACTCCGACAGCAGGATGCCCGAACGGGTGGGTCTGCGCCGTCTGCGTTCCTGCGGGACACGGGTGGTCATGACGTGGACTCCTCTCCTCGTGCGCCGGCGGTTCCTCGCGTACGCAGTGAACGGCCCCCGTCGCCTTACGTCAACAGGGTTGACCCAATGTGGCCGTCGGCTGTTCCATCACAGTCCCGCGCGGCTCTTCCCACCACTCCCCCGAGGAGCCCCTCATGTCGTCCGCACCGTCCCAGCCCCGCCCCGCGCTGCGCCGTTCCCTCGGCGTGGTCGACGGCGTCGCCATCGCCGCGTCCAGCACCGCGGCCACCACCAGCATCGCCATCGGCATGGGCACCATCGCCACGGTCGTGGGGCTGCAGGCCCCGGCGCTCCTGCTGCTGGCGTTCTGGCCGGTGCTGGGCATCGCCCTCGCCTACAGCCGGCTCAGTGGGAGCAGGAGTTCACCGTGCGGAGCGCCGCCATGAACCGCGGCGAGCGCGGCGAGTCCCCGGAGGCGGAACTGGTGCTGCCGTCCGGCAAGCCGTGGGAGGTGACGTTCCTGCGCACCGAGCCCGTGATGTCCGAGATGGAGCCGGACGAGAGGGTCGTCGGTGTGATCTGGCACGGGCAGGTCGTCGAGGTGCGGGACGCCGAGGGGCGACGGCAGCAGACGTCCGACGGGCCGGTGGGGTGGCCGGAGGACCGTCTGGGCGGCGCGCTGGCCGGCGTCTCCTTCGGTCTTGCGGCCCTGGTGGGCGGTGTGTGGCCACTCCTCGCGCGGGGCGAGCCGCGTCATGTGGCGGCGGCGAAGATGGTGCGGTGGCACGGCATCGGCCTGGGCGGCACGGCGATCCTGACACTGTGGGCGCAGACGGCCAACGACTGGCCGCTGTGGGCCATTCCGGCGATCTGGGGGCCGCTCGCGCTGCTGATCCTGGCGTCCATGACGGGCTTCGCCCTCGGCGCGTTGCGCGGCGAACCGGACGACGGCCCGCCCGCCCGGCGGGAGCCTCAGCCGCAGGTCCCATGAGCGCCTGAGGCTCAGCTCTGCCGGGCGTGCACGGGACTGTGGGCGACATCGTCCGGGCACGGGCGGTGCGGCTCCCGCGAGCACCGGTCGCGCCGCCAGTCGTAGGCCGCGAGGGCCAGGGACGCGGCCATGCCGACGATCCCGGCTGCCATCGCGAGGAAGAGGGCTCCCCGGAAGTCGTCGCTCCTGCTGCCGAGCACCAGGTAGAAGAGGCCGGGCAGGGCGGCGGTGCCCACCGCGGCACCGAGGCGCTGACCGGTCTGGAGGGCGCCGCCCGCCGCTCCCGCCATGTGCACGGGCACGTCGCGCAGCGTCATGGTGATGTTGGGCGAGATCACGCACCCGCCGCCCAGCCCGCCGAGGAACATGACCGGGGCGGCGATCCAGGGGGCGATGTCCAGGGGCGCGAAGCGCAGCAGCAGCGCGGTGCCGCCCAGCCCGAGGATCACGCCCGTGAGCCCGCCCACGGTGAGCAGGCGGCCGAGCCGGTCCACCAGCCGTCCGGAGGCGGCGGCCGCGCAGGCCGAGCCGAGGGCGAAGGGCGTCACGGCGAGGCCCGACTCGAGCGGGGAGAAGCCGAGACCGTGCTGGTAGAAGAGGGCGAAGACCAGCCAGACGCCGCTGAAGCCGATGAAGTAGAGCGTGCCGACGCCCGCGCCGATGGCATAGCCGCGGACGCTGGTGAACAACCGCGGGTCGAGCAGCGGCTGGGTGCCGCGGTCCACGAGGCGGCGCTGCCAGCGGCTGAAGACGAAGAGGAGTCCGGCCCCGGCCGGGAACAGCCACCAGAGCCGGGCCAGGCCGCCGGTCTCGGCCTGGACCAGCGGATACATGAGCGCGAGGACGCCGAGTCCGAGAAGCGCCACGCCGGGCAGGTCGACGTGTTCCCGGCCGGAGCGCGGGGTGCGGGGCAGCAGGCGGCGGCCGAGGAGGACCGCGAGGATGCCGATGGGCACGTTGACGTAGAAGATCCACCGCCAGCCCTGGGCTCCGTCGGCCAGGGCGAGGATCAGGCCACCGGTGAGGGGGCCGACGGCGGAGGACATGCCGACGGTGGCGCCGAAGAAGCCGAAGGCTCGGCCGCGCTCGCCGCCCCGGAACATCTGCTGGATGAGCGCCGAGTTCTGCGGGGCCATGAAGCCGGCCGCCAGGCCCTGGGCGAGCCGGGCCACCACCAGCAGGGTGATGTTCGGGGCCGCTCCGCAGGCGGCGCTGAAGAGCACGAAGCCGCTGAGGGCGACGAGGAAGATGCGCCGCCGGTCCAGGGCGTCGCCGAGGCGGCCGGCGGTGACGAGGGCCAGGCCGAAGGAGAGGGCGTAGCCGGACACCACCCACTGCACCTCGGCGGCGGAGGCGTGCAGTTGCTGCTGGACGGTGGGCAGGGCGACGGCCACGATCGAGACGTCCAGCAGGCTCATGAAGCCGGCCACCAGGGTGACCCACAGGGCCCGCCAGCGGTTCGGGTCGGGCTCGTACCCGTCCTCCTGCGTTCCCCGGTCGTGGCCGCCCGCCGCTGACGCTGTCACTTGGGCTCCTCTCACCAGGCACGCACCCGGCGGACCAAGTTCCCCCGCCGGGGCCCGGGCACACACCCGTCTCCGAGATCCTCCCGGACGGCACGGTGGGCCGCCTCTCGTCCCTGAGCACCCGTGCCTCACGTGCCGTGATCGACCGCCGCCGCGCGAAGGGGTCAGTTTGAGCGCGCGAGATCTGTGCAGGCGTTGTGCTTGGGAATGCGACCGGCGAAAGGAACCACGTGATGGCGGCGACCGACAACGACGAGTCGGTGGATCCCGCGGCTGTGAAACGACACCGGGTGCTGTTCCGGGCGGTCGAGAAACGACGTCACCCGAAGCTGCGCCGAAGCGACATCACGGTGACCGACGAGGCGGCGGTCAAGCGCGCCACCAAGGCCGCCGCCCTCGGCAACGCGATGGAGTGGTACGACTTCGGCATCTACAGCTATCTGGCGTCGACCATCGGACGGGTCTTCTTCCCGTCCGGCAGCGACACCGCCCAGCTGCTCGGCTCCTTCGCGACCTTCGCGGTGGCCTTCCTGGTGCGTCCGCTCGGCGGCATGGTCTTCGGGCCGCTCGGGGACAAGCTGGGGCGCAAGCGCATCCTCTCCCTCACGATGATCATGATGGCGGTGGGGACCTTCGCCATCGGACTGGTTCCCTCACACGCCGTGATCGGGCTGTGGGCGCCGGCCCTGCTGATCTTCTTCCGGCTGGTGCAGGGCTTCTCGACCGGCGGCGAGTACGGGGGCGCCTCGACGTTCATCGCCGAGTACGCGCCCGACAAGCGGCGCGGCTTCTTCGGCAGTTTCCTGGAGCTCGGCACGCTCGCCGGCTACGTCGGGGCCTCCGGCCTCGTCGTGGTCCTGCAGATGCTCCTCAGCGAGGACCAGATGCTGTCGTGGGGCTGGCGCGTGCCGTTCCTGGTCGCGGCCCCGCTCGGCCTCATCGGCCTCTACCTGCGGCTCAAGC
The DNA here is from genome assembly GCF_040706515.1 of Streptomyces sp. NPDC047880. Lineage (NCBI taxonomy): Bacteria > Bacillati > Actinomycetota > Actinomycetes > Kitasatosporales > Streptomycetaceae > Streptomyces > Streptomyces sp. NPDC047880. Next base: position 56,286 of record NZ_JBEZOK010000025.1, on the reverse strand, counting down.
TGGACGAGACGCCCGCCTTCCAGAAGCTGGAGGGCGGGCAGGCCAAGGCGAGCGAGGCGGCCGACGCCGTGGAGACCTCGGCGGCCGCCGACCTCGGCAAGATCTTCACCCGGTACTGGCGGCCGCTGCTGCTGTGCCTCGCGCTGGTCGCGGCGTACAACATCACCGACTACATGCTGCTGTCGTACATGCCGACGTACCTGTCCGACGAACTGGGTTACGGCACCGATCACGGGCTGCTGATCCTGCTCGTCGTGATGGTGCTGCAGATGTGCGTCATCAACCAGGTCGGGCGGCTCTCGGACCGCTTCGGACGCAAGCCGCTGCTGATGGCGGGGATGCTCGGCTTCCTGTTCCTGTCCCTGCCGTCGTTCCTGCTCATCCGGCAGGGCAGCGTCGTCCTCATCACCCTGGGGCTGCTGCTGATGGGGCTCTCACTGGTGGCGATGCTCGGCACCATGTCGGCGGCGCTCCCGGCGATCTTCCCGACGCAGGTGCGCTATGGCTCGCTCTCGGTGGCCTACAACCTGGCGACCTCGATCTTCGGCGGTACGACACCGCTGGTGATCACCGCCCTGATCAGTGCCTTCGGCTCGACGCTGATGCCCGCGTACTACGCCACGGGCGCGGCGGTCGTCGGTGTCATCGCCGTGCTGTGCATGCGCGAGACCGCCAACAAGCCCCTGGCCGGCTCCCCGCCGTCCGTGGAGACGCAGGCGGAGGCGGACGAACTCGTCCAGGCGCAGACCCCGCAGCCGAGGTTCTGACCTACCGGTGGAAGGCCCCGTCCGCACCCGTGCGGGCGGGGCCTTTCGCGATTGGGCCCGGGCCGAGACGGGAACACGGTGCGGGCTGTGACCCCGAGATGAGGCCGGTAAGGCGATGACCGAGTACGAACGTTCCCGCACGATGCCCGCCCAGCCCGAGCACGTCTTCGACCAGGCCGCGAACGTCGGCCGGCTGGACAGCTGGCTGCCGGAGGACCTCCATGTGGAGGCCGGGGAGCTGCCGGCCGTCACCGTGCACGAGGACCGCACCGACGAGGACACCTCCGCCCTGCTGCGCGCCCGGCCGGAGCAGATGCGGCTCGAGTGGGGCACCCGCGACCAGGGCGGCTACGCGGGCTGGCTCCAGGTCGCCGGGCTCGACGGCGGCGCCAGCGAGGTCACCGTGCACCTGTCGTTCTTCGAGCAGGGCCATGACCCGGGCGAGCAGGCCGTCGCCGACGCGCTGGACACCAGTCTGCGACGGCTGGAGGAACAGGTGCGGCTGCGCGTCGAGCACCCGGCCGGCTGACCCGCCGTGGCGGGCACGAAGCGGTACGCCGTCGCTGCGTCCGGGCAGTGGACCGACGAGGAGGAGGGCCGGCGCCGGCTGCCGTCCGGTGAGGTGCACGCCTGGGAGCCGGGCCGCAAGGAGACGGTCTGCGGCCTGTCCCTCAGCCGCTCCCGGCTGGTGCGCTTCCCGCACGTGGGCCGGCCGGACACCTTCCCGGAGTCCGGTGGCGCCGCGGACCGGGTACGGCGCCAGTGCCCACGCTGCGCGTCGGTGGCAGGACGCCGGGGCTACGACGCCCGCCCGCGGTGGCGCCGCACCAACCCTCGCCCGTGAGGGCGGCTGTCGGACCCGCCGGAACGTGAGCCCCGGCCGTTCGACGCGCGGCGGGGCCATCATTCTGACGCCGACCCGTCTCGCCCGCCTGAGCTCTCACGCCTGGCCGTCCTGCCGCCCGGGTGGTCACCCTGCCGGATGCCTGCGCATCACTCCCCCCACCGAAGGACCCGCCGAACTCAGCCCGGGGCTGAGGGACTTCTTCGCCTGAACCGCACCGCTCCGCGTGCGATCGCTAGGAGATGCCCGTCACCGCCGTCGGACCGCGGTCCTGCCCGTCGCACAGCGAGGCCGCGGCGCACGCGCCGGCCCGGGGGCGGATCGGCACGCCGTTGGTGCGCAGCACCTCGCGGACGTCCAGGATCAGGGAGAAGACCTCACGGTTACGGTCCTGTCCCTGCTCGTCCCAGGCCCGCTGCTCGGCCTCGACGGCCATCCTGTCCTCGGCGAACACCCGTTCCGTGAAGCGCCTGATGAGAGGCCAGGCCAGTTGCAGGGCACCGGGGACGCGCGGCTTCTCGATCATGAGCAGGCCGAAGGTGTGGCACCGGCGCTGCTCGGCGTCCTCGGGCACGTACGCGACCCAGAGGCGGAAGGCCGGCCGCTCGGCGTTCTCCGGGACCAGGTCGAGGGTCTGGTACGGGTACTCGGTGCGGATCGTCATGACGTCGCGGGAGTCGCTGCCTCCGATGCCCTCGGAGGCCAGCAGACTGGCCCCGCGGTTCCGCCTGCCCCCGGTGTGGCTGAACAGGTACCTGGCCTCCACCGACCGTTCGTCGGTACGGGAGTCGAGCAGTTCGGGGTGGAGTCTGCCGACCACGCCCCGGTGCAGGAACTGGTGGTTCATGTCGAGCAGGTTCTCGTGCATGAACGAGTAGTGGCAGCGCACGGTGCGGGAGTACGTCATCGTCCTGTACCGCGGGGAGCCGAACGCCGGCAGGTCGGGCAGCGGGGTGGCGGTGGCCTTCTCCGGATCGCCGGGGAACACGAACACCAGGCCGTAGGCCTCGCGCACCGGGTAGCCGCGCACACCGCGCGGCGGCCGGCCGTCGCCCTTGGAGAGGTACGGGATCTGCGAGATGCGGCCGTCACCGCGGTAGGCCCACGCGTGGTAGCAGCAGCGGAGTGTCTCGCCCTCCACGACCCCCATGCTCAGCGGCACCTGGCGGTGGGCGCACCGGTCCTCCAAGGCGTACACGGAGCCGCTCTCCCCGCGGTAGAGCGCGATGCGTTCCCCGGCGAACGCCGTCGCGAACGCTCGCCTGGTCCGCACCTTCTTCGACAGGGCGACCGGGTACCAGTGGTCCGGGTTCGCCCCGACGCGCCGGAGGTCGACCATGCCCGTCCTCGGGTCGCGGTGTTCCGCGGGCCAGGCGGCCCCGGCAGAGAAGGCCCCGGCCTCGTCGGTCTCGGTCATACCTCTCCCTCGCGCGTACCGGCAGCGACAGCCGCGCGTCCCACCGGGCAGCACGGAGCTGCCGGCGCGGGCACCCGGCACCGCCCATCCTCACCGCGCCGCACCCCCCGCGCCCTGCCCGGCACGTACGGACGGGTGAGGCGGGCTGGTGCCGCGGCACCTAGCGGTCGATCGCGGGCAGACCGGCCAGGCCCGTGTCGAGCATGATGCGGTCGACGGTCTCCCGCAGGGTGCTGTCGGCACCGATGACGGTCTCGACGCCACCGGGCAGCAGGTCCAGTTCCCGGTACCACTCACGCAGCTGCGACTCGCCGACCTCGTTCGCGATCGGTTTGGTGGCATGGCGGACGAGGGTCTGCTCGAACGGCACATGCAGGTAGTAGACGTGGGTCGGCCCGCGGTGGTCGCTGCTCAGCCGGGTGAGCATCTCGCCGTAGTGGTCGGCGTACAGGATCCCCTCGACGACGACGTGGTACCCGGCGTCGAGGGCATAGCGGGCCGTCAGGTCGATCAGACCGATGTTCGCCGCACCCGGCCGGTCTCTCTCCCGCAGCACGACGCGGCGCAGGTTGTCCTGGCCGACCAGCGCCAGCCCCCTCCCGAACCTCTCCCGCAGTCCGGCCGCGATGGACGACTTCCCCGATCCGCTGTTGCCCCGCAGCACCACGAGCCGGGTCTGCCCGGTCCCCACCCTCACCGTGGCCTCCTGCGAAGGGTCGTGACGGAGTCCCGGAACCGCGCCGGCGGCCACGAAGACCGGCCCACGCGCTGCCCCTCAGGCCCGCAGCAGCCCACCGACCCACCAGTCGTGCGGTTCGCCGTCGTTGGCGATGCCACGGCTGCGCAGCGTCCCTTCGACGGTGAAGCCCAGTCTCTCGGCGACGGCACGTGAGCCGGTGTTGCCTGTCATGGCCCACCATTCGATGCGGTGGACGTCGAGGCGGGCCCACCCCCAGTCGCACAGCGCCCGCGCCGCCTCGACCGAATAGCCCCGGCCGCGCTGCTCCTTGACCGCCCAGTAGCCGAGCTCGTAGACGCCCGCGCTCACCTTGGTCAGGCAGTAGGACCCGACGAGCGCAGCGTTGTCCTTTCGGAACGCTCCGAGGACGTAGTCCTTGTCGAGGGCCCAGCCCTCGGGCCACTCCTCGCGGACCCGCTTCTCGGCGTCCGCCCGCCCGAAGGGCACCGGTACCGGCGTGTAGAACTGGATGTCCTCGTCCTGGCAGGCGTCGTACACCGCGTCCACGTCGCCCGGCCCGAAGGGCCTCAGCACCAGACGCCCGGTCTCAAGTGTCACTGGTTGCACCGCGTCAGTATGTGCGTCACACCGGGCCCCGCGACAGCGAATATCGCCGCCGGGGGGGGTACGCCCTCCCGCGGTGTGCTGCGGGTGGTGCCGGAGCCGTGGCGCCCGCACAGGGTGCGAGGAGGCGTTCCGTGACGGGGGTGGCCGGTGCTGCGCCGGTTCCTCGCGGCGAGAAGGGAGAGCACTCGGGGCGGATGAGAAGGACGGAAGGTCGGGGCAGTGGAGGCCGTCCGCCCCTGCCGCCCGCACGGCCGGCGTTCCTCGTAGCGCAGCCGGGACATGGTCCCGGGACGTCGGGAGGCGCGACGCGGGCGTCCGGGGCCGTTCGGCCGCAGGCGTGTGATCCGTCCCGGTCAGCCGATGGGGACGCGCACGGCCAGGACGGCGACGTCGTCGTCGTTGCCCGCGGGGCGGACGCGGCGCAGGAGTTGGTCGGTGAACGAGGCCAGGGGCCGGTGGGCCAGGGCGGCGGCGTGCTGGCGCAGCCGTTCCAGCCCCTCGTCGAGGGTGCGGCGGGGCGCTTCGACGAGGCCGTCCGTGTAGAGCACCAGGGTGGAGCCGGGCGGGAGCTGCGCCGTGGCGTCCGGGCGCCGGGTGCCGGTCTGGGTGCCCAGCAGGATGCCGTGACCGTCGGTGAGGTAGCGGGCCAGGCCGTCCCGGCTGATCAGCAGCGGCGGAGGATGGCCGGCGTTGGTCCAGGACAGCTGCCAGTGGCCGTCGTCGGCCGGTTCGACGCGGGCGAAGATCGTCGTGGCCATGGTGACGTCGGTGATGTGCTGGATCGCCTCGTCGAGCCGCTCGACGATCCGGCTGGGCGGCTCGTGCTGGGACCAGGCGTAGGCCCTGAGCATGTTGCGGACCTGCGCCATGCCGGCCGCCGCCTCCAGGTCGTGGCCGACGACGTCGCCGATGGCGAGGGCGGTGGAGGCGTCGGCCAAGGAGAAGGCGTCGTACCAGTCGCCGCCGACCTGGGAGGCGTCGGGTGCGGGCAGGTAGCGGACGGTCATCTCCAGACCGGAGAGGCCCGGCATCTGCGGCAGGAGGTGGTTCTGCATGGTCTCGGCGACCTTGCGCTGACGCTGGTAGAGGCGGGCGTTGTCCAGGGCCAGGCCGGCCCGGCGTGCGATGTCCTCGATCAGGGGGAGGTCCGCGGGTGTGAAGTCCGCCGGGTTCTCGCCGCGGCCCAGGGTCAGCGCTCCCAGCACGGCGCGGGTGCTGCGGATGGGCGCGATGGCCGCGGAGTGCATCCCCGTGACGTCGAACAGGCGGCGCTGCTCGACCGCGATGCCGGAGTCCGGCGCTCCCTGGTAGGTCTGCGGGCCGGCCAGGTTCGAGGCGACCCCGCGCAGGGCTTTGGACAGGGGCATCGGGGATTCCTCGGGGATGGGCGGCATCGGTCCCCGGAGGTCCTCGTGGTGCGTGAGCGTCTCGCCGTCGGCGTGGACCACGACGGTGCGCCACACCTCGTCACGCTCGGTGATCAGGTCGACGATCACCCAGTCGGCCAGGCGGGGCAGGACCAGGGTCACCAGCCGCCGCAGCGCCTCGTCGACGTCGAGCGTGGAGGTCAGCTGTGTGGTGGTCTCGGCCAGGAGGGCGAGCCGTGCCAGCTCCGACAGCGGTTCTTCCGCCGGCTCCGGTTGCGGCTCGGTCCGGCGCGCGGGGTCGGGGGCGTGGAAGACGACAAGCGTGCCGCCGTGGCGGTCACCGATGTCGTACGGCGTGATCAGCCAGGATATGCGCAGCACGGTGCCGTCGGCGTGGGCGAAGTAGTCCTCGTCGGCCTGGGCGGTGCGCCCGGCGTGGAAGGCCTGCCGCATGGCGCACTGGGTTCTCGGCAGGGGCTGCCCCTGCGGGCCGCGGTGCAGCAGGTCGTGCGCGTCGTGTCCGATCAGCTCGGCTGCGGGTCGGCCCAGGATCTGCTCGGCGTGGGCGTTCACGGCGATGATGCAGCCCTGCTCGTCCACGATGTAGGCGCCGGCACCGATGGCGTCCAGCGGTACGGCGGGCGCGATGGACGCCGTCGGCACGGACGGCCCGTGAGCGGCCTCCGTGGGCTGCGGCCCCGCCATCGCGGCCTCCCTGGTGATCCGGCCGGCGTCCCGTAGGCCGGCATGTCCTGCTTGCTCGCCCTCCCCGTATTCCCAGACGGGGGAGGATTCCACGCGGAACAGCGACATCACTGCCACCTGCGGCCGGAGCGGGCCGCTGACCTGGGGTTTCCGGGTGGGCGACCGACCGGTCGGGCACTCATGTCACGTCGACGTCGGCGGACAGCAGGTTGTGGTCGGAGTACGGGGTGGGGTGCACATGGTGCCTGAGGGCGACGAGGCCCCGCAGGAAGACGTAGTCGAACTTGCTCTGCCAGTCGGTCGTCGGCCGGCAGTCGCCGGTGGGTGACGGACGGCACTGCGGGTCGGCGTCCGTGGCCAGTGCCCAGATGCCGGACAGTTCGGGGGCGTCCGGCACGGCGTTGAGGTCGCCGAGGAGGATCGCGCGGTCGTGCCGGGCGACCGCCGATGCCAGCACGTGGGTCTGTTCGGCCCGGACGGTCTCCTGGCGCCGCTGGGCGAGGTGGGTGTTGAAGACCCGCACGGGCCGGCCGTCCACCGTGGTGGTGACGGCCATGTAGCCGCGGTCCTCGGAGCCGCCGTCGGGATACTCCACGGCGACCCGGTCCGTCATCGGGGCGGCCGAGAGGATCGCCTGGCCGAAGGCTCCCGGACTCCACGGCGCTCCCCCGCAGCGGCCCCACTTGCGCAGCACGGAGCCGTACTCGACGTGGTAGACCAGCCCGTGCAGGTTCTCCAGGTACTCCCGGATCCTCTCGACGTTCCGCACGCACGCTTCCTGCAGGCCGATGACCTGGGGCGCGTACGCGGCGATCTCCGCGGCCTTGTCGACGTCGCTCGCCTCGCAGGGGTTGCAGATGTTCCACGTCATGACCCGGTTCGGCACGGCGTCCCGGGCGGCTACGGCGGGCTGCGCACCGGCGAAGAGGGCACCGTTCGGTGCGCTGGGGCCGATCAGCACCACGCAGACCGCCAGCACGGCGCCCGCGAGCAACCGCCCGCCCGCGCGCATGTCGAGCACCATGGCCTCCTCACGGCGGACACGCCAGGCCTCCGGCGTCCCCACGCACGAGGTTATGGGACGGGGGCGGCGGCAACACGCCTGATGTGCGATCTCGTTGCCGCGGCCGGCGCCCACGAGCGCTGTCCCCCTCGGTCGGGGGGCCGGACGGCCCCGAGGCGCGCGCCACACTCCTGGCGCCTTCGACGCCGAGGGACCAGGGTGTGCGTAGGGTGGCCGTACTGGTGATCGACGCGGGCGGTGACGCATGGACTGGCAGAAGTTCGCCGAGGAAATGGCCGTGCTCGCGCGGACCCTGCTGAAGCAGGAGTCCGTGCAGCAGACGCTGGACGAGATCGCGGCGTCGGCCGTGCGGCTGGTGGACGGCTGTGACGCGGCGGGGATCCTCGCCGTGCGCAAGGGTCGTGCCGTCACGCTGTCCTCGTACGGCGACATGGTCCAGGAGTCCGACCGTCTGCAGGGTGAGCTGGGTGAGGGGCCGTGCTTCGACCTCGCCCGCCGCGCGGACGACGAGCGCGTGTTCCGGGTCGTGGACATGACCCAGCCGCAGCCGGACTGGCCCCGGTACGCCGAGGCCGCCCGCGAGCTGGGCATCGGCAGCATGACCGGGGTCCTGCTCTACACCCACGAACAGGACTTCGGCGCGCTCAACCTGTACGCCCGCCGCCCGGGCGCCTTCACCGAGGACATCGCGACGGCCGGCTGGCTGCTGGCCTCGCACGCCGCCGTCGCCCTGGCGGACGCCCGCACCATCGACCAGCTCGAACACGCGCTGGAGACCCGGCACGCCATCGGCGAGGCCATGGGCATCCTCATGGAACGCCACGGGATGAGCGACGAGGACGCGTTCAACGTGCTGCGCAAGATCTCCCAGCACCACAACGTCAAGCTGCGCGACGTGGCCCAGCGGGTCCGGGACAAGCGCTCCGGCGACCAGGCCTGAGGCGCAGACACCTCGACCAGACATCCGATGTCCGGAGGGGGCGGGCGGCCCTCCGGAACCGCCTCTGCATGAGCGATGCCCGCCTGCAAGGCTCTTGCTGTCCACACCCTGGACAAGCAGCGCAGCATCCCTGCTAATTCATCCCATGTCATCGGCGTACGTCCCGCTGGATCCACCGGCGCCGGATACGTCCGTGCCCGAGGCCCTGCCCCTGGTCGACTCGCACCACCATGTGTGGGACCTGGACCGGCGTCCGCAGCCCTGGCTGGACGAGTCCGGCCTGGAACCCATCCGCCGCTCCTACGGTGTCCAGGACCTGCGCCGGGCGGCGGGCCTGCCGGTCGCGGGCCGGCGGCTGAGCCGTACGGTGCTCGTGCAGTGCATCGCGTCCGTGCCGGAGACGGCGGACCTGCTCGTCCTGGCGGAAGAGGATCCGCTGATCGGCGCGGTCGTCGGCTGGACGGATCTCACCGCGGCCGATGCCGGGGACAGGCTCGACGCGCTGCGCGCCGGCATCGGGGGCTCGTACCTGCGCGCCGTGCGACACCTGGTGCAGGGGGAGCCCGATCCGCAGTGGCTGCAGCAGCCGGCCGTCGAACGGGGGCTGCGCGCCGTCCAGGACCGGGGCATCGGCTACGACGTGCTGATCCGCAGTCACCAGTTCCCGCAGGCCATCCGCCTCGCCCGGCGTTTCCCCGAGCTAGCGCTGGTCCTGGACCACGCGGGGAAGCCGCCCATCGGTCCGCACGCCCGCCGCGGCACGCTGTCCGACTGGCAGCGCGGGGTGCGCGTGCTGGCCGGCTTCCCGCAGGTGCGGTGCGAGGTCTCCGGGCTGATCACCGAGGCAGACCACGACGAGTGGACCGTCGCCGACATCCGGCCGGTGTGGGACACGCTGCTGGCCGCCTTCGGCCCGCACCGGCTCATGTTCGGCTCCGACTGGCCCGTCTGCGTCCTGGCCGGCGGCTGGGCGCGCTGGGCGGCCACCGTGGACGAGCTGCTGCACGGCCTCTCCGAGGACGAGAAGCAGGCGCTGCTGTGCGGCACGGCGACCGGCTTCTACCACCTGCCCCGGACCGGGGAAGAGGCCCGCTCGTGCTGCTGACGGAAGCGCTCGCCGGAACCGGGCGCGGGCTCCGTGCCCCGACGGCCGCTACCCCGCCGGCACGGCCGTCGGCGAACGGGCGAGGAGCGCTCCCGGCTCGCCCCCGGAGACACACGCCGCCGTGTCCTTCGGCGCTCAGACGACTCCCTGGGCGGTCATCGCCTCGGCCACGCGGAGGAAGCCGGTGGCGTTGGCGCCGAACACGTAGTCATCGGGGTCTCCCCCATAGGTCGCGGCGGTGACACGGCACTGGGAATGCACCTGCCGCATGATGCCGGCGAGCCGGTCCTCCGTCCTCTCGAAGGTCCAGCTGTCACGGGCGGCGTTCTGCTGCATCTCCAGCGCGGAGGTGGCGACCCCGCCCGCGTTGGCAGCCTTGCCCGGGCCGAACAGGATCCGGGCGTCCCGGAACACCTCGACCGCGTCGGGCGTGCAGGGCATGTTGGCTCCCTCGGCCACGGCGAGCACGCCGTTCTTCACCAGGGCCACGGCGTCCTGCTGGTTCAGCTCGTTCTGGGTCGCGCACGGCAGGGCGATGTCGCACGGCACGTCGAAGACCGAGCCGCGGGCGGAGAACCGCGCGGCCGGCCGGGCCTCGGCGTAGGCGGAGATGCGCGCCCGGCGCACCTCTTTGACCTCCTTGAGCAGCTCCAGGTCGAGGCCGTCCTCGTCGGCCACGTAGCCGGAGGAGTCCGAGCAGGCCACCACTGTGCCGCCCAGCGCGTGCACCTTCTCGGCGGCGTACACGGCCACGTTCCCCGACCCGGAGATCACCACGCGACGCCCGTCCAGGTGCTGTCCCCGGGTGGCGAGCATCTCCTGGGCGAAGTACACCGCGCCGTAGCCGGTGGCCTCGGTACGGGCGTGGGAGCCGCCCCAGCCGACCGGCTTGCCGGTGAGGACGCCGGCCTCGTAGCGGTTGGTGATCCGCTTGTACTGGCCGAAGAGGTAGCCGATCTCGCGCGCGCCCACGCCGATGTCCCCGGCGGGCACGTCGGTGTGCTCGCCGAGGTGGCGGTACAGCTCCGTCATGAACGCCTGGCAGAAGCGCATCACTTCGCCGTCCGAGCGGCCCTTGGGGTCGAAGTCCGCGCCGCCCTTGCCGCCGCCGATCGCCATGCCGGTCAGCGCGTTCTTGAAGATCTGCTCGAAGCCGAGGAACTTGACGATGCCGAGGTTGACGCTGGGATGGAAGCGCAGGCCGCCCTTGTACGGCCCGAGGGCGCTGTTGAACTCCACCCGGAAGCCGCGGTTGACTCGTACCGTGCCCTGGTCGTCCACCCACGGGACCCTGAACATCAGTTGCCGTTCCGGCTCGCAGAGCCGCTCCACGATGCGGGCCTCGACGTACTCCGGGTGCGCCTGGAGCACGGGCCCCATCGAGTGCAGGACTTCCTGTGCCGCCTGGTGGAACTCCGTCTCGCCGGGGTCGCGTCGGCGGAGGTTGTCGTAGACGGCTTCGATGTGGGCGCTGACGTCCATGTGCGTGGTCTCTCTTCGCTCAGGTGCGGGCCGGGCTCGCGCCCGCCGGTTGCTCGGTTGTTCGCGACGGCTGACACTCACCACCACGCGTGAGCGCGCCGAAATACTCATCGGGCGGCGCTCCACAGCGCCGCCCGGCTTCAGAGACTCCCGGCGGGTAGACACTGTCTATGGCTGATGAGGGCTCCCTGCGAGAGCGGTTGTTCGATGCCGGGGCCGCGCTTGTGCTGAGCGAGGGATACGGAACGCGGCTCGACCGACCAGGCCCACGCCCGGCGACCGAACCGTTGACCGGTCGACGCACGCCTCCTCGGGCGGGCAGCTGGTCTCTTGAGGCTCTGCTGGTCCGCTGCTCCCGGCGTGGGGAGGTGAGCCGGCGGCCGTCCTGGAAGTCGGCGGGGACCTCGTCCTCCCCCGGATCGACCCCGCGGCGCTCCAGCTCGTCGAACCACCGGTCCCGCTGCGACCCGGGGAGGCGCCGTCCGCACCAGGGACAGAACTCGATCGTGATGCTCGACCTGCCGCCGTCGTGAATGATCAGCCCGTACTCCTGGAACTTCGCGATGAAGTCGACCAGCGCGTCCGGGCAGTCGAAGGGATCGTCGTGCCGGTCGCAGCGCACGTTCACGCGGTCGGTCATCACCTCGCAGCAGTGCTCCGGGTGAGGGATCATGACTCCGGCTTCTCGTCGATCGACACCATGGCGAGAAGTAGATCACGGTCCGTGACGCACCGGCCGGCGCGTGTCAAAGGCATTCGATGATGGTCACGTTCGCCTGGCCGCCGCCCTCGCACATCGTCTGCAGTCCGTAGCGCCCGCCGGTGCGTTCCAGCTCGTGCAGGAGCGTGGTGGCCAGCCGGGTCCCGGTGGCGCCGAGCGGGTGGCCGAGGGCGATGGCGCCGCCGTTGGCATTGACTTTCCCGGGGTCGGCGCCGGTCTCCTTCGTCCAGGCCAGCACCACCGAGGCGAAGGCCTCGTTGATCTCGACCAGGTCGATCTCGTCGAGCGTCATGCCGGACTTCTTCAAGGCGTACGCCGTCGCCGGGATCGGGGCGGACAGCATGCGGATCGGGTCCTCACCGCGCACCGAGAGGTGGTGGACACGGGCCCTCGGGGTCAGGCCGTGCTCCCGTACGGCCCGCTCCGACGCGAGGAGCATGGCCGAGGCGCCGTCGGAGATCTGTGAGGACAACGCAGCGGTCAGCCGGCCGCCCTCCATCAGCGGCTGCAGTCCCGCCATCTTCTCCCGGCTGGTGTCGCGGCGGGGTCCCTCGTCGTGGACCACGTCCCCGCACGCGACGATCTCCCGGTCGAAGCGGCCCTCGTCGATGGCCCGGATCGCGCGCTGGTGGGAGCGCAGCGCGAACTCCTCCATGGCCTCTCGGGTGATGTCCCACTTGCGGGCGATCTCCTCGGCGCCGAGGAACTGATTGACCGGCCGGTCGCCGTAGCGGGCCCGCCAGCCCGCGCTGCCGGCGAACGGGCCCTCGGTCAGGCCCAGCGGTGCGGCGGCCTGACGGGTGGCGAAGGCGATGGGGATCTGCGACATGTTCTGCACACCGCCCGCCACGACGAGGTCCTGGGTGCCGGAGAGGACGCCCTGTGCGGCGAAATGCAGGGCTTGTTGCGAGGAGCCGCACTGGCGGTCGACCGTCACACCCGGCACCTCCTCCGGCAGCCCGGCGGCCAGCCAGCAGGTGCGGGCTATGTCACCGGCCTGCGGGCCGACGGTGTCGAGGCAGCCGAACACCACGTCCTCCACGGCGGACGGGTCGACGCCGGATCGCTTCATCAGGGCGGTCAGCACATGCGCTCCGAGGTCCGCCGGGTGGACGGCGGACAGCCCGCCGCCCCGCCGCCCGACCGGTGTGCGCACCGCTTCGACGATGTAGGCCTCGGCCATGGCGTCTCCTCCTTGGTGTCTGCGAGCTGCGGGTCTGTTCATGAGCCGCGCAGGGCGATGCCCTCCAGCACCATCGACAGGTACTGGCGGGCGATCTCCTCGGGACTGTGCCGGCCGCCCGGCCGGTACCAGGACGCGGCGACCCAGACCGTGTCTCGCACGAAGCGGTAGGTGAGCCGCACGTCCAGGTCGGCACGGAACACCTCCGCGGCCACACCACGCTCCAGCGTGCCCAGCCACGCCTTCTCGAACTTCTGCTGCGACGCGGCGAGATACGCGAAACGCGGCCTGTCTCCGAGGTGCCTGGACTCCTTCTGGTAGATGGCGACCGCGTCGAGGTGCCGGTCGATCTCCCGGAAGGACTCGGTCACGAGCGCCTCCAGCGTCTCCCGGGGTCCGAGCCCGGCGCCGAGCACGGCGTCGTACCGGGCCCAGAGCTCGTCCAGGAAGCCGGAGAGGATCTCGTCCAGCATCGACTCCTTGGAGTCGAAGTGGTAGTACAGACTGCCCGCCAGCATCCCCGCCGCGTCCGCGATCTTGCGGACGGTCGTGGCGTTGTACCCCTGCTCGGCGAAGGCCCGGGCCGCGATGGCCAGCAGCTCCCCGCGCCGCTCGGGCGGACTCACCGCGGACTTCTTCTGGTCGCTGTCGCTGCGTTTCGGCACCGGAGCATTCTCGCCTCATGGGTGCTGGCTGCTGACCGACAGGACCTCGCCGGTCAGGTACGACGAGTAGCCGGAGGCCAGGAACACGATCACGTTGGCCACCTCCCACGGTTCGGCGTAGCGTCCGAACGCCTCCCGGCCGGTCAGTTCCTCCAGCAGTTCGGGGGTGGTGACCTTGGCGAGGTGCGGGTGCATGGCCAGGCTCGGGGAGACGGCGTTCACCCGCACCCCGTAGGCGGCGGCCTCCACCGCGGCGCATCGGGTGAGGGCCATGACACCGGCCTTGGCGGCGGCGTAGTGGGCCTGCCCCCGCTGCGCGCGCCAGCCGATCACCGAGGCGTTGTTGACGACGACGCCGCCGGCGCCCGAGGCCTTCATGCGGCGCAGTGCGGCCCGGGTGCAGCGGAACGTGCCGTTGAGGGTGACGTCGAGGACCTTGTCCCACTGCTCGTCGGTCATGTCGACGACGTCTGCGGTGCCGCCGAGGCCCGCGTTGTTCACGACGATGTCCAGCCGTCCGTGCCGCTCCTCGGCATGGTCGAACAGTGCGCTGACCTGGTCCTCGTCCGTGACGTCACAGGGCAGTGCGGTGACGCGGTCCACGCCGAACTCGGCGGCCAGTGCCGCTTCCGACTCCTTCAGCCGGCGGGCGTGGGCGTCGGAGACCACGAGCCGGGCGCCCTCCTCCAGCAGCCGCCGGGCGGTCGCGCCGCCGATCCCGGCGCCCGCGGCGGCGGTGACGACGGCCGTGCGGCCGGTCAGGAGGTCATGGCCGCGCGGGTACGGCGGTGGGACCGAGGTCATGGACGGCTCCCGGCGGCTCTCGACTGCTGACGGGCCGTAGATTAACCTACCAAACAATTGTTAGGGAAGGAGCATGCGGATGCCCGCCGATCGCACGACGCCCCCGGAGCCCGTCCGTTACGAGCGCCGCGGCACCGTCGCCCTGGTGACGATGGACCGGCCCGAGTACCGCAACGCCCAGAACTCCGCGATGACCTACGCCCTGGACCGGGCCTTCTACCGCGCTGCGGACGACGACGAGGTGAAGGTCGTGGTCCTCGCCGGAGCGGGGAAGCACTTCTCCGCCGGCCACGACATCGGCACCCCGGAGCGGGACGCGCACCTGCCGTTCGACCGCAGGGCCGGGCTGTGGTGGGACCACTCGGACAAGTCGGGGGCCGAGAGCCGCTTCGCCCGTGAGTCCGAGGTGTACCTGGGCATGTGCCGGCGCTGGCGCGAACTGCCCAAGCCGGTCATCGCCTCGGTGCAGGGGGCGTGCGTGGCCGGGGGGCTGATGCTGGCGTGGGTGTGCGACCTGATCGTCGCCTCCGAGGACGCCTTCTTCGCCGACCCGGTGGTGCGCATGGGCATCCCGGGGGTCGAGTACTTCGCCCACCCCTGGGTGATGCCGCCGCGGGTCGCCAAGGAGTTCCTCTACACCGGCGACCGGATGTCCGCGCAGCGCGCCTACGAAGTCGGCATGGTCAACCGGGTCGTACCCCGCGAGGAACTCGGTCGGCACACAATGGAGTTGGCGGAGCGGGTCGCGGAGATGCCCCGCATGGGTCTGGCGTTGGCCAAGCGGGCCGTCAACCAGGCCGAGGACCTCCAGGGCCTGCATGCGGGGCTGGACTCGGTCTTCGGGCTGCACCATCTCGCCCACGCCCACAACGCGGAGACGAGCGAGGACTCGCTCGGCGGGATGGACGTGCGGGCGATGAAGGAGGCACGCCGCTGATGGATCTCGCCTTCACCGCCGCCGAGAACGCCTTCCGGTCCGGGGCCCGGGAGTGGCTCGCCTCCCATGTGCCGTCCGTCCCGCTGCCGTCGCTGGAGACCGCGGAGGGGTTCGCGGCCCACCGGGAGTGGGAGCGGACGCTGTTCGCCGACCGCTGGTCGGTGGTGTCCTGGCCCGAGGCGTTCGGCGGCCGTGGGGCCTCCCTGCTGGAGTGGCTGATCTTCGAGGAGGAGTACTACCAGGCCGGTGCGCCGGGCCGGGTCTCCCAGAACGGCATCAGCCTCCTCGCGCCCACCCTCTTCGAGCACGGCACCGACGAGCAGCGTGCGCGGATCCTGCCGTCCATGGCGAGCGGCCAGGTGATCTGGGCGCAGGCCTGGTCCGAGCCCGAGGCGGGTTCCGATCTGGCCTCCTTGCGGTCCACCGCCGTACGGACGGAGGGCGGCTTTCGCATCAGCGGCCAGAAGACGTGGTCGTCCCGGGCGGCCTTCGCCGACCGCGCGTTCGGCCTGTTCCGCAGCGAGCCGGACGCGGACCGGCCGCACCGGGGCCTGACGTATCTGATGTTCCCGCTGGACGCGGACGGGGTCACCGTACGGCCCATCGGGCGGCTGGACGGCAAGCCCGCCTTCGCCGAGCTGTTCCTCGACGACGTGTTCGTGCCGGACGAGGACGTCATCGGGGAGCCGGGGCAGGGCTGGCGGGTCGCGATGAGCACCACCGGCAACGAGCGTGGACTGACCCTGCGCAGCCCCGGCCGCTTCACCGCCGCGGCCGACCGGCTGACCGCGCTGTGGCAAGCCGCCCATGCCCCGGCTTCCGGATCCGGTCCCAGGTCCGGCTCGGGCCACGGCTCGGGCTCGGGCCACGGCTCGGGCTCGGGCCACGGCTCGGGCTCCCGCTCCTGCTCCCGCTCCTGCTCCTGCTCCTGCTCCTGCTCCTGCGAGACCGCCCTCCGCGACCGGGTCGCCGACGCGGTGATCGGGGCGCGTGCCTACCAGTTGTTCACCTACGCCCATGCCTCACGCATCGCCGCCGGTGGGTCGATCGGCGCCGAGTCCAGCCTCAACAAGGTCTTCTGGTCCGAGCTGGACATCGCCCTGCACGAGACCGCCCTCGATCTGCTCGGCCCCTGCGGCGAGCTGTCCGACCAGGCCACCGAAGCGGCGGCACACGGCAGTTGGGCGGAGGGGCACACCTTCTCCCTGGCCGGACCGATCTATGCGGGCACCAACGAGATCCAGCGGGACATCATCGCCGAGCGGCTGCTCGGCCTGCCGAAGGGACGCCGGTGATGCGGTTCCTCCTGGACGACGGGCAGCGGGAGTTCGCCCGCACTCTGGACGGCATGCTCGGCTCCGTCGGCACACCCGGCGTCGTTCGGTCCTGGGCGACCGGCGACCACGGGCCCGGACGCGTTTTGTGGAGTCGGCTCGCGCAGGCCGGTGTCTTCGCCCTCGCCGTTCCGGAGGAGCACGAGGGTCTGGGGCCGCTGCCCGTCGAACTGGCCGTGGCCTTCGGTGAACTGGGCCGTCATGCCGTGCCCGGTCCACTGGTCGAGACGGTCGCCGCAGGTGCCCTGCTGGGCCGGCTCGGGGGTCACACGGCCCGGGCCTGGCTGCCGCAGCTGGCGTCCGGCAAGTCCGTGGCGTCCCTGTGCGTCCTCACTCCAGGAGGCAGCCCCTACGCCCTGGACGCCGACGCCGCCGACGCGGTGTTCGTCGTGGACGGCGACACCGTACGCCTCACGCAGTCGCACGGCCCGGTACAGCCGTCGGCCGACCCGGCGCGGCGCCTGGCCCGCCCGCTCGGCGGAGTGGTCCTGGAGCAGGGGCCCTCGGTGCGGACGGCCGCCGCGCACGCCGCGGATGTCGCCGCGCTGGCCACGGCCGCGCAAGCCCTCGGGCTGGGACGGGAACTGCTGGAACGCACCGTGGAGTACGTGCGGCAGCGCACTCAGTTCGGGGTGTCCGTCGGATCGTTCCAGGCGGTGAAGCACCGCCTGGCCGACACCCTCATCGCCCTGGAGTTCGCCCAGCCGCTGGTCCACGCCGCCGCCCTCGCCTTGGCGGCGGACGAACCCACGGCGGGCCGGGAGGTCGCCGCGGCGAAGGTGACGGCCTGCGAAGCGGCGTACGGGGCGGCGCGGACCGCCCTGCAACTCCACGGCGCTGTCGGTTACACCGAAGAACTGGACATGTCCCTGTGGATCCGCAAGGCCCGCCCCTTGCGCACCGCCTGGGGCACCCCGGCCGCCTGCCGGGCGCGGGTCCTCGCGCCGCGGGACCGACGATGAGCCGCGCACGTGCCACCCTCACGCGTGCGTCGGCAGCCGGCCCAGAGCCACGTGTGCCTCCGCCATGATCCGGTCGACGAGTTCGGCACAGGACGGCAGGTCGTCGATCAGTCCCCCGACCTGTCCGCAGGCCATCACGCCCAGGTCGGTGCGGCCGTCGACCATCGCGGCCTTGAGCAGCATCGGGGTGTTGGCCGCCAGGAGGACCTGGCTCCAGGTCAGTTCCCTGCCGTGTCGCATCGCCAGACCGTCGCGCACCAGGGCGGCCCAGCTCATGCCCGACTCCCGTTTGAAGGCGGAGACGTGCCGAAAGGCGCGCAGGAGGGAGGTCATGCGGCCGGAGCGCTCCAGCGCGTCCACGAGGTCGCTGCGCAGCATCCGGTGGGGCAGGCCGTCGACCTTGGTGGTGACGGTGACGTCCTGGACACCCGCCGCGAGGTAGCGGGCCTTGACCGCGTCGGGGACGGTGCTGTCGGAGGTGAGCAGGAAGCGGGTGCCCATGGCGATGCCGGCGGCGCCGTAGGCCAGGGCGGCCACCAGTCCGCGTCCGTCCCGGAAGCCGCCGGCGGCGATCACCGGGATGCCGACGGCGTCCACGACCTGCGGCAGCA
Source organism: Streptomyces sp. NPDC047880 (assembly GCF_040706515.1). NCBI lineage: Bacteria > Bacillati > Actinomycetota > Actinomycetes > Kitasatosporales > Streptomycetaceae > Streptomyces > Streptomyces sp. NPDC047880. Next base: position 38,112 of record NZ_JBEZOK010000025.1, on the reverse strand, counting down.
GCACGGTGGTGGCGACGCTGCCGGTGTGGCCGCCGCCCTCACCGCCCTGCACCAGCACGGCGTCCGCGCCCCAGGCCGCGACCTTCTCGGCGTGCCGCAGGGCACCCACGGAGGGGATGACGACCACCCCGGCGTCCTTCAGGCGGGCGATGAGTTCCGGCCTCGGCGCGAGGGCGAACGAGGCGACCTTCACGCCCTCGTCGAGGATGATCCGCACCCTTTCCCCCGCGTCTGAGGCATCGGCCCGCAGGTTGACCCCGAACGGCGCGCCGGTGCGGGACTTCACCTCGCGCACGGCCGAGCGCAGCTGTCGCGGAGTCATGGTGGCGGACGCGAGGATGCCCAGGGCTCCGGCGTCGGCGGCGGCGGAGACCAGGCGGGGCCCGGCCACCCACCCCATGCCGGTCTGGACGATGGGGGTGCGCACCCCGACGAGTTCGGTGAGGGCCGTGGCGATCGCGGTGCCGCTCATGCGGGCACCTCCCGGTCGCGGGCGCCCTTCGGGTCGACGACCTCGCGGATCAGGCGCAGCTCCTCGGTGGTGGGCTCACGGGTGTGCGGCACGTCATCGGGGACGGTGAGCGCGAAACCGGTGGCTTCGAGCACCTGCCCGACCGTGACGCCCGGGTGCAGCGAGCGCAGCCGCATCGAGTGGTCCGGTGTGGCGAAGTCGAAGACGCCCAGGTTGCTGACCACTTCCGGGACGTGGTGGAAGCGGGTGGCGGACGGGCCGGCCTCGGCGGCGCGGTCGTAGCCGACTCCGCAGACCATGTCGACCTGCTCGACGAAGACGCGCGGGGAGTGCTTGGGTACCCAGTAACTGGTCGGATTGTTCAGTGTGTTGACGGGTGCGCCCCGTACGCCCAGCAGTTGCCGGGCGGGGCGGGCCCAGTCGCCGATGCAGGAGATGTTCTGGTTTCCGTGGCGGTCGATCTGGGCGGCGCCCATCATCACGTGCCGCCGTCCCGTGGCCACGAGGGCCAGGTGCCGGCGGTACGGCAGCCAGCCCTCCACCACCCGGGCGCGGGCACCGAGCACCGGGACGTCGCCGATCAGCAGTGCCTCGCCGTCGGTGAGCAGCAGGTCGGGCGCGAAGGTCAGCTTCGCCAGCCGGGCGCCGATCGTGGGCACGGTGCCCATGGGGCTCGCCAGGACCTCCCCGGCGTGGCGCCAGGCCTCCGCGCAGGCCACGACGCAGTACTCGGCGCGCGTCGTCTCGTTCGCCGCAGGACTGTTCACGCCCGCTCCTCGTGGAATGCCGCGACTTCGGCCTGGTACGTCTCTTCGTCGGCGGACAGGAAGCGATCGGTGAAGGCCTGCCAGGTTTGCGGGGCGCGGGCGGCCTGAGCATAGGCGCGCTGGAAGGGCTCGTCGCGGTCGTGGTCGGGGGCGCAGGAGGTGAAGTGCGCGCCGTGGGGCGTCTGGACGACCCCGGTCACGAAGGCGCGCTCGACCAGGAGGGACTGGGGGGCCGCGTCCTTCAGCAGGTCGGCGGTGTCGACGAGTTGCTCGCAGGAGACGTACGCGGCGTCGGCGGCCTGGCAGAAGAGGTCGTCGAAGTACGGGTCGGGCCCGAGGTAGCGGGCGTTGCCTCGGGCGTCCGCCCGGTTGAGGTGTACCAGCGCCGCGTCCAGGCGCAGCGCCGGGACCGCGACGAACTCCTCGCCGTCCTCGTAGGGCGAGACCACCGTGCGCAGGTGCGGGTTGACCCGCATCACGTCGGAGCCGAGCCCGGCCCGGACCGGCAGGAAGGGCAGCCGCTGCGCGGCGGCGGTCAGGCCCCACATGAACATCGCCTCGTCCAGCTCGACCAGGTCGAAGGCAGCGCGCTGCCGTGCCGCCGTGAAGTGCGGTTCCAGGGGGACGGAGTCGAGGGTGGCGAAGGCCGCGACGAGCTTTCGGATCCGTCCGGCTGCCGCGAGCAGGCCGACGTCCGGGCCGCCGTAGCTGACGACGGTGAGGTCGGTGACGTCCGAGCGCAGCAGCGCGCGGACCAGTGCCATCGGCTTGCGCCGGGACCCCCAGCCGCCGATCCCGATCGTCATGCCGCTGCGCAGACGCGCGACGACCTCGTCGGCGGTCATCGTCTTGTCGCTCACCGCGCCTCCCCCTCGTACGAGTTGGACGACATGGATGGCCCTGCCGCCGCGGACGGCTCGGCCGACACGAAGGCCTCGCGATACCGGTCGGAGATGCCGCTGAGGTTGGCTTCGAAGGTGAAGCCCTGCTCGAAGCGGTAGCTGCGGCGGACGTCCACGGGGTCGATGCCGTTGATCGACGCCTTGGCGAAGCGGATGAGCAGTCCGTCCTTGGCGGCGATCTCCCTGGCCAGTTCCAAGGCCGCGGCGTGCAGTTGCCCGCGCGGTACGACCCGCCACACCGAGCCGTGGCGGTGCAGTTCCTCGGCCGTCACGGTGCGCGAGGTGTAGTAGAGCGTCCGCATCAGGTGCTGCGGGACCAGCCGGGCCAGATGGGTGGCCGCGCCGAGCGCGCCCCGGTCCAGCTCGGGCAGCCCGAAGGACGCGTCGTCGCTCGCCACGATCGAGTCGGCGTTGCCCACCAGCCCGATACCGCCGCCCACACAGAAGCCCTGCACCGCGGCGACCACCGGGACCTCGCACTCGTAGATCGCAGCGAACGCCTCGTAGCAGCCGCGGTTGGTGCCGACCAGCGCCGTGTAGCCCTCGGTGCGCTGCATCTCCTTGATGTCGGCGCCGGCGTTGAACCCGCGCCCGGTGGCGGTGAGGACGACGCAGCGCACGCCGGGATCGGCGCCGGCCGCGCGTACCGCGGCGGCCAGGTCGTACCAGCCCTGTACGGGAAGGGCGTTGACCGGTGGGAAGTCCACGGTGATGACGGTGATGCCCTCTTCGGGGCTTGCGGTGGAGACACCCATGGGCGGATCAGCTACCTTTCCACCAAACGTTTGTTAGGCACGAAGGTAGCAGCGGAGTACGCGTCGCGGGAGGTCCCTCATGGCAGCGATCACCGATCTGAGCGGACGGGTCGCGGTGGTCACGGGCGGAACGAGGGGGGTGGGCGCCGGCGTCGCACGGGCTCTGCTGGAGGCCGGAGCCGAGGTGGTGACCTGCGCGCGGCACCCTGCGGACCAGCCGGTCGAAGCGGCCGGCCGCACGGCCCGGTTCCTTCCGGTCGACCTGCGCGACGGGGACGCCGTCGCCACGTTCTTCGCGCGGGTGAGCGGCGAGTACGGCCGGCTGGACGTCCTCGTCAACAACGCCGGCGGCACGCCGTACCGGCTGCTCCGGGAGGGCGGAGCCGTACGGCACTCCCGGGTCGTCGAGCTGAACCTGCTGGCCCCCCTGACCGCCTCCCTCGCCGCCTGCGAGCAGATGCGCTCGCAGCCGGGCGGCGGCTCGATCGTCATGATCGGCAGTGTCAGCGGCAGCCGTCCGTCCCCGGGCTCGGCGGCCTACGGCGCGGCCAAGGCGGGGCTGGAAAGCCTGGCCCGCAGCATGGCCGTGGAGTGGGCCCCGGACATCAGGGTCAACACCCTGGTCCTCGGCATGGTCCGCACCGAGCTGTCACACCTGCACTACGGCGACGAGAGCGGCATCGAGGCCGTGGGACGCACGGTGCCGCTCGGCCGGCTGGCCGACCCCGCCGAGGTCGGCGACGCCTGCGTCTTCCTCGCCTCCGAACGCGCCTCGTACATCAGCGGCGCGAGCCTGCTCGTCCACGGCGGCGGCGAACGCCCGGCCTTCCTCGACGCCGCCACCGCCGGCAACTGACCCCCTGAACCGGCGAGACCAGCCAACGAGAGGACCCAGCATGTCCGGACTGTGCAGCGAACGTGTCGCGATCGTCACCGGGGCGGGGCGCGGGCTCGGCCGGGCGCACGCCCTCGCTCTCGCCGCCGAGGGGGCGAAGGTCGTCGTCAACGACCTCGGTGTCGGTCGCGACGGCACCGGAACCGAGGCGGGCCCCGCACGGCTCGTCGCCGAAGAGATCGTCGCCCGCGGCGGGCAGGCGGTCGCCCACGGCGGGGACGTCGCCACGACCGAGGGGGCGGCCTCGCTGATCCGCACCGCCGTCGAGACCTACGGCCGTCTCGACACCCTGGTCAACAACGCCGGCTTCCTGCGCGACCGCACGCTGGTGAACCTCGACGAGGACGACTGGGACGCCGTCCTGCGCGTCCACCTCAAGGGACACTTCCTTCCGCTGAAGCACGCGGCGTCCCACTGGCGGGCGGAGGCCAAGGCGGGCCGTGCCCCACAGGCCCGGGTCGTCAACACCAGCAGCGGGGCGGGACTGCTGGGCAGCGTCGGCCAGGGCAACTACTCCGCGGCCAAGGCGGGGATCGTCGGGCTGACGCTGGTCGCCGCAGCCGAGATGGGCCGCTACGGCGTCCTGGTCAACGCCCTCGCCCCGGCGGCCCGCACCCGGATGACCGAGACGACGTTCGCCGAGACCATGGCGGCCCCCGGCGCGGGTTTCGACGCCATGGCACCGGAGAACGTGTCCCCGCTCGTGGTGTGGCTGGGCTCCGCGGCCTCGGCAGGCGTGACGGGGCGCGTCTTCGAGGCGGAGGGCGGCCGCATCACGGTCATGGAGGGATGGCACCCCGGCCCCACGGCGGACAAGGGCGCCCGCTGGTCCCCGGCGGAGGCCGGGGAGACCACGCTCAAGCTCCTCGCGGAGGCGAGGCCGCCGGAGCCGGTGTACGGCGCGCGATGAGGACCGGCGGGGCGTACACCGCGCTGAGCGAAGAGACAGAACCTGGTGCCGCGGCAGGCAACGTTCGCCCCGTCTCGACGCCCGGCACGCCCTCTCGCCGCACCGGCCGAAAGCCCGAGTACGCCCAAGTACGAGGGCTTCCGGCCGGCACGCCGGGAGCACGCACCGGACGCCGCTCCTTCACGGGCAAACGTTGCCCGCCGCGGCACTAGGCGACCCACTGCTCGTACGCCAGGTTCCCCACCAGGGCGAAGACGACCGTCAGCAGCACGATGCGGACGAAGCCGCTGCCCCGCTTCAGGGCGGTGTGGGCGCCCAGGGTGCCGCCCGCCAGGTTGAAGAGGGCCATCAGGGCGGCCAGTTGCCACAGGACCGCGCCCTGCCAGGCGAAGGTCGCGAGGGCGCCCGCGTTGGTGCAGCAGTTGACGATCTTCGCGGTGGCGGACGCCGTGACGAGGTCGAGGTGGAGGATCGCGGTGAGCGCGAGGACCAGGAACGTGCCGGTGCCCGGGCCGATCAGACCGTCGTAGAAGCCGATGCCGAGGCCCGCGAGGCCGATCGCGGCGAGGATGCGTCGGGGGCCCGCCGGGCCGGTCGCGGGGGCCGTGCCGAAGGCGGGCCGCAGGATCACGAAGGCGGCCACCCCGAGCAGCACCACCATGATCACCGGCTTGAGGACGTCGGTGCTCATCCCGGCCGCGAAGAAGGCCCCGGCGGAGGACCCGGCGAGGGCGGCCAGCCCGATGCGGACGGCCGTCCTCACGTCCACCGGGGCCTTGCGGGCGTACGTCACCGCCGCGCCCGTGGTGCCGACGATGGCGACCGCCTTGTTCGTGCCGAGGGCGTGCGCGGCGGGCGTCCCGGACGGCAGTCCCAGGAGCAGCACCGGCAGCAGGAGCAGCCCGCCGCCACCGACCACGGCGTCGATCCACCCGGCGGCGAGTGCCGCGAGGCAGAGCAGGGCGATCATGGTCAGCGATATGTCGGGCATGATCGAGACCCTATGCGAGGCGCGTACCGCCGCCCTCTCAGCCCGCTGTCCCCGCACCCCGGGAACCCTCACAGCCCGCTGTCCCCGCACGTCGGGAACCCTCACAGCCCGCTGTCACCGCACGTCGGGAACCCTCACACCCGGCCCCCTCCCCCGCTGAGGGCAGCGTTCCCCGTGGGAAACAGACGTGATGCTGCCGGGTAACACCGGCACCGCACGCTCGAGTGCATGACCTCGAATGAGCGCGTGGTGGTGATCGGCACCGGCCTCGCGGGCGTACGGCTCGCCCGGCGGCTCGGTGAGCTCGGCACGCCCGCGCTGCTGATCGGCGAGGAGGAGCACCGGCCCTACAACCGGGTCCTGCTCGCCGAGGTGCTGGCCGGACGGTACAGCCCGGAGGTGATCGCCCTGCCGGCACCGGCGCGGATCATGCGCGGCCGGGTCGTCGGTGTGGACCGCGAGCAGCGGACCGTCGCCTGTGCGGACGGGACGGTGATCGCATACGACCGGCTCGTCCTCGCGACCGGCTCCAACGCCGTACTGCCGCCGCTGCGGGGGCTGTTCACCGAGAACCACGAACTGCCCGAAGGCGTCCACGCCTTCCGGACCATGGACGACTGCCTGGGGCTGTCGAAGTCGGTCCGGGCGGGCGCGCGGGCCGTCGTGGTGGGCGGTGGCCTCCTCGGGGTGTCGGCGGCCCGGGCGCTCGCCCTGCGCGGCGCACAGGTCGTACTGGCCCAGCAGTCCGAGCGGCTGATGGAGCGCCAGCTCGACCCGGCCGCCTCGAAGCTCGTCCAGCGGCATCTGACCGACCTGGGCGTCGAGGTGCACACCGAGTGCCGCGTGCGGGACGTGCGCTGCGTCGGCGGCGCGGTCCGCTCGGTGGAGATGGCCGACGGGTACGCGCTCGACGCCGACCTCGTCGTCGTCGCCTGCGGTGTCCACCCCCGGGTCGGTCTCGCACAGGCCGCCGGGCTCGACGTCCGCAAGGGCGTCGTCGTCGACGACGAGCTGCGCACCTCCGACCCGTACATCCACGCCGTCGGCGACTGCGCCCAGCACGCCGGAGTGCTCTACGGGCTCGCCACTCCCGCGCTCGAACAGGCTGACACACTCGCCGAGTTGCTGGCCGGGGACACGAGCGCCCAGTACACCGGCACGCGCTCGCTGACCCGGCTCACCCTCACGGGGCACGACAGCCCCTTCGACCTCGCCGCATTCGGCGAGACCGAGGCACTCCCGGGCGACGACGTCGTCCAGCTCGCCGACGCCACCCGCGGCACCTACCGCAAGGTCGTCGTCCGCGACGACCGCCTGGTCGGCGGGGTCCTCGTCGGCGAACTCGGCACCGTCGGCGCGCTCGCCCGCGCCTGGGAGGGAGCAGAGCCGCTCCCCTCCGACGGCGGCCCCCTGCTCCACCTGCTCACCAACGATGGAGGCTCCTGATGACCGCCACCCCGGAGGCCACGGAGGCCACCCCCACGATCGTGCTCGTCGGCCACGGCATGGTCGGCCAGCGCTTCCTCGAGGCGCTCGCCGAGCGCGGCCTGACCGCCACGCACCGCGTGGTCGTCCTCTGCGAGGAGCCGCGTCCGGCCTACGACCGCGTCGCGCTCACCTCGTACTTCTCGGGGAAGACCCCTGAGGACCTGTCCATGACGGACATGGAGTTCATCACCGCGCACGGCATCGAGCTGTACGTCGGCGACCCGGCGGTCTCCGTCGACCGCGAGGCCCGCGAGGTCACCGCCAGGTCCGGTGCGGTCTTCGCGTACGACACCCTCGTCCTCGCCACCGGCTCCTTCCCCTTCGTCCCGCCGGTTCCCCACAAGGACGCCGAGGGCTGTTTCGTCTACCGCACGATCGAGGACCTGCTCGCGATCGAGGAGTACGCCAAGTCGAAGGCCAAGGTGGGTGCCGTGGTCGGCGGCGGCCTGCTCGGCCTGGAGGCCGCGGGGGCGCTGAAGGGCCTCGGACTCACCTCCCACATCGTGGAGTTCGCTCCCCGGCTGATGCCCGTCCAGGTGGACGACGGCGGTGGTGCCGCGCTGCTGCGCACCATCGAGGAGATGGGCCTGACCGTCCACACGGGCGTGGGCACGCAGGAGATCCTGGTCGACTCCGAGGGCGCCGTCACCGGTATGAAGCTCTCCGACGGCTCCGAACTCGCCACCGACATGGTGGTGTTCTCCGCCGGTGTGCGGCCCCGCGACCAGCTGGCCCGCGACTGCGGACTGACGGTCGGCGAGCGCGGCGGCATCGCGGTGGACGAGCAGTGCCGTACGGTCGCCGACCCGCACGTCTTCGCGATCGGCGAGTGCGCGCTGGCCTCCGACGGCCGGGTGTACGGCCTGGTGGCACCGGGGTACGAGCAGGCCGAGACGGCGGCGGCCACGATCGCCTCCGACGAGGCGTCCTTCACCGGCGCCGACCTGTCCACCAAGCTGAAGCTGCTCGGCGTGGACGTGGCGTCCTTCGGCGACGCGCACGGCACCGCCGAGGACTGCCTGGACGTCGTCTACTCCGACTCCCGCGCGGGCCTGTACAAGAAGCTGGTCATCGGCCGTGACGGCACGCTGCTCGGCGGCATCCTGGTCGGCGACGCGGAGGCGTACGGCACGCTGAAGGCGTTCACCGGGTCGGTCCCGCCGGTCTCGCCCGAGTCGCTGGTGCTGCCGGCCGGTGCCGGTGAGTCCGTCCAGCTCGGCCCGTCGGCGCTGCCGGACGACGCGATCGTCTGCTCCTGCCACAACGTCTCCAAGGGCACGATCCGCGGCGCGGTCACCGACCACCAGTGCACGACCGTGCCCGAGGTGAAGAAGTGCACCAAGGCCGGCACCGGCTGCGGCTCCTGCGTCAAGGTCCTCGGCCAGCTCGTCAACGCCGAGCTGGAGGCCAGCGGCGTCGAGGTCGACAAGGGCCTGTGCGGCTGCTTCTCGCAGACCCGCGAGGAGCTGTACGAGATCGTCCTCGCGCTGCGCATCACCACCTTCCAGGACCTGCTGGACCAGCACGGCCGCGACGGGGCCCGGGGCGGTGACGGCTGCGAGGTCTGCAAGCCGGCCGTCGGCTCGATCATCGCCTCCCTCGCCCCGACGATCGGCGCGAGCGGCTACGTCCTGGACGGCGAGCAGGCGGCCCTCCAGGACACCAACGACCACTTCCTGGCCAACCTGCAGAAGAACGGCTCCTACTCGGTCGTGCCGCGGATCCCCGGCGGTGAGATCGCCCCGGAGAAGCTGATCGTGATCGGCGAGATCGCCCGCGACTTCGGCCTCTACACAAAGATCACCGGCGGTCAGCGGATCGACATGTTCGGTGCCCGCGTCGAGCAACTGCCGCTGATCTGGGCCCGGCTGGTCGACGCCGGCTTCGAGTCCGGCCACGCCTACGGCAAGTCGCTGCGCACGGTGAAGTCCTGCGTCGGCCAGACCTGGTGCCGTTACGGCGTCCAGGACTCCGTGAAGATGGCGATCGACCTGGAGCTGCGCTACCGGGGCCTGCGCTCGCCGCACAAGCTCAAGTCGGCGGTCTCCGGCTGCCAGCGCGAGTGCGCCGAGGCCCAGTCGAAGGACTTCGGCGTGATCGCCACGGCCAACGGCTGGAACCTCTACGTCGGCGGCAACGGCGGCGCGACCCCGCGCCACGCGGACCTGCTCGCGCAGGACCTGTCGGACGCCGAACTGGTCCGCCTGATCGACCGGTTCCTGATGTTCTACATCCGCACGGCCGACCGCCTGGAGCGGACCTCGACCTGGCTGGAGCGGATCCCCGGCGGCCTCGACCACGTGCGGGACGTCGTCGTCCACGACTCGCTCGGCATCTGTGACGAGCTGGAGCAGCTGATGCGGGCGCATGTCGCGCACTACCGCGACGAGTGGGCCGAGACCATCAACGACCCTGAGAAGCTCGCCCGGTTCGTGTCCTTCGTGAACGCCCCGGACACCCCGGACCCCGTCGTTGCCTTCGTGCCCGAGCGCGACCAGATGAAGCCCGACCTGCCGCTGCTGTCCATCGGCATGCGACCCGCCGCTGACGTACTGGAAGGAAGCGCCCAGCGATGACCCTGGCACCCGAGACCACCGACCTCAAGATTGAACTCGCCCTGGACGAAGACTGGTTCACGGTCTGCGACCTGAGCACGCTGCTCCCGGGCCGCGGGGTGGCCGCACTGCTGCCGGACGGCCGGCAGGCCGCGGTCTTCCGCGACCGCTCCGGCGACCTGTTCGCCATCGACAACCGCGACCCCTTCACCGGCGCGGCCGTCCTCTCCCGGGGCCTCACCGGCACCCACCAGGGCCGCCCCTTCGTCGCCTCGCCCCTCCTGAAGCAGCGCTTCGACCTGACGTCGGGCGAGTGCCTGGACGACGAGACGGTACGGGTGACCGCCTACAAGGTGCGGACGGCGTAGCCGGACGGCCGGAACAGGCCGGGAACAGGAGCACCCCTTCTCCGTGGAGGGGTGCTCTCTGCATTGCTCACGTCCCGGAGTGGGCTGTCGCCGGGGAGCGGGGTGCCTCGGCGGCACGTTCGCAGTGGGGCCAGTCGCCGAAGTCGCGGTCCCGGCTCCACAGGGTGCGGGCCGCCTGGATGTTCCACTCCGGGTCCAGGGCCTCGCGCGGCGTGCCGCCCAGCTCGCGCAGCCGGGCGTCGGAGATCTGGAACAGGCCCCAGTTCCGGGTGCCGTTGGTGTTCGGGAGGATGTGCAGCGGGTCCAGGAAGGACTGGCAGTCGGCGATGGCCACCGCCTTGTCGGGCACCTCGGCGAACGCGAGGTGTACAGCGCCTTCTTGGTCGGCTCCGCCACGCCACGTCTGTTTCTGGACGGGCGCCAACTTCACCGGCAGCAAGTGTTCGTGGGACGTGGCCGACCCCGACTGGCAGAGCGGTGCCGTCCGGTGTTCCTGGGCCGCGACGACCAACGTGAAGTCCGTGTGGAACGCCGGCACCAGCAGCTCCAGCGGTGTCGCGTACTACCGGGGCGCCGACTACTCCGACCGTGTCGGCTGCACCCGGCAGCAGCACGGCGGCAACCTGGCCGGTACCTACAAGGTCCGCTCCCACCGGTGGATCTCGGGCAGCTGCGGCTGAACCGGCCCCCGGCACCGACCCGGTGGCGTGCACACCCGGTCGGGTGTGCACGCCACCGCGGCATGTCCGGCGGCACGGCATGTCCGGCAGCGCGTGGGTCAGCCCACGAGGGGCGAACGCGCCTGCTCCTCCGGCAGGGGCCGGGTGTCGAGGTAGAACCACTCGGCGTCGGCGGTGGGCCAGGGTGGCGGTTCGGCCGCCGCCTCCTCCGGCGTGGAGACCGGGCGCCTCGGCAGCGGCGCCGTCGCGGGAGCCTCGAAGGCGGGTGCCTCGGAACCGGCGGGTGTCGCCTCCCCCGGCATCAGCAGTTCCACTCGCAGCCCCAGCCCCCGCTGCTGCGCGGTGAACTCCTCGACCTGGTTGCGGCAGGCGTGGTCCAGGTGGGTCACTCCGGTCAGGTCGAGGCGGATCCGGGGTTTCCCGGACGCCGCGGCCGCCTCCAGGGCGTCGATCACCTTCGGCAGCCGCAGGAAGGTGGCGTTGCCCGCCATGACGACCTTCGCCGTGTCCTGCTCGACGTGCTGGCGGACCACTGTCTGCGACATGCGCAGCGCGGCCAGCACGATCCCCGCGGCGAGGCCGAACAGCACGCCCTCCAGCAGCGCGGTCGCCACGATGACCAGCATGGTCAGCGTCATCACCGCGAACTCGCCCCTGTCCTGCCGCCACATCTTCGGGAACTCGGCGGGCCCGAACAGCTTCCAGCCGCTGTGCACGAGGACACCGGCCAGCACCGAGATCGGGATCAGCGCGAGCACCTGCGGCAGCAGCAGCGCGAACGCGAGCAGCCACAGGCCGTGCAGGGTGCGGGAGAGCCGGGTCTTGGCCCCGGCCTGGACGTTGGCGGAACTGCGCGCCACCACCGCGGTGATGGGGAGCGCGCCGAGGATGCCCGCGACGGTGTTGCCGGCGCCCTGCGCGATCAGCTCGGTGTTGTAGCGGGTGCGGGGACCGCTGTGCATGCGGTCCACGGCTGCGGCCGTGAAGAGGCTCTCCGCGGACGCGATGACCGTGAAGGTGAGGATGGCGGTGATGATCGTCCCGTCGGCGAGTCCCGCGAACTGCTCCGCACCCGGCACCTGCACCGAGTCGAGCAGATTGCCCACCTGGAGCGTCTTCACGTCCACGCCGGGCAGCGCGGCGACGACCACGCCGATGCCCACGGCGACCAGTGCGGCGGGGATCTTCCCGGCCGGCCCCGGCACCTTCTTCCACACGAAGCTGAGCACGACCGTGGCGACGCCGAGCAGGGTGGCGATCATCGCTTGCGGGTTCGTCAGGACGCCGGCCAGCAGCCCGGGGATACCGGCCATGTTCTCGATCGGGGTGCCGGGCGCCTTGGCGTCGGCCATCGGGTAGGCCTGGCTGAACATCAGCGGCACGCCGATGCCGGCGAGCATGCCCTGGACGACGGCCACGGAGATGGCCTGGAACATCCGGCCGAGGCGTACCAGTCCCAGGACGATCTGGAGGATGCCGGCGAACAGCACGATCACGCCGAGCATGGCCACGCCGACCTCGGCGACGGTCTCCGCGACCAGCGCGGCGAGGCCCGCGGCCGGGCCGCTGACCTGGAGCGTGCTGCCGCGGACCGCGCCCACGATGAGACCGCCGATCACCCCGGAGATGATTCCGAGCTCGGCGGGGACGCCGGAGGCGACGGCGACACCGATGCACAGGGGCAGGGCGACGAGGAAGACGACCAGGGAGGCGGTGATGTCGGTGACGAGGTCCCCCCTGGCTCCCCCCTTGCCGCCACCGCCCTTACCGCCAAGGCCCTTGGCGCCGCTCATCACGGCGCGCATCACCCCGCCGAGCGCGCCACCGCCCCCGGCGTCCGGACCGCCAGGAGTGCCGGGGCCACCCACGGCACCCGGCCCCCCTGGAGTGCCCTTACCACCCGCCGCGCCCGCCCGGCCCGCGGCATCCGGGCTGCCGCCCGGGAAGTCTCCGCCCGGCCCACGGTCCCAGTACCCCCCTGATCCGCTCCCGGCCCAACTGCCCGACCAGCCACCGGATTCCCCCACCGGCCCCCCGCCCGGCCAGCCACCGGATTCCCCCACCGGGCCCCCACCCGACCAGTCCCCCGCGCCCCCCACCGAACCTCCGCCCGGCCAACCCCCCGCATCCCCCACCGAACCCCCGCCCGGCCAACCCCCCGCATCCCCCACCGAACCGGCCGCCCCCCACTCGGCACCCCCCTGCGGCGGGCCGCCCGTCCGCCAGCCCCCCTCGCCGCCCGACAGCCCCCCGGACCGCCCACCCCCCGGGCCCGGCCGCGTCCTCCCCCGCGCGTGTGCCCCGCTCACGCGGCATGCACCCGGAAGTCGCCGTCGTCGCCGAGTTCGTACACGAACCCGGTGTCGACCTCGTAGTACCAGCCGTGCAGCCGGAGCCGGCCCGAGTCGAGGCGTTGCCGCACCACGGGGTAACTCCGCAGTGCCTCAAGCTGGTTGACGACGTTGCCCTGGGAGACCTCCGGCAGGGACGGGTCGTCCGGCGCGGTCCGGAGGACCGAGGTCAGCTCGGGCCGGGCGATGCGGAGCCAGGCGTCCACGCCGGGCAGCGCCGACAGGTCGTCGCCGGACTTCAGCGCACCCATCGCACCGCAGTGTGAGTGACCGCACACCACGATGTCCTGAACCCCGAGCACCTCCAGTGCGTACTCGATGGTGGCCGCCTCTCCACAGGCCCCGGGCCGCCCGTAAGGCGGCACGATATTGCCCGCGTTCCGGAGCTCGAATATCTCCCCGGGTCGCGCGGCCGTGATCATCGCGGGTATGACACGCGAGTCCGAGCAGGTAATGAACAGCACCTCCGGATATTGCCCTTCAGCCAGTTTCCGAAATTCGCCGCTGTCGAAATCGACGCGCGTCCTGAACGCACGCGCACGCTCCAGCAAAGCCTTCAAGACACTCTCCTGATCTGGGTGTTCATCCGATGCACCCCACCGTAGACCGCAGACCTACAGAGGAAGGTTAAGTAAAGTCCAGCACCAGGCCAGCAATTGAACATTCTTTGCCCTCATTCCCAGATCCGGCGTCTTCTTGTAGCGTGTGGACTCCCAGGCAGGGAATGCGAATTGACGCTGCCCGGATTTCATGCCGGTTTCACGGAGAGACAGGACCCATGGGCCTACGAGTGCTGCTCATCGAAGACGACGAGACGATCGCCGAGCCGCTCACCGAAGGGCTCGGCCACTTCGGGCTGGCGGTCGACCACGTCGCCACCGGGACGGACGGCCTGAGGGGGCCGTACAACGACGTCGTCCTGCTCGACCTGGGGCTGCCGGACATGGACGGCATCGACGTCTGCCGCGGCATCCGGCAGGTCTCGGACGTGCCCATCGTCATCCTCAGCGCGCGCGGCGAGGAGGCCGACCGCGTGCTGGGGCTGGAGCTGGGTGCCGACGACTACCTGGCGAAACCTTTCAGCGTGCGGGAACTGGTCGCCCGCGTGCGCGCGGTGACCCGCCGCACGCACCGCACTGCACAGGCACCGCAGGCCTTCCCGGAGACGCCGGGCACCCGGGCCGTCCCCGAGCCGCCGCCGTACGAACCGGCTCCGGCCCCCGCCCACGAACCGGCGCCGGCACTGTCCTACGAGCCCCCGGCGACCACCTCGTACGACCCCGCCCCGGACCCGCCGCACGACCCGGGCCCGCTCGTCGTGGACCGCCGCACCCGCCAGGTCTGGGTGGGTGACGCCCCGGTCCCGCTCACGCCCAAGGAGTTCGACCTGCTGGCGCTGCTCAGTGAGGATCCGGGCGCGGTCTACTCGCGGCAGCAGATCCTCGACCGCGTCTGGGACCCGCACTACGACGGCCCGACCAAGACCCTGGACGTCCATGTGGCCGCGCTGCGCCGCAAATTGGGGCACCCGGCGTGGATCAGGACGCTGCGGGGCGTCGGCTTCCGGCTGTCCGTGCACACGGAACCCGCCGCACAGGTGGCCTCTCCGTGACCCGCCGGCTGCTGCTCAGCTATCTCAGCCTCGCGGCGCTGGTGCTGCTCTGCCTGGAGATCCCGCTGGGCTTCGTCTACTCGCGCGGTGAGCGGGAGCGGGTCGTCAACGCGGCCAAGGACGAGGCCGAGTCGGTCTCCGCGTACGCCGCGCTGTCCCTCGCGGCGGGCCGGGCCGCGCAGGACCTTCCCGCGCGGGTGGCGCACTGCGCGGAGCGCATCGGCGGGAAGGTGGTGGTCGTCGACGCCTCGGGCACGCCACTCGCCACCTCGCACCCGCTGGACATCGAGATGTCCGGCTCGCTGGCCGCCCGGCCGGGGATCTCGGCGGCGCTGCGGGGCGCCTCGACCGTGGACGTGCGCACTTCGAGGATCGGCGGTGTGGAGTACCTGTCGGTGGCCGCGCCGGTCGGCCAGGAAGCACGGCCGGTGGGTGCCGTGTGGCTGACGGTGCCGACTCGGACGGTGCACGAGCGCGTCCACCACGTGTGGCTGCTGCTCGCCCTGGGCGGACTGGCCGTGCTGACGGCGGTGGCCGTGGTCGGCTTCGCCTTCGCCCGCTGGGCCGGCCGCCCCATCCGGGAACTGGAAGACGCGACGCACGAGTTGGCGGAGGGGGGCGGCCGGTTCACTCCGGTGACGGTCACGAAGGGGCCGCCGGAAGTACGCAGTCTGGCCGCCGCGTTCAACCACACCGCCGCCCGGCTCGCCCATCTGCTGGCGTCCCAGCGGGCGTTCGCGGGCGAGGCCTCGCACCAGCTGAAGACGCCCCTGGCGGCGTTGCGGCTGCGCCTGGAGAACCTGGAGCCGGACATCGCCGCCCGGGCCCGGGGCAGCCTCACCGCCGCCGTCACCGAGACGGACCGGCTGGCCCGGATGGTCGAGCACCTGCTGGCCATGGCCCGGCTGGAGGAACATGCGGCGATCCCCGCCGGTGTCGACCTGGGGGCGGTCTGCGCGGAACGGCACCGGACGTGGCAGCCCCTGTTCGAGCGGGAGGGTGTCTCCCTCGTGCTCTTCTCGGGGAGCGCGGGCCCGGTGCTCGCGGTGCCGGGGGCCGTCGAGCAGATCCTGGACAACCTGCTGTCCAACGCCCTGCGGGCGTCCCCGGCGGGCAGCACCGTCACGATCGAGCCGCGGCTCCAGGCCCCTCCCAGGCGGGCGTTGCGCGACGGCCGGCCGGGCTGGGTCGACCTGCACGTCACCGACGAGGGCCCGGGCATGACGGAGGAGCAGCGGATGCGTGCCTTCGACCGTTTCTGGCGCGCCCCGGGCGCCCCCAAGGGCGGTACGGGGCTCGGTCTCGCCCTGGTGCAGCGCCTGGCCCACGCCAGCGGCGGCGAGGCGGCCCTGCGCGAGGCGGCGACCGGCGGTCTGGACGTGGTGATCCGGCTGCCCTCCGCGCGGCCGCCGGGCGAGCCCGGCCCCGGCCCGGGCGGCGACCGCCCGAGGAGGCCGAGACGGGAGGCACCGGCACTGCCGGCGTAACCGCCGGGGTGCGGTCCCCACGACGCCGGGACGCCCCGACGACAAGGCCGGCCCGACCGCCGTGACGCGGGCGCGCAGGCGCCGGCACCCGGCACCCGGCACCCGGCAAGCCGCCGTACGGCCACGAGGTGGCCATGCTCCGTCAACCCGGCACCCGTAGCGTCCTGTGTGCCTCCCCCACGCACGACCCTGCCGTCGACCGGCGGCGGGGCGGTACGCCACCTCTGGAGTGAGAGTGGAACGTCGTAGCCTTCTGCGTGCGGCCGTCGTCGGCGGCACATCGGCCGCTCTGGGCGGAACCCTGTGGCGCGGCGCCGCGTACGCGGCCCCGGCCCAGCCCGGCACCGGCCCCTACGGGCCGCTGGGTTCCCCGGACGCCAACGGCATCAGACTTCCCGCCGGCTTCACCAGCCGCGTCATCGCCCGGTCGGGCCAGCGGGTCGGGACCACGTCGTACACCTGGCACAACGCCCCGGACGGCGGCGCCTGTTACGCCGACGGCTCGGGCTGGATCTACGTCTCCAACTCCGAGATCAACCCCTCCGGCGGCGCCGGCGCGGTGAAGTTCTCCTCGACGGGCGCGATCACCGGCGCGTACCGCGTCCTCTCCGGCACCCGGCAGAACTGCGCGGGTGGCAAGACGCCGTGGAACACCTGGCTGTCCTGCGAGGAGGTGGACCGGGGCTACGTCTATGAGACGGACCCGTGGGGCACGAACGCGGCGGTGCAGCGCGCGGCGATGGGCCGCTTCAAGCACGAGGCGGCGGCGGCCGACCCGGTGCGCAGGGTGATCTACCTGACCGAGGACGAGACGAACGGCCGCTTCTACCGCTTCGTGCCGTCGGCCTGGGGCGATCTGTCCTCCGGCACACTCCAGGTGATGGTCGCGGGCAGCGCCACCAGCGGCTCCTTCACCTGGGCCGATGTCCCCGACCCGGACGGCTCCCCCACCGCCACCCGCTCCCAGGTCGCCGGGTCCAAGTCCTTCAACGGCGGCGAGGGCTGTCACTACGCGAACGACACCGTCTGGTTCACCACCAAGGGCGACAACCGCGTCTGGCAGCTCAACCTCCTCGACGACACGTACGAGCTGGCCTACGACGACTCCCTCGTCAACGGCACCGCCCCCCTCACCGGCGTCGACAACATCACCGGCAGCTCCTCCGGCGACCTGTTCGTCGCCGAGGACGGAGACAACATGGAGATCTGCGTGATCACCCCGGACGACGTCGTCGCCTCGTTCCTGCGCGTCGACGGCCAGTCCGCCTCGGAGATCACCGGCCCGGCCTTTTCCCCGGACGGCTCGCGCCTGTACTTCTCCAGCCAGCGCGGCACCAGCGGCAGTTCCTCGGGCGGCATCACCTACGAGGTGACGGGGCCGTTCCGCTCGTAGCCACCGGCCCCGCGGTCGGGGTCGCGTGCGGCACCCGAGCCCGGCACGCCGGTGACCATCGGCGGGTACGGCCGTTCCACCGGTTGGGCAGTTCGCAGCGGGCTGTCCAACCGACGGAAGGGACTTCACCGTGGACACGACCGTGCCCGCCACCGACGTACCACTCGTGCTGCCGCGCGCCGAGTGGGTCAAGACGTTGCCGCAGACCATCGTCGCGTCCTGCGTCCTGCTGCTCGACGCCGAGGACCGGATCCTGCTGCTGCGCTACGCCGGGGGCCAGCCCGCCGCGGGGCTCTGGGGACTGCCGGGCGGCATGCTCGACCACGGTGAGGACCCCGTCGGTGCCGCACGCCGGGAGCTGCACGAGGAGACCGGCATCGCCCTGGAGGAGGACATGCGCTTCCTCGGGTACGACCACCGGGCCGACGTGCTGGAGACGGGGCCGGTGATCGACTTCTACTTCCACGGCGGCCGGCTCCCGGCCGGACAGCCCGTCCGGCGCAGCTCGGAGCACGACCAGCACGGCCTGTTCGCCCTCGCGGACCTGGAGTCCACCCCGCTCGCGACCGGGCTGCCCACCCTCACCGCCCTGCTGACCGCGGCCCGCACCGGCACGGCCGTATGCCTGCGGGACGGCCTGCCGCACTGACCACCGCCGGGCCTTGAACGGTACGCGGGAACGGAACGCGCGAGAGCGGGGCGGCACCTCCGCACAGGTGCCGCCCCGCTCTTCATCGTGCGCCGGAGCCGCCGCGATCGGTGAGGGTCGGGGACCGCCGACGGCTCCGGGTTCTCTGCCCCCGGGTCAGCGGTGGTCGCTGCCCTGGGACCGGACCGCCGCCCGGCCCGCCTCCAGGCGGGCCACCGGGATGCGGAACGGGGAGCAGGAGACGTAGTCGAGTCCGACCTCGTGGAAGAAGTGGACCGACTCCGGGTCGCCGCCGTGCTCGCCGCACACGCCGAGCTTGAGGTCGGGCCGGGTCTCGCGGCCGGCCTTGGCGGCCAGCTTCACCAGCGAGCCGACGCCGTCCTTGTCGATCGTCTCGAACGGGGAGACACCGAAGATGCCCTTCTCCAGGTACGCGGTGAAGAAGCTCGCCTCCACGTCGTCCCGGGAGAAGCCCCACACCGTCTGGGTGAGGTCGTTCGTGCCGAAGGAGAAGAACTGCGCGGCCTCGGCGATCTGACCGGCGGTCAGTGCGGCGCGCGGCAGCTCGATCATCGTGCCGATGGACAGCTTCAGCTGCGCACCGGAGGCCGCCTCGACCTCGGCGATGACCGCGTCGGCCTCCTCGCGCACGATCTCCAGCTCCTGGACCGTGCCGACGAGCGGGATCATGATCTCGGCGCGCGGGTCGCCCTTGGCGGCCTTGCGCTCGGCCGCGGCCTCGGCGATCGCCCGGACCTGCATGGTGAACAGGCCGGGGATGACCAGGCCGAGACGCACACCGCGCAGACCCAGCATCGGGTTCTGCTCGTGCAGGCGGTGGACCGCCTGGAGCAGGCGGAGTTCGTTCTCGTGCGGCTCCTGGCGGGACTCCGCCAGGGCCACGCGGACGGACAGCTCGGTGATGTCCGGCAGGAACTCGTGCAGCGGCGGGTCGAGCAGGCGGACGGTGACCGGCAGGCCGTCCATCGACTCGAAGAGCTGCACGAAGTCCTGCTTCTGCAGCGGCAGCAGCTGCTTGAGGGACTCCTCGCGCTCGGTGTCCGTGTCGGCCAGGATCAGCCGCTCCACCAGCTCGCGCCGGTCGCCGAGGAACATGTGCTCGGTGCGGCACAGGCCGATGCCCTGGGCGCCGAAGCGGCGGGCGCGCAGCGCGTCCTCGGCGTTGTCGGCGTTGGCACGCACCCGCAGGCGGCGCTTGCGGTCGGCGAAGGCCATCATGCGGTGGACGGCCTCGACCAGTTCGTCGGCGTCGTCGGCGCCCGGGTGCATCCGGCCCTCGAAGTACTCCACGACCGGCGACGGCACGACGGGTACCTCACCGAGGTAGACCTTGCCGGAGGAGCCGTCGATGGAGACGACGTCACCCTCCTCCACGACGTGTCCGCCCGGGACCGTCATCCGGCGGCGCTTGGTGTCGACCTCCAGCTCCTCGGCGCCGCAGACACAGGTCTTGCCCATGCCGCGGGCGACGACGGCCGCGTGGGAGGTCTTGCCGCCGCGGGAGGTCAGGATGCCCTCGGCGGCGATCATGCCGTCCAGGTCGTCGGGGTTGGTCTCGCGGCGGATCAGGATGACCTTCTCGCCGGAGCGGGACCACTTGACGGCCGTGTAGGAGTCGAAGACGGCCTTGCCGACGGCCGCGCCCGGGGAGGCGGCGATGCCTCGGCCGACCTGCTCGACCTTGGCGCTCTCGTCGAACCGCGGGAACATCAGCTGGGCGAGCTGGGCGCCGTTGACGCGGGTGAGCGCCTCTGCCTCGTCGATCAGGCCCTGGTCCACCAGCTGGGTCGCGATGCGGAAGGCCGCGCCCGCGGTGCGCTTGCCGACGCGGGTCTGGAGCATCCACAGCACACCGCGCTCGATGGTGAACTCGATGTCGCAGAGGTCCTTGTAGTGGTTCTCCAGCGTCTCCATGATCTGCATCAGCTGGTCGTACGACTTCTTGTCGATCTGCTCCAGCTCCGCGAGCGGCACGGTGTTGCGGATGCCGGCGACGACGTCCTCGCCCTGGGCGTTCTGCAGGTAGTCGCCGTAGACGCCCTGGTGGCCGGAGGCGGGGTCGCGGGTGAAGGCGACACCGGTGCCGGAGTCGGGGCCGAGGTTGCCGAAGACCATGGAGCAGACGTTGACGGCCGTGCCCAGGTCGTGCGGGATGCGCTCCTGACGGCGGTAGAGCTTGGCCCGGTCGGTGTTCCAGGAGTCGAAGACCGCGTGGATGGCGAGGTCCATCTGCTCGCGCGGGTCCTGCGGGAAGTCCCGGCCTGCCTCGGTCTTGACGATCTTCTTGAACTTGGTGACGAGCTTCTTGAGGTCGGCGGCCTCCAGCTCGGTGTCGACCGTGACCTTCTTGGCCGCCTTGGCCGCGTCCAGCGCGTCCTCGAAGAGCTCGCCGTCGACGCCCAGGACGGTCTTGCCGAACATCTGGATGAGGCGACGGTAGGAGTCCCATGCGAACCGGTCGTCGCCGGCCTGCTTGGCGAGGCCCTGGACCGACTTGTCGGAGAGGCCGATGTTGAGGACGGTGTCCATCATGCCGGGCATGGAGAACTTGGCGCCCGAGCGCACCGAGACCAGGAGCGGGTCGTCGGCCTGGCCGAGCTTCTTGCCCATGCGGGCCTCGAGCGCGTCGAGGTGTGCGCTCACCTCGTCACGCAGTGCCGCCGGTTCCTCGCCGCTGTCGAGGTAGGTCTTGCAGGCCTCGGTGGTGATCGTGAAGCCGGGCGGGACCGGCAGACCGAGGTTCGTCATCTCGGCGAGGTTCGCGCCCTTGCCACCGAGGAGGTCCTTGAGGTCCTTGTTGCCCTCGGTGAAGTCATAGACGAACTTCACGCCCTCAACGCTCGCGGCCTGCTCGGCTACCGGGAGATCTTTGTTTTCCGACACGGGTCTCGACTCCTCGAGGACGCGGTGGCTGCCCTGACGGCGAGGAACATACCCAGATCAAAGGCGTCTGGGTACGTCCACTCGTGCGTCATGCGCCTGTAACCACTCGTCCGCCAGCGGATCGAAAGTCAAGGCTGGGCAAGCGATCGCAGCCGCATGTTTTCACTTCTTGAACGCAAGAACCTCTCTGAAGCCTTCTGAGCGCTCATGTGAGCGGAGTTTCCGCACATTTGATTTCGCTCGATGAACGATCAAAGTGTGGCACTCAGTGCCACACTTTGAGAAGTGCAGCCGCTCAAGATCCGCTCATCTGAGCGCAACCCTTATCAGGGGTGGCGAGAATCACGCTGCCACAGCCGCCCGGATTTCACCATGCGGACGCGACTCGGGACCGAAACGCGGCCGTCACACCCCCAGCGCGCGCAGCCGCTCCTCGGCCCGCTCGGGCGCGTAGAGGTGCTCGACGACCATCGCACCTGCTCCGACCAGCGCGGCCCGCTCGCCCAGCCGTGCGGTCACCACGTCCAGGTGCGCGGTGGAGCGGGGCAGCGCCCGCTGGTACAGCAGCTCGCGCACGCCGGTCAGGAAGGGAGTTCCGGCCAGATCCCCGGCGATCATCAGGACGCCGGGGTTGAGCAGTGTCACGACGGTCGCGAGAACGTCCCCGACCCGGCGCCCCGCCTCCCGGGCGAGTCCGACCGCCTCGGGATGCCCGGCCGCCAGCAGGCCGCGCACGTCCGAGCCGGAGGCCGCCGGCACCCCGGACTCCGCCAGCCGCCGCGCCACCGCGCCACCGCTCGCGACGGCGGCCAGGCAGCCGTACGCGCCGCAGCGGCACAGCGTCTCGGCCCCCTCCGGAACCCGGATGTGCCCGATGTCGCCGGCGCCGCCGTCGACACCCCGGAAGAGCGCGCCGTCCACCACGACCCCGGCACCGATGCCGGTGGAGACCTTGACCAGCACGAAGGCGGAGCAGTCGGGGTAGCCGGCGCGCTGTTCGCCGTACGCCATGAGGTTGGCGTCGTTGTCCACGAGGACCGGTACCCCGGCGGCGCCCGCGTGCTCGGTGAGGGCCCGGGCCAGCCGGCCCGTAATGTCGTAGCCGTCCCAGCCGGGCATGATCGGCGGCTGGACGACACGGCCGGTCTCGGTGTCGACCGGGCCCGGCACCGCGAGCCCGACCCCGCAGACCGCCGCGGCCACGCACCCGGTCTTCTCCAGCAACTCGGCGAACCAGCGGCCGAGTTCGCCGAGGACGGCGTCCGGCCCGTCCTCGATGACGAGGGTGCCCGAGTGCTCGGCGAGGATCTCGCCGCTCAGCGACAGCACGGCCGCCCTGGCGTGCCGGGTGTCGAGGTCGCCGGCGAGGACGACCGCGTGCTCGTCGTCGAACTCCAAAGTGATGGAGGGCCGCCCGCCCAGCGGCGAGCCCACCGGCCCCCCGGCACCCTCGCGCAGCCAGCCCGCACGGAAGAGCCGGTCCAGCCGCTGCCCGACGGTCGCCCGGGACAGTCCGGTCGCCTGCTGCAGCGCACCCCGGGTCACGGCGCGGCGACTGCGCACCAGTTCGAGCAGATCGCCGGCGCTCGCCTGGCCTGCGCCTCGTCCGGTTCTCCCGGCCTGTCCGGTCATGCACACCCCCTTGTGTTTCCCAACCTTGCCTTACATAGTGGGTTTTGCGTGTTAAATAGACGTAACCCCACGGTAGCCGCAGCCGAACAGGCCGGCCGGATGTCTTTTCGGAGAGCCCCGAGTGGACCGCACCGCCCAACGCGCCCCACGTCCCCCAGGACGCACCGTCGCATACGATCCGGCCGGCTCCGCGCCGCCCCTGCACACCAGGGCCGCCGCCGTGCTGGAGGCCGGCTGGACGGGGGCGTCGACGGTGCCCTCGCGCAGTCTGTATCCGCACCAGTGGTCGTGGGACTCGGCGTTCATCGCGATCGGCCTGCGGCACCTGTCGCCGTTACGGGCGCAGACGGAACTCGAGACGCTGCTGGCGGCCCAGTGGGCGGACGGGCGGATCCCGCACATCGTCTTCAACCCCTCCGTCCCACTCGACGCGTACTTCCCGAGCCCCGACTTCTGGCGCTCCTCGGCCGCCGGGTGCGCCGCCGGTGCCCCGTGCGGCGTGGAGACCTCCGGGATCGTGCAGCCACCGGTCCACGCCCTGGCCGCGTGGCTGGTGCACCTCGCCGACCCGGGCCTGTCCAGGGCGCGCGGCTTCCTCACCCGGGCCTACCCCCGACTGGCCGCCTGGCACAGCTATCTCCTGCAGCGGCGCGACCTCGGCGGGCGCGGCCTCGTGTCCGTCGTGCACCCCTGGGAACAGGGTATGGACAACAGCCCCTGCTGGGACCGCCCGTTGTCCCGCGTCACCCCCGCCCCGGCCCGCTCCTTCCGGCGCGCCGACCTCGACCACGGCATCCGCGAGGACCGGCCGACGGATCTGGACTACGGGCGGTACGTGCGGCTGGCGGCCGACTACCGGGACGGCGGATACGCCGACAGGGCCGGTGACTTCGTGGTCGAGGACCCGGCGTTCAACGCCCTGCTCATCGCCTCCGAGTACGCCCTGGACCGGATCGCGCGGGAGCTGGGCGCGGCCGAACCGGACCGGCCGGGCCGCGCCGAGCGGCTGACCGCCACGCTCGTGGAGCGGCTGTGGGAGCCGTCGGCGGGCATGTTCCTGTGCCGGGACGTACGCGCCGGCGAGCTGATTCCCGAGCGCGGCGTCTCCGGTCTCGTCCCGCTGCTGCTGCCCGCCCTGCCGCGCGACCTCGCGGCCGCCCTGGTCCGCACGGTGTGCGGCCCCCACTTCGGCCTCGGCGGCACGACCCGCATGGTCCCGAGCTACGACCTGCTCGGTGACGCCTTCGACCCGCACCGCTACTGGCGCGGCCCGGCCTGGTTCAACACCAACTGGCTGCTGGAGCGGGGCCTGCGGCTGCACGGCGAGCGCGGCCGGGCCGACGCCCTGCGCAAGGGCATGCTGCACACCGCCGGCGCCTCCGGCTTCGCGGAGTACGTCGACCCGTACACGGCGCAGGCCTGCGGCGTCACCGGTTTCGGCTGGACCGCCGCGCTCACGCTCGACCTGCTGCACGACCGGCCCGCACGGGGCAGGAACGGCCTCACGGCGCTCAAGGAAGGGGACCGAGCATGACGGACCGGCACCATCTGCTCGTGCACGGCCGGACGTTCGCCGCGGTCGGCGACCGCGGTGACATCAGCGGCTACCGGGGCGGCAGCGCCCCGGACGGCATGTTCGTACGGGACGCACGGCACCTGAGCCGCTGGCAGCTCACCGTCGACGGGGCCGTGCCCGACACGCTCACCCCGGTGACCGACGGGGACACGGCGGCCTGTGTGCTCGTCCCGCGCGGCGGCCGGGACGAGCCGCCCGCGTACACGCTCTTCCGCGAACAGGCCGTCGACGACGCCTCGTTCGTCGAGTCACTGCGTGTCACCAGCAACCGCCCCACGCCGACGACGGTCCGCCTCGCGGTCACCGCCGACGCCGACTTCACCGACCAGTTCGAGCTGCGCTCCGACCACCGCACCTACAGCAAGGCCGGCGCCGTCCGCTCCCGCCGGGTCCTCGAGTACGGCGTGGAGTTCGCCTACCGGCGCGGTGAGTGGCGATCCGTCACGACCGTGACGGCCGACCCCCAGCCGGACGCCGTGGAGGAGACCGGCACCGGTGCCCGCCGCCTGGTGTGGACCCTGGACCTCGAACCGCACGGCACGGCCGAGCTGACCCTGCGGGTCATGGCCCGCCCGCACGGCGACCGGCGCGCCCTGCGCGTCCCCCGCTCCCCCTCCGCCGTCCGGGAACGACTCCGCGCCCGTGAGAGCGAGTTCGTACGGGGTGTGGACTTCCCGGCCGGCTGGCCCGAGCTGGCCGCCGCCTGCACCCGGGGCCTCGCCGACCTCGCCACCCTCCAGGTCCCGGCCACCGGCCCCGACGGCGAGGAACTGCGCGTCCCGGCGGCCGGCGCACCCTGGTTCCTGACCCTGCTGGGCCGGGACGCCCTGCTGACCTCGCTGTTCGCCCTGCCCTACCGGCCGGGCCTGGCCGCCGCCACCCTGCCCGCGCTCGCCGCGACCCAGGCCACCGGAACCCGCACCGACGAGATCGCCCAGCCCGGCAAGATCGTGCACGAGGTACGCCACGGCGAACTGGCCCACTTCGGCCAGGTCCCCTACGGCCGCTACTACGGTTCGGTCGACGCCACCCCGCTGTTCCTGGTCCTGCTCGGCGCGTACACCGAGCACACCGGCGACACCGGCCCGGCCCGCCGCCTCGAACCCCACGCCCGGGCCGCGATCACCTGGATGCTCGACCACGGCGGCCTGACCTCACGGGGCTACCTGGTCTACCGCGCCGACCAGGGCGGCCTCGCCAACCAGAACTGGAAGGACTCCCCCGGCGCCATCTGCTCCGCCGACGGCACGCGTCCGCACGGGCCGGTGACGGCGGCGGGCGCCCAGGGTTACGCCTACGACGCCCTGCGCCGCACGGCGGGCCTCGCCCGCACGGTGTGGCAGGACACCACGTACGCGCACCTGCTGGAGCAGGCGGCCGGCGATCTGCGCGACCGTTTCCAGCGGGACTTCTGGATGCCGGAGCACTCCTTCCCGGCCCTCGCGCTCGACGGCCGCGGCAAGCGGGTGGACGCGCTCGCCTCCGACGCCGGGCACCTGCTGTGGTCGGGGCTGCTGGACAAGGAGTACGGCGAACTCGTCGGCCGGCGGCTCCTCGAACCGGACTTCTTCTCCGGCTGGGGCGTGCGCACCCTGGCCGCCGGGCAGCCGGCGTACCACCCGCTCTCCTACCACCGCGGCTCGGTCTGGCCGCACGACAACGCCCTGATCGCCCTGGGCCTGGCCCGCTACGGGCTCCACGACGAGGCCCGCGCGATCGCCCACGGCCTGGTCGGCGCGGCGGCGGCGACGGGCCACCGGCTCCCGGAGGTGCTCGCCGGCTACGGCCGCGACACGCACCCGGAGCCGGTGCCGTACCCGCACGCGTGCGTGCGGGAATCCCGTTCTGCGTCTGCCCCGTTGGCGCTGCTCACGGCGGTCGGCGTGGTCTGAGGACCGGTTGGCCCGCCGTTTGCCGGGTGTTTGCCGAGCGCTGGCCCGGCGGGCTGAACACACCTGGTGGATGCACCGTACGGAACGGTGGCGGACCCGCACCCCCACCCGGGTCCGCCACCTCACTTGTTCCGCACGGGAAGGACCTCCGGGTGCCTGTCTTCACACGCTTCAGCGAGTCGTCGCAACCGGGTGACGGCATGTCCGAGGGCAGAGCCGAGGTCACGGCCGACGCCGAGGGCACGGCGGAGGCCGGGGGCGCGGCGGAGGCCGGGGGCGCGGCGGAGGCCGAGGTCGAGGTCGAGACCAGGGGCGCGGCGGAGGCCGAGGGGGAGACCAGGACCGAGGGCACGGCGGAGGCCGAGGTCGAGACCGAGACCAGGGGCGCGGCGGAGGCCGAGGTCGAGACCAGGACCGAGGGTGCGGCGGAGGCCGAGGTCGAGACCGAGACCAGGGGCGCGGCGGAGGCCGAGAGCGCGGCGGAGGCCGAGGTCGAGACCAGGACCGAGGGTGCGGCGGAGGCCGAGGTCGAGACCGAGACCAGGGGCGCGGCGGGAGGCGAAGTCGCTGCGGAGCGTGGGGGCGCGGCCGAGGCCGAAGGTGCCGCAGAGGGTGGCGTCGCGGCAGGTGCCGAGGCTGCGGCGGACGGTGGGGGCGGGGAGCCGGGGCAGGGCGAGCCGGAGAAGGGGGCGGCGGCGACCTGTCCGGCCCCGGCCCAGGCCGCCGCACGTTCCACTCCCGGTCCCCTTCCCTCGCGTCTGCGCACCTGGCGCACCCGTCACCCGCGAGCCGCCCGCGTCCTCCGGACGGCCACCACCGCCCTCGCCGCCGTCCTGGTCCTCGGCGCCCTGCTCCTGCCCGCCACGCTCCCCGCGCTGGGACCCGCCGCCTTCGCGCGAATCCCGGTGGAGGCGGTCCTCGGGGCCGTCGTCGTCCTGGCGCTGCCCCGCCGGCCCCGGCTCGCGGCGGCGGTGCTGTACGGGCTCGGCCTCACCGTGCTGACCACGGTGAACCTGCTCGACATGGGGTTCAACGAGTACCTGGGCCGGGGCTTCAACGCCGCGCTCGACTGGGACCTGCTGCCCGACGCGCTGGCGTACGTCGAGGACACGCTCGGCGGGGGCGTCGCGACGGCCGTCTCCGTGGGCGCGGTCGTGCTCGTGCTGCTCGTGGCGGCCGGCATGGTCACGGCGTCGGTCCGGCTCGCCGGTGTGCTGGCCCGCCACCGGGTGCGGGCGTCGCAGGGTGCCCTGGCCGCCGGGGTCGTCTGGGTCACCTGCTCCGCCCTGGGCCTGACCTTGTTCGGCGGGCCGATCGCCTCCGAGCGGGGCGCGGGGGCCCTCCGCGTGCACGCGCAGCGGACGGTGGAATCACTGCGGGACGAGGCGGCGTTCGCGAAGCAGTCGAAGGCGGACACCTTCGGCAACACCCCGCCCGGTGAGCTGCTGCCGGACCTGCGCGGCAAGGACGTCGTCTTCACGTTCATCGAGAGCTACGGCCGCAGCGCCATCGAGGACCCGGTCATGGCCCCCGGCGTCGACCGCACCCTGGACACCAGCACCGAGGCCCTGAAGAAGGCCGGTTTCGCCGCCCGCAGCGGGTGGCTGACGTCGGCGACCTACGGCGGCAGCAGCTGGCTCGGCCACTCCACGACCATGTCCGGCCTGTGGATCGACAACCAGCGTCGCTACCGCACGGTCAGCGCGGGCGACCATCTCACCCTCACCAAGGCCTTCCAGAAGACCGGCGCCTGGGACACGGTCGGCGTGATGCCGGGCGTGCAGAAGGGCTGGCCGGAGCAGAAGTGGTACGGCCTCGACAAGCTCTACGACGCCTTCGACCTGGGCTACGAGGGCCCGAAGTTCAGCTGGTCGACCATGCCCGACCAGTACGCGCTGGAGGCGTTCCAGCAGCGGGTGCACGGGAAGAAGCGGGACAAGCCGCTGATGTCGTTCGTCATCCTGACCTCCAGCCACCAGCCCTGGGCGCCCATCCCGAAGACGGTCGGCTGGGACGAACTCGGCGACGGCTCGGTCTTCGACGCGATCCAGAAGGCCGGCAACGAGGCTTCGGACGTCATTACCGACACCACCAAGTCCCGTGAGGAGTACGGCAAGTCCATCCAGTACTCGGTCACCAGCCTCACCCAGTGGCTGGAGCGCTACGGCACGGACGACACCGTCCTGGTCTTCCTCGGCGACCACCAGCCCATCGCCCGGGTCAGCGGCGACCACGCCTCCCGTGACGTGCCCGTGTCGATCGTCGCGAAGGACCCGAAGGTCCTGGACAAGGTGGCCGACTGGCACTGGACGGAGGGCCTCAGGCCCGAGCGCGACGCGCCCGTGTGGAAGATGAGCTCCTTCCGCGACCGCTTCCTGAAGGCGTTCGGCTCGACACCGCGCCCCTCGAAGGGCTGATCAGCCGCCGGAGGTGTCGAGCTCGGCTTCCTCGCCGACCCCGGCGCAGTCGTAGGGGTCCTTCAGCCAGCCGTCCGGCAGCACCACGCGGTTGTTGCCGGACGTACGGCCGCGGGGCCCGTCGGCGCCGGCGGGCCAGGGCTGGTCGAGGTCCAGCTCGTCCAGGCCGGAGCGCAGCTCCTCCAGGGACGAGGTGATCGCGAGACGCTTGCGCATCTCGGAGCCGACCGCGAAGCCCTTCAGGTACCAGGCGACGTGCTTGCGGAAGTCGACGACGCCCTTGGACTCGTCGCCGATCCACTCGCCGAGCAGCGTGGCGTGCCGGACCATGACGTCGGCGACCTCGCGCAGGGCGGGGCGGGCGATGTCCTCGGTGCGCCCCTCGAAGGCGGCGACCAGGTCGGAGAAGAGCCAGGGCCGCCCGAGGCAGCCGCGGCCCACGACCACGCCGTCGCAGCCGGTCTCGCGCATCATCCGCAGGGCGTCCTCGGCGGACCAGATGTCGCCGTTGCCGAGCACCGGGATCTCCGGCACGTGCTCCTTCAGCCGGGCGATGGCGTCCCAGTCGGCGGTTCCGCCGTAGTGCTGGGCGGCGGTGCGGCCGTGCAGGGCGATAGCGGTGACGCCCTCCTCGACGGCGATCCGGCCGGCGTCGAGGAAGGTGATGTGGTCGTCGTCGATGCCCTTGCGCATCTTCATCGTCACGGGCAGGTCCCCGGCGCCGCTGACGGCCTCGCGCAGGATGGCCCGCAGCAGGTTCCGCTTGTACGGCAGAGCCGAGCCGCCGCCCTTGCGGGTGACCTTCGGCACGGGGCAGCCGAAGTTCAGGTCGATGTGGTCGGCGAGGTCCTCCTCCGCGATCATGCGGACGGCCTTGCCGACGGTCGCGGGGTCCACGCCGTACAGCTGGATGGAGCGGGGGCGCTCACTCGCGTCGAAGTGAATGAGCTGCATGGTCTTCTCGTTGCGCTCGACCAGCGCCCTGGTGGTGATCATCTCGCTGACGAACAGGCCCTTGCCGCCGCTGAACTCCCTGCACAGGGTGCGGAAGGGAGCGTTGGTGATCCCGGCCATGGGGGCCAGGACGACGGGCGGCTGGACGGTGTGCGGACCGACCTGGAGGGGCGTGGACATGCCTCCATTGTGCCGTGCAATGAGAGGGCACAATTCATTAGTTAGCAACACTATCGAAGTCGGCGTACGATGGTCCGCATGCCCGAGCTCAGTCACCGCCGCCGCATGCTGGTGCTCGCGATCTGCTGCATGAGCCTGCTGATCGTGAGCCTCGACAACACGGTCCTGAACGTGGCCCTGCCCTCCATGCAGCAGGACCTGCACGCGAGCACGTCGGGCCTGCAGTGGACGATCGACGCGTACACCCTGGTCCTGGCCTCGCTGCTGATGCTCGCGGGCTCCACGGCCGACCGGATCGGCCGCAAGCGGGTCTTCATGGCGGGTCTGGTCGTATTCACCGTCGGCTCGGTGCTCTGCTCCCTCGCGCCGAACCTGGAGGCGCTGATCGCGTTCCGGATGGTGCAGGCGGTCGGCGGAACAGCGGTCTCCGGCATGCCGCGCGCCCAGGCGGGCGTCGCCGCCGCGGTCGCCTCGACGAGCCGGCAACTGGGCCAGACACTGGGCGTGGCCGTGGTGGGCGCGGTGCTGGCCTCGGGTGTCGGCGCGTCCCCGTACCGCGAGACGTTCGTGTCCGCGGCACGGCCCGGCTGGTGGATCCTCGCGGTGTGCGGTTTCGCGGTCCTGGCGCTGGGGGCGCTGACGAACGGACGGTGGGCCCGGGGCACCGCCGAGCGGGCCGCCCGGAGGCTGGAGTCGGCGGACATGCGGGATGTGCGGGTGGTCGCCGGCAGGTGATTGTCAGTGCCGTCCGCTTCACTGCCGCCATGGAGCTCACGCAAGCGACCCTCAACGACCTGCTGGCCCGGCTCGGCCCGGCGAACGGCCACCTCTACCTGCCCGCCGACCTGGACCCACAGGCCCTGACCGACCTGCTCGAGGGCAGGTACGGCGCCCCGCGCACGCTCGTCCTCGACGGGTTCACCGACCCGACGGTCGACGAATCCAGGGGCGCGGCCCTCCTCGCCCCCTTCGAGGACCGGGCCGTGAAGATACGGGCGTGGGCGTACGGGGACCAGTGGATCGGCACGGGTACGGCGCGGGACGGCGAGGGGATCGAGCGGCCGGTGCTGGCCGTCGCTCACCGGGAGGTGCCGGAGCCCCCGGCGCCCGCCCGGGACGAGGACACAGGCGCGGGCGTCGACTGGATGGAGCGGCTCACGCGCATCACCGGCTGGAGCGAGCCCGCCCGGCGGCCGGACCTGGACTGGACGGAGACGGAGTCCCGCCTGGGCACCGCCCTGCCCGGCGATTACAAGCGCATGGTGGAGACGTTCGGCGCGGGCGCCTTCGACGGATATCTGGACCTCAACCAGGAGCCGTGGACCCACTACCGGGACGAGGGCCTGCTCATCTGGGCGGGCACGGAACACGAGGACCTGTACTGCTGGAGGACCGACGGCGACGACCCCGACCGATGGCCCGTCGTGGTGCGGTCCTTCGACGGCGAGGACGTCCCCTTCGCCTACCGGACCGCGGAGTTCGTCTGCCGCATCCTCACCGAACCGCACCACCGGTTCACGATGGCCCGCTACTTCGACACCCACTGGTTCATGAACTACCGGGAGAGAGCCTGAGGGCCCGTCTCCCTGCTCAGCGCCATCGCCTGGAGCATGTCCAGCCGCTGCCGGGACTCCTCGTCCGCCGGGACGTACGTGACCATCCGCGGTCCCGCTCCCGGTGTCAGCCACAGGTCCGTGTGGTCGACGGTGATGCGGCCGACGTGGCGGTTGCGGAACTCCTTGCGCTTGGAGCGGTGGGCGACCACCTCGTGGCGGTCCCAGGCCTTGCGGAACGCGGGGGACTCGCTGTGCAGCCGGTTGAGGAGCGTCTTCCAGGCCGGCTCGGCGAGATGGCCGGCCATCGTCGCGCGGAAGCGGGCCGCCATGAGGCGCTGGGTCTCCTCCAGGTGCACGATCGAGGACTGCCACTCGGGGTGGGTGTAGGAGAGGACGATGCAGTTGCGGTCCTCGGGCGGGACCGTGTCCAGGTCGCACAGCAGCAGCCCGTAGGTGCGGTTGTGGGCGAGGATGTCGTACCGGCTGTTCTGCAGGCACGCCGGGAACGGCTCGACCTGCTCCAGCAGGGCCCGCATCGCCGGTGTGACCGAGGGGCAGGTGGTCGCCGGGGTCGGGTCGGCGGCCCCGGCGAGCTGGAAGAGGTGTGCGCGTTCGCTCGGGTCGAGCAGCAGTGCGCGGGCCAGCGAGTCGAGGACCTGCACGGAGACCTGGATGTCCCGGGCCTGCTCCAGCCACGTGTACCAGGTGACGCCCACCGCGGAGAGCTGGGCGACCTCCTCCCGGCGCAGTCCGGGGGTGCGGCGCCGACGGCCCCGGGGCAGCCCG
Organism: Streptomyces sp. NPDC047880; assembly: GCF_040706515.1. Taxonomy (NCBI): domain Bacteria; kingdom Bacillati; phylum Actinomycetota; class Actinomycetes; order Kitasatosporales; family Streptomycetaceae; genus Streptomyces; species Streptomyces sp. NPDC047880. Next base: position 5,940 of record NZ_JBEZOK010000025.1, on the reverse strand, counting down.
ACCTGCTCGGGGGCGATCCGCTCCCGGCGGCTGCGCAGGAAGGCCGCCAGCTCATGCCGGCGCACGTCGGTGTCGCGGGGCACGGGCTGCGCCTCGGGTCCGCGGGGCGTCGTCTCGTGCGCCGTGGTCGTCATGCGCTCCAGCATGCCCCTGCCCGGACCCTGTTTCCAGGTGGTGCCACTACCAGGATAAGAACACTCTGGTACCAGCCTGGGCGACGTCGCAGGCTCGTGACCGTGACCACCGAATCCCTTGCCCCGAGTCCCGTCCGTTCGCCCACCGCCCCCGCTCCCGTGCTCGGCGGTCTCGGGCTGTTCGCGGTGCTGCTGGCCGCGGCCCTCCCCCTCATCGACTTCTTCATCGTCAACGTCGCCCTGCCCACCATCGGCACGGACCTCGCCGCGAGCGAGTCCGTACTCGAACTCGTCGTCACCGGGTACGGGCTGTCGTACGCCGTCCTGCTGGTCCTCGGGGGCCGGCTCGGCGATCTGTTCGGCCGGCGCCGGCTGTTCCTCGCCGGGATGGCGGCCTTCGGGCTGACCTCGCTGGCCTGCGGACTGGCGCCCGGTGCCTGGTCGCTGGTCGCGGCCCGGGTCGCGCAGGGCGCGTCGGCGGCCGCGATGCTGCCGCAGGTGCTCGCCACCATCCAGGCGACCACCACCGGCCCCCGGCGGGCCAGGGCCATGGGCCTGTACGGCGCGACCGCGGGGCTGGCGATGGTCGCCGGGCAGATCCTCGGCGGGGTCCTGGTGGCCGCGGACATCGCCGGGACCAGCTGGCGTTCGGTGTTCCTCGTCAATGTGCCGGTCGTGCTCGCGGGGCTGGTGCCGGCCGTCCGGGCCGTCCCCGAGACCCGCTCGCCGCGCCCGGAACCCGTCGACGTCCCGGGCACGTTCCTCCTCGCGGCCTCCCTCCTCACCCTGCTCGTGCCGCTCACCGAGGGCCGGGCGGCGGGCTGGCCGCTGTGGACATGGCTGTCCCTGGCGGCGTTCCCCTTCGTGACGGCCGCGTTCTACGCGGTGGAGCGGCGGGCCGACCGCGCGGGCCGTACGCCGCTGGTGCCGCCGAGCCTGTTCGCGCTGACCTCACTGCGCCGCGGACTTGTGCTGGTGCTGCCCTTCTCGATCGGTTTCAGCGGGTTCATGTTCGTGATCGCGGTGGCGTTGCAGCAGGGCGCCGGGCTGAGTCCGGTCGCCGCCGGCCTGGCGCTCGCGCCGCTGGCGGTGGTGTTCTTCGTGTTCTCGCTGCTGGGTCCGCGCCTGGTCACCCGGTACGGCACCCGCGTGGTGACGGCCGGCGCCGCCCTCCAGGGTGCGGGTCTGGCCCTGATGGCGCTGGCCGCCTGGCGGTTCTGGCCGCACCTCGGCTTCGTCGAGCTGCTCCCGGGTGCGGCGGTCGCCGGTGCGGGCCAGGCGCTGCAACTCCCCGTCATCTACCGGGTGATCCTGTCCGAGGTGCCGCCCGCCCGGGCCGGGGTCGGCAGCGGTGTGATGATCACCACCCAGCAGTCGGCGCTGGCCCTCGGTGTGGCGACCCTGGGCACGCTGTTCCTGTCCCTGGTGCCGGGGATGGGCATGCGGGACGCCCTGGTCACGACGCTGCTGGTGCAGCTCGGCGGTGTCGTGCTGACCGGCCTGCTGAGCCTGCGGCTGCCCCGCACCATCGCCTGAGGTCTCTCACAGCCTGATAACGCGGTTCCGGGGAAACCCCGTTGATGTCGGTCGTGCTGCACACTCCTTGCTGCGAGCAGACCGGGACGGCGGATTCCTCGACGCGGGAGGCTTCATGGCACAGATCGACACCAGCAAGGTCAGCCGGTGGGACCAGCACGGCCGGGAGCACGTCGTGCGGGTGCACCGGTCGGGCGTGCAGCGCACGATCAGATGCGACACCTGCGGCTGGCACAGAGGCGCCCAGTTCCTCCCCTGGCTGAAGGCGGAGGAGCACCTGCTGGAGGCCCACCAGGCCACGGTCGATCCCACGGCGGCGTGACCCGGCGGCGCCACGGCGACGTGAGGAGCGCCGCCGGCCTAGGGCGCTCGCCGCAGCCCCTGCACCAGCAGGTCGACCACCGCCGCGAAGTCGGCCTCGGTGCCCGGCTCCTCCCACTCCCTGGCATAACAGGGGTCGTGGAAGCGGCCGGTGGCCTGGAAGACCGCGCGGGCGGAGGCCTCCGGGTCGCCGGCGGTGAAGTCGCCGGTCTCGACGCCGGCCTGGATGATGCGGGTCAGTTGCGCCTCCAGGTCGGTGATGTGCTCGCTCACCGCCGTGCCGTTCTCATCGGTGAGGACCGTGTACGTGGCGAACAGCTCCGGGTCCTCTCCCGCCTTGCGGCGCTTGGCGGCGAACAGCGCGGCGAGCCAGTCCCGCAGCCGGTCCTCCGGGACGCTGTCCGCGGCGACGATCCCGGACAGCTGCCCGGACGTGCGGTCCAGCCAGCGCTTGGTGACCGCCTCGCGCAGCGCCGCCTTCGTCCGGAAGTGGCGGTACACACTGCCGTGGCTGACGCCGAGAGCGCGCGCCACGTCCACGACGGTGGCCTTGGCCGGGCCGTGGCGCCGCAGCACCTCCTCGGTCGCTTCCAGGATGCGCTCGGCGGTCAGGGTCTCGCTGGTCGGTGCCATGCCCCCGACCGTACCCAAAGCCCGGTTCAGCTCTCGAGGTGCGCCATCTGGGCCGCCGGGTAGCGCTCGCCGGCGGCGGCACCGGCCGGTATCGCGGCCTCGATCGCGGCCAGGTCGGCCGGCTCCAGCGTGACGTCCAGCGCGCCCAGCGCCTCCGTGAGCCGGTCGCGGCGGCGGGCGCCGACCAGGGGCACGATGTCCTCACCGCGGGAGAGCACCCAGGCGATCGCGATCTGCGCGACGCTGACGCCCTTCTGCTCGGCGATCTTCCGCAGGGCCTCCACGAGATTCAGGTTGTGCCGGAGGTTGTCACCCTGGAAGCGCGGCGACATCGCCCGGAAGTCGCCCGCGCCGAGCTGCCGGTCCACGGTGAAGTGGCCGGAGATCAGGCCCCGGGAGAGCACGCCGTACGCCGTGATGCCGATGCCGAGCTCGCGGGTGGTGGGCAGGATCTCGTCCTCGATGCCGCGGGATATGAGGCTGTACTCGATCTGGAGGTCGGCCACGGGTGCGGTGGCCGCCGCCCGCCGGATCGTCCCGGCGCCGACCTCGCTGAGGCCTATGTGCCGGACGTAGCCCTTCTCGACGAGTTCCGCTGTCGCGCCGACCGTCTCCTCGATCGGCACGTCCGGGTCGAGGCGGGCGATGCGGTAGACGTCGATGTGGTCGACGCCGAGCCGCTGGAGGGAGTACGCGGCGAAGCTCTTCACTGCGGCGGGCCGGCCGTCGTAGCCGAGCCAGCTGCCGTCCGGGCCACGCAGGGCGCCGAACTTCACGCTGACCAGGGCCTGTTCGCGCCGGGCCGCGGGAGCGCTGCGCAGGGCCTCGCCGATCAGCATCTCGTTGTGACCCATGGCGTAGAAGTCGCCGGTGTCGAGCAGGGTGACTCCCGCTTCGAGCGCCGCGTGGATCGTCGCGATGGACTCGGTCCGGTCCGCCTCGCCGTACAGGGCGGACATACCCATGCAGCCGAGGCCGAGGGCGGACACCTGGGGGCCGGTGTTTCCGAGGGGGCGGGTAAGCATCGTCATGCCCTCCACCATGCCATGACAGCTGACAGATTTCAATATCTGTCAGTCCATACTTGTCAGCCCGGCTGGTCAGCTCCCCGCAGAAGGTCCTGCCGCCCGTCCAGGCCGACCGCGGCTACCCGCCCGTCCCGCTCGACTGCGGCTACCGCGCCGTGTACGCCAGCTTCGCCCCCAGTGCCACGAACGATCCCGCGAAGCCCCGCCGCAGCCAGGCCGTCACCCGCGGGCGGCCCACGACGTGCCGGCGCACGGACGCGGCCAGCACCCCGTAGGCGGCGAACACGGCGAAGGTCGCCAGCATGAACACCCCGCCGAGCGCCGCCATCCGCAGCACCGCGTGCGGCTCCCCGGGGTTCACGAACTGCGGCAGGAACGCGAAGAAGAAGATCGTCAGCTTCGGGTTGAGGATGTTGACCAGCACGCCGCGCACGATCACCCGCCGCGCCGACACCTCCTGGGCGGCCCCGCCCTCCTCCACCACGAGCGCCTTCTTGTCCCGTGCCGTCGCCCACGCCATGTACAGCAGGTAGGCGACACCCGCGTACTTGAGCACCTGGAACGCGGTCGCGCCGGCGTGCAGCAGCGCGGCGGCGCCGGTGACCGTGGCCAGCAGGTGCGGGACGATCCCGAGCGTGCAGCCGACGGCAGCGACGACGCCGGCGCGGCTCCCCCGGGAGAGCGCGGCGGCGAGGGTGTAGACGACGCCGGTGCCCGGCGTGGCGACGACGACAAGGGTGGTCAGCAGGAACGCGAAGCTCATGCCGCCACCCTGGCGCCGCCCCGCCCGCCGGAACAGGACCAATCACCCCCGGCACTTCAGGGCCAATCCGCCGCGCCCCGGGAACAGCGGAGGCCTCACCGCCACCCGGCAAGACTGCGGGCGCCCCGAAGAAGGACCGCAGAAGCCTCACCGCCCCCCTCTCTCCTACATGGCACCCCAGCCCCGCCCACAAGTCACCCCAGAGACCTCAACCGCCCCACCGTTCGACACGCTTCACACCCGCTCGGACAATGGAAAGTGCCGGTGAGCGGTCTCCCCGGCGGCGCCCGCCCACCCGTCGCGCGGAACTCCTGCGCCGCCCGAGGGAGCGCGCCATGACGATCCGGATCGCCACCTTCAACACGGAGAACCTCTTCCGCCGCCCCAAGGTCTTCCGCCTGCCGGGCGACAAGCAGCGCCGCGAGATCCTCGACGACTACGCCGAACTGGTCTCCCTCCTGGAGAAGGAGACCTACGACGACGACACCAGGGCCCGCGCCGCCGAACTCCTGAAGAAGTACCGGGTGCACGACTCACGCGGCGACAGGCCGTTCTTCGTCAACGAGACGCGCGGCCAGGGCACGCTGTTCAAGACGAAGGGCGGCGGCGGACACGTCACCTTCGAGATCATGGCCAAGGGCCGCTCGGGGTGGACGGGCTGGGTGGAGCTGGTCCGTGACGACCTCGACTGGGAAGTCGTGCACAACACGGGCCGCGTGGTCGCCGAGGTCGACGCGGACATCCTGCTCACGGTGGAGGTGGAGGACCGCACGACCCTGCGCCGCTTCAACGAGCAGGTGCTGGGCGCCGACCTGAAGAAGACGCCGTACCCGTACGACATGGTGATCGACGGCAACGACCTGCGCGGCATCGACGTGGGGATCCTCAGCCGCCACCCCGTCACGTCCCTGCGCTCGCACGTGTTCGACACGGACCCGGACCGCCCGGGCGCGTACCTGTTCAGCCGGGACTGCCCCGAGTACGAGATCCAGATCGGCGGTACTCCGCTGTGGCTGCTGGGCAACCACCTCAAGAGCCAGAGCGGCGACGACCCGGAGCTGCGCATCGCGCAAGCCAAGCGGGTGGCGTCGATCTACCAGGCCGCCCTGGAGCGCTCCCCCCACGTCGTGGTCGCCGGCGATCTCAACGACGAGCCGTCCAGCGAGGCGATCGGGGCCCTGCTGGGGACGGGCCTGCGGGACGTGATGAGTCACCCGTCCTACCGGGGCGCCCCGGGCACCCACGGCACGGGCACCTCCGAGAGCCAGAAGCTCGACTACGTGCTGCTGCCGCCGCCGCTGTGGGAGCAGGTGCAGCACGTGGAGGTGGAACGGCGCGGCGTCTGGGCCCCGTCCACCGTCAAGTCCTTCGACACCGTCACCTCGAAGTGGAACCGCGCCTCGGACCACGCGGCCGTCTACGTCGACCTGGACCTGTGAAACGCGGCGGTGCCGGGCCCCTCCGTGGAGGCTTCGACATCCGCACGTGGGTGACCGACGACGGAGGCTTCGCACACACCGACGGT
>NZ_JBEZOK010000024.1:0-144368 GCF_040706515.1 Streptomyces sp. NPDC047880 | reverse complement strand
GTCCGGGGGGGCGTCGCTCGCGCCGGGGGGCGGGTTCTCGGTTAGACGACCATGTGGGTGGGCGCCCTGTTTCACGTGAAACAGGGCGCCCACCCACATGGTCACAACGGGAGCTTGAAGCCCGTGTGGGAAGCCGTGAACCCCAGCCGCTCGTAGAAGCGGTGGGCATCGGTGCGGGTCTTGTCGGAGGTCAGCTGGACCAGTCGGCACTCCAGGTTCCGGGACTCCTCGATCGCCCACTCGATGAGCCGGGTTCCCAGGCCGCTGCCGCGCTCGTCCGCATGGATGCGCACGCCTTCGATGATCGACCTGGTGGCGCCGCGCCGGGAAAGACCGGGAATGATCGTGAGCTGGAGCGTGCCGACGACCTTGCCCTCCCGGGCCGCCACGACCAGGCGCTGGTTCGGGTCGGCGCTGAGCCGCTCCAGAGCGGTCAGGTATGGGGTGAGGTCGTCCGGTGACTCGCGCTGGGCACCCAAAGGGTCATCCGCGAGCATGGCGACGATCGCGGGGACGTCGTCGGCTACGGCAGCACGTATTTCAAGATCTCCCATGGGCGTACCTTACGCAGCAGCGGTGCGCGCGTTCCGTCTCTCCGATGGGATCGAGTGCCTCTATGCGGGCACTGGAGCCTTCAGCGTCTCCACGACTCGGACCAGTGGTGCCAGCTCCGGGTTCCTCGCTGCTTCGTCGAGGGCCTCGCGCAGGGCGGCGTCATTGGTCGGGCGCGCGGCTTCCAGCAACTCGAGGCCCGCCGCGGTGACGTTCGTGTAGATGCCCCGGCGGTCGGTGGGGCACAGGTAGCGCTCCAGGAGCCCCCGGTCTTCCAGTCGGGTGACCAGGCGTGTGGTGGCGCTCTGACTGAGGACGACGGCGTCGGCGACCTGCTTCATCTGCAGATGTCCCCCGTCCCCGTCGTGCTGTCGGCTGAGCACGTCCAGCAGGGAGTACTCGCGCGCGCTGAGGTCGTGAGCGGCCTGCAGAGCGCGCTCGATGTGGGCCTCGATCCTCCCGTGCAGCAGGGAGAGGGCGCACCAGCTCTGGGCGAGAGCGGTGAGCGCGGGGTCCGTCGCTGTCATTGGCGTTTCCTCCGTCCCGGAGCGGCTGACACCCAGGATAGAGCAGCTTCGCAATTGACGGCGGTTGCATATAACCCGCGTCTGCAACTATTGTTGGCGCACGTAAAGCGCTCCTGCAATTATTTGGGAAGGTACCCCTCCATGCCTCTCGCGCTTCTGGCCCTCGCGATCGGGGCCTTCGGGATCGGAACGACGGAATTCGTGATCATGGGCCTGCTGCCCGAGGTCGCGGGTGACTACGGGGTCTCCATCCCCACGGCCGGCTACCTGGTGACCGGCTATGCGCTCGGCGTCATGTTCGGCGCCCCGCTGATGACCGTGCTCGGCACCAGGATCTCCCGCAAGCGGATGCTGATGCTGCTGATGGGGTTGTTCATCGCGGGCAACCTGCTCTCGGCGCTCGCCCCCGCCTTCTCCGTCATGCTGACCGGCCGGATCATCGCCTCACTGGCCCACGGCGCCTTCTTCGGCATCGGTTCGGTCGTCGCGGCGGACCTGGTCGCCCCGGACAAGAAGGCCGGAGCCATCGCGATGATGTTCACCGGTCTGACCGTCGCCAACGTCGTCGGCGTCCCGCTCGGCACGCTCGTCGGACAGTCCGTCGGCTGGCGGGTGACCTTCGGCGTCGTCGCCGCCCTCGGCGTCATCGGCCTGGCCGGCATCGCCCGGCTCGTCCCCGACATGCCGAAGGCTGAGGGCGTACGGCTGCGGCACGAGCTGGCCGCCTTCAAGAACGTGCAGGTCCTGCTCGCGATGGCCATGACCGTCCTGGGCTTCGGCGGTGTCTTCGCGGCCATCACTTACATCGCGCCGATGATGACCCACGTCGCGGGCTTCGCCGACGGCTCCGTCACCTGGCTGCTGGTCCTCTTCGGCCTGGGCATGGTCGGCGGCAACCTCGTCGGCGGCAGGTTCGCCGACCGCGCCCTGATGCCCATGCTGTACGTCTCGCTGGGTGCCCTGGCCGTCGTCCTCGCCCTATTCACCTTCACCGCCCACGACAAGCTGCTCTCGGCGATCACGGTCGCGCTGATCGGCGCCCTGGGCTTCGCCACCGTGCCGCCGCTGCAGAAGCGCGTTCTGGACCAGGCACACGGTGCCCCGACCCTGGCCTCCGCCGTGAACATCGGCGCCTTCAACCTCGGCAACGCGCTCTCCGCCTGGCTGGGCGGCCTGGTGATCGCGGCGGGCCTCGGCTACACCGCCCCCAACTGGGTCGGTGCCGCTCTGGCCGCCGGTGCCCTGGTCCTGGCCTTCGTCTCGGCCGCCCTGGAGCGCCGGGCCGGCGGCCCCAGCACCGTCGTCACGGGCTCCGCCCCAGCCGAACAGCGCGCTGCCGTCCACCACTGAGCAACCGGCCCCCCACCGGCCTCACGGCCCGGAACGACCGTCAGTCTTCGAGGAGAACCCTCTTCATGAGCACCACCACCGCAGTCGCCCCGCTCACCACCCAGGACGCCGACGCACTCGTGGCCGCCGCCCATCGTGCCGCCGAGTCGGCGGGCGTCACCGTCAGCGTCACCGTCCTTGACGCGGGCGGCCATCTGCTGGCTTTCCGGCGTGACGACCGTGCCGTCCTGATCTCCGGCGAGACCAGCACCCGCAAGGCCTACACGGCCCTCCAGTTGAACGCGCCCACCGCCGACCTGGTGGACGCGGTGCAGCCCGGAGGTCTCTTCCACACGCTGCCGACCGCGCTCGACCGGCCGCTGCTGTTCATCGCCGGCGGCGTGCCGGTGCACCGCGACGGTCGCCTGATCGGCGCGATCGGCGTCGGCGGCGGCGCCCCCGAACAGGATCACGGCATCGCCACGACCGCCGTGGAGGCACTCGCCTGACCGGCCCCTCCAGCGAAACGACGCCGGCCCCTTGTTTCCTGGGGCCGGCGTCGTCGTATCGAGGTCGGTCAGCCCGCCGCGACCGTGACCGGCGCGAACCGCCGGCTCCAGTCCCCGGGCAGCTCCGTGATCCCGTACGTCATCACCGCGTTGAAGGCGATGGACTGCAGACCGCGCTCCTTCACCCACGCCAGGAGCTCTTCGTGCCGCACGTCGATGTCGGTGCGCAGAGGACGGTTGGTGTGGGTGGCAAGGGAGGTGATGAGTGCCTGGGCCACCGAGGTGTCGCGTGCGATGAGCGGCCCGACGACGTGGGTGTCCATGTTGGGCCAGGAGGCCGCGTACCCGATGATCCGTCCGTCCTCCTCGGCCACACGCAACTGGTCGGCGAAGGCCGGCAGTCGGGTGACGATGTGCGTGCGGTCGCTCCCGAAAACCTGCTCGTCGAGACGGAGGATGGCCGTGAGGTCCTCGGCGGTCGCAGTGCGGGTGGTGACCTTCGGCTCAGGCCCGCCGGGAGTGAAGTGGCCGCGGACCATTTCGGCCTGTCCGGTGACCTTGAAGCCGAGTTCCTCGTAGAGGGGCCGGCCGTAGGGCGTCGCGTGCAGCGTGAGGGGCGTGGTGCCCATGGCCGAGACGACATGACGCATCAGCCGGCGTCCGACGCCCTGCCGAGCATGCCGTTGGGCGACCAGCACCATGCCGATCGCGGCGAGGGCAGGGTCCTGCGGTCCGTACTCGGTGACGACACAGGCGCTCACCAGGCCGCCTTCGGGGTCGTCGATGCCGTAACCCTTCCCAGCCGCGAGCAGGAAGCTCCACTTGTGCTCCTCCCGTGGCCACCCCCGGTCCTCGGACAAGTCGGCGCAGGCGGCGTGATCGCGCAGTGTCAGACGTCGGATGGGCAGTGAGGCAAGGGAAGGAGTCGGCACGCAGGTCAGGCTGTCCGACAAGAGCCCCTGACGTCCACCTGTTTCAGCGGAGACGTACGAGCTTTTGGCCAGTTGTCACCGCTCGCACAGACCACAGACCGACGCCGGATGTTTCACGTGAAACAGGTAAGAAGGTCAGACGTTCGATCGAGGCGCTGAACACGGCCTTACCACCTCCCCGTTGACGGGCTTGGCGATTCGCGTCGTGCCCGCATTCGTGACGACAGAAGGGGGGACTTGTGTGCACGGCGGTGGCCGGTAGGGTCGAGTCCGGTTCGCATCCGGGACGGGACGCCTCGTCCTGTTCGGGGCGGTACAGGGCAATGCAGCCTAACGGGACGGAGAGATCGAAGACCCGTGTTTCCGGGTATACGCCAGAAGCGACCACGCGGGTGGGAAGCTCGATGAGAGTCACTGCGGCCAATGTCACACTCTCGCCTTACTTGTCCGTACGGAGCCGGATTACGGGTTGAATGTGGCCCGCATTGGCCGAGGCAAGGATGGGAACGCAGACCGTCCACGGGGGAAGCAGGCACATTCCGACTACGGAAGTGCGCAGACCGACCGAAAGATGCTCGAGGCGAGGCACACCATGGACGCTCCGACCACCACGTCGGCCGACAACGGCACTTCCGGCGGCGGGGGCGACTGGTTCACACCCCGCAAGACCCCGAGCACCGGTGGGCCCGACCAAACGCGCGAAACCCCCGAAGCGGTACCCCACCCCGCCACTCCGCCCGCACCACACACTGAGCCCCCGGCCGCAGATCCCACTGCTGCCCCGTCGCCGGGCCCCGCACCGACGACGCTCACGCCGACGCCCTTCACGTCCACCGTGGCCCCGCCCCGGAATGCCGCCGGACAGCCGGCGCCCTCCCAGGAGCAAGCCCCGGTACAACCGTCGGCAGAGGCCGTCACCGGACCGGCCGGAACGGGCTCCCCGGACGCTGTCCTCATCCGCCGCACCATGGCCGAGGTCACGCCGGTCGCCGACAAGGTCACGTCGTACTTCTACGCCCTGCTCTTCGTGCGCCACCCCGACCTGCGCGCGCTGTTCCCAGCCGCGATGGACACCCAGCGGGACCGACTGCTCAGAGCGCTGCTCACGGCCGCCGAGCACATCGACAACAGGGACGTACTCGTCGACTACCTGCAGAATCTCGGCAGGGGCCACCGCAAGTACGGGACGCGGCCCGAGCACTACCCGGCCGTCGGCGAGTGCCTCATCGGCGCGCTGAGCAAGTACGCGGCCGGCGTGTGGAACGCGGAGACGGAAGCGGCCTGGGTCCGGACCTACACCACGATCTCCCAGGTCATGATCGACGCAGCGGCCGCGGACGAACTGCGTGCACCGGCCTGGTGGTACGCCGAGATCGTCACCCACGACCTGAGAACGCCGGACGTAGCGGTCGTCACCGTCCGCCCTGACCAGCCCTATCCGTTCCTCGCCGGTCAGTACACGAGCGTGGAGACGCCCTGGTGGCCCCGGATCTGGCGGCACTACTCCTTCGCCTCGGCGCCGCGGTCCGACGGTCTGCTCTCGTTCCACGTCAAGGCCGTCCCGGCCGGCTGGGTCTCCAACGCCCTGGTGCATCGCGCCCGCCCCGGCGACATCATCCGGCTGGGGCCGCCCGCGGGGTCCATGACCGTCGACCACACCACCGACAGCGGCCTGCTCTGCCTGGGCGGCGGGACGGGTATCGCGCCCATCAAGGCCCTGGTCGAGGACGTCGCCGAGCACGGGGACCGCCGGTCGGTCGAGGTCTTCTACGGTGCCCGCACCGACCACGACCTGTACGACATCGACACCATGCTCCGCCTCCAGCAGACCCACCCGTGGCTCTCGGTCCGCGCGATCATCGACCAGCAGGCGCACCTGCAGCTGCCGGACGCCATCCGCACCTACGGGCCGTGGGACGAGTTCGACGCCTACCTGTCGGGCCCGCCCGGGATGATCCGCAGCGGTGTGCACGTCCTGAGGGACGTCGGCGTCCCGTCGGAGCGCATACGCCACGACTCCGTCGAGGAACTGGTCGCCGCAGGAGGCTGACCGGGCGGCTCAGCCCAGGTCGGGCGCGTGCATGGCGAGCACGCCCTCGATGTTGCCGTCCAGGTAGTGCCGCAGTGACAGCGGCACGAGATGGACCGAGGCGATCCCGACCCGGGTGAAGGGCACGCGCACGATCTCGTACTCGCCGACCGGCTCGTCCACTTCGGGGCCGTGGCGCAGGGAAGGGTCCATGGACTCCAGGCGGCAGACGAAGAAGTGCTGCACCTTCACACCGGTCGCGCCACTGTCCTCCCCGATGTGCTCCATGGTGTCCACGAAGCAGGGCACCACATCGGTGATCTTCGCCCCGAGTTCCTCGTACACCTCGCGGTGCAAGGCGTCGACGACGGTCGGGTCGCTGGGCTCGACCCCGCCGCCGGGCGTGAGCCAGTAGGGATCCACACCCGGCTTGGTGCGCTTGATCAGGATCAGGTCGGTCCCGTCCAGCAGAACGGCGCGGGCGGTGCGCTTGACCACGGGTCGGACGGTCATGAGTGAAATGTGGCCCGGCTGGTTCCACGTGAAACATCGCGAAATGTCACCGGGCGAGCTCACAGAGTGAGACAGGTTCCCTGAGCGCCCGCGATCGACCTCAGGCAACCCGGCACGCGACCCCGGGCGCCTCAGCACCAGTCGGCGGAAGAACGCAGCAACCAGTCGTGAGCTCGCGCGATGTGAGGCATCGCGAGTGTTCCGGTCCGGACCACCAGGAAATACGTGCGCAGCGGCGGCACCGGCGGCTCGTGCAGGGCGACGACGTCTCCCCGCTCCAGTGCCGCCGCGCACAGATAGCGGGGCAGTACCGCCAGGCCGGCGCCCGCGACCGCGCAGGCCAGGACCGCACGCAGGTCCGGAACGATCACCGTGCCCGGGGCGGCCGGCTGCGAGTCGAAGACGGAGGCCCAGTAGCGGGAGACGAACGGCAGCGACTCGTGCACCTCCACCACCGGCACCTTCTCGAGGGCCGGTTCCGGCTCGTTGTCCGGCTGAGCGGTGCCGATCTGCTCCGACCAGCGCGGGGCGGCGATCAGGACGTGCTCCTCGTCGCAGAGCGCAGTCGCCGTGAGCAGGGGGCCGCGGGGCTGGGCCGTGCTGATGGCCAGATCATGATGCCCGGCGGACAGCCCTTCCAGTGTTTCCTCGGCTGTTCCGAAGGAGGCGCGCAAGGCGAAGCCCTGCCCGTCCTCGCGGGTCAGCTCCGTGAGGGCGGGCAGGGCTCGTTCGGCGGTGAACTCCGGCGGACCTGCGAGGTGCAGCGTCCGTAAGGAGGAGTCGTCGTCGAGGCCGGTCTCGGTGATCTCCACCAGGGCGTCGAGATGGGGGGCGGCCTTGTGGGCGAGTTCGTCGCCGATGCTCGTCGGGGTCACGCCGCGGGCCTGCCGAAGGAACAAGGGGCGGCCCAGCTGCCGTTCCAGCGTCCTTATCTGCGAGGTGACAGCGGGCTGGGAAAGTCCGAGCAGAGCGGCGGCGCGAGTGAAGGAACCGGCCCGGTGCACGGTCACGAAGGTCCGCAGCAAGGCCAGATCCACCGTGCACACTCCCCTCTTCGGCCACTGCCCCCAGGTCGCCGGCCATGCCCAACTATAAATAAGTCGATAGGTCTCTGTCGCTACTGTGATTGGACACTGACAGAGAGTCAACTAGCCTTGGTCGCGCGGTTCTTGCGCGCGGAACCGGAGGACGGTCCGAGCCACGAGGGGGGAGGCTCGGACCGTCCGCGGGGGTGATCAGGCGGCTGACGCGTCCAGCGCACGCAGCACGTCCGCCACCAGGTCCTCAGGGTCCTCGGCGCCCACCGACAGGCGGACGAAGCCCTCCGGCACGGCGTCCCCGCCCCAGCGGCCACGCCGTTCGGCCGTGGACCGCACCCCGCCGAAGCTCGTCGCGTCGTCCACGAGGCGCAGGGCGTCGAGGAAGCGGTCGGCACGCGCGCGCGTGGGCAGCGTGAAGGACACGACACACCCGAAGCGCCGCATCTGCCGCGCGGCGATCCCGTGGGAGGCGTCGTCGGGCAGACCCGGGTAGCGCAGCCCAGCGACCTCGGGCCGCTCACGCAGCTCCTTCGCGACCGCCAGGGCCGTCGCGCACTGCCGGTCGACGCGCATCTGGAGCGTCGCGAGCGAACGGTGCGCGAGCCAGGCCTCCATGGGCCCGGGAATCGCACCGACGATCTTGCGCCAGCGGCGCACGGCTGCCATGGCCTCGGCGTCCCGGCCGACCACGTAGCCCAGGAGGACATCGCCGTGGCCGGTGAGCTGCTTGGTGCCGCTGGCCACCGCGAAATCGGCGCCAAGTTCCAGCGGGCGCTGGCCGAGCGGTGTCGCCAGGGTGTTGTCGACGGCCACCAGGGCACCACGCGCGTGCGCCGCCTCGGCGAGCCGTCTGATGTCGCACACGTCGAGCCCGGGATTCGACGGGGACTCGATCCACAACAGCCTCGCCCCGTCGAGAACGTCGAGCTGGGCGTCCCCGCCGGTCGGCGCCGTGCGCACCTCGATGCCGTACGCCTCCAGCTGGGCGCGGACCAGCGGCAGCGCCTGGTAGCCGTCGTCCGGCAGGACGCACACGTCGCCGGTGCGCAGCTGGGAGAAGAGCACCGCCGAGATCGCCGCCATGCCCGAGGCGAAGACGAGCGTCTCGGCGTCGCCCCCGCCCGGCGCCTCCAGCTCGCCGATGGCGCGCTCCAGCAGCGTCCAGGTCGGGTTCTCGTCCCGCCCGTACGTGTAGGGGCCGGTCGGGTCGCCGGGGAGATGGAAGTGAGCGGCGAACACGGGGCCCGGCAGGGTGGGCTCGTGCTTGACCGGCTCGGGCAGCCCGGCCCGCACGGCGCGCGTGCCCTCGCCGACGCCCGCGATCGACCGGCCCGCAGCACCCGTCACCGCACCTGAGGCCTCCGCCCCGCCACCCGCGGCAGCCTTCACCCGGTCCGCGTCGGCCGTCGCCCGGGCCGAGTCACCCGTCGTTCCGCCCGCGTCACCCGTCGCGGAATCACTCATGCCGCGTGTCCCTCCACGTCCTCGCGCACTGCGGCGAGCAGACCGGTGCTCGCCGCCTCCACCATCTCAAGGCACTCCTCGAAGCCGTCCATTCCCCCGTAGTAGGGGTCCGGTACGTCGAGGTCGTCGCCGGCGGCGGGATCGTACGAGCGGAGCAGCCGCACCTTTCCGGCGTCCTGCTCCGTGGGCGCGAGGCGGCGCAGGGCCCCGAGATGGCCGGAGTCGAGGGCGATCACGAGGTCGAGGCGGGAGAACCAGGACGACTGGAACTGCCGGGCCGTGTGGCTGCCCGGGTATTTGTTGTTCTCCAGGACGGCCACGGTGCGCGGGTCGGCGCCGTCGCCCTCGTGCCAGCCGCCCGTGCCGCCGCTGTCGACCTCCACCAGCTCGTCGAGACCGGCCTCCGCCACCCGCGCGCGGAAGACGATCTCGGCCATCGGCGAGCGGCAGATGTTGCCCGTGCAGACGAAGCAGACCCGGTACGTCATGTCCGCTCAGTCCCCGTCGGGCAGGATGACGTGCAACGCCCAGGAGACGACCGAGATGATCAGGCCTCCGACGACGGCCGTCCAGAAGCCCTCCACGTGAAAGCTCAGGTCGAGCTTGTCCGCCAGCCAAGAGGTGAGCAGCAGCATCAACGCGTTGACGACCAGCGTGAACAGGCCGAGGGTCAGTATCAGCAGCGGCAGGCTGAGGAGCTTGACCACCGGCTTGACCAGGAAGTTCACCAGGCCGAAGAGCAGCGCCACGATGATCAGGGTGGCGAACTCCTTGCCGGTGCTGTCACCGGTCAGGGTGATCTTGTCGAGCAGCCACACGGCGACCGCCAGGGCGCCCGCGTTGGCGATCGTCTTGACTAGGAAATTCTTCATGTGTCTGATCGTGGCAGACCTGATCGGACACGGGCACAAGAGGCAGGGGCGGACAAGGCGATGAAGGCATTCCGGCTGGATGAACTGGAGGCGGAGCGCGCCGCCCACGACGGCGCCTACCTGCAGTTTCTGCGGGAGCGGAACATGTCGGTCGGCCTGTACGCCCTCGACGCGGGCGAGCAGGATCCACAGAAGCCGCACCATCAGGACGAGGTCTACTTCGTTGTGAGCGGCCGTGCCTCGATCACCGTCGGCCTGGAGACGACCCAGGTGGCGCGTGGCAGCGTGGTCTACGTGCCGGCGGGTGTCGCCCACAAGTTCCACCACATCACCGAGGACCTGCGGGTGATGGTGGTCTTCTCTCCGCCCGAGGGGTGACGAAGCGTCTCGGGGTTCCCTAGGGGTCCGGTCAGGGGAGGACAAGGGATGCGGAGCCTCCGTCCGGCACCCTCCCGGACCTAGCATCGAGTGCAGGACATCAGAGATCCGGCAGGACCGACAGGACCCGGCACTCGGACGGGCGGAGAGGTAAGGACGAGGGCGATGCGAGAGATCTTCACGGGACTGCCGTGGTGGGTGAAGTGGATCGCGGTGCCGGTCATCGCCCTGGTCGTGTTCGGCGGGCTGATCGCCAGCGTGGTCGGCTTCGTCATCGGACTGCTCTTCAAGGTGCTGGTCTTCGTGGCACTGGTCGGCGGACTGATCTACGTCGTACGCAAGTTCACATCGAGCTCCACGTCGCGCAGCGACTGGTGAGACCCGTGGGAAACCGGTGGGGGTAGCAGGGTTACTCCGGCCATCACCGGTTCCCTCGGGCGAGGGAAGTTTCCCGGCGGGGCGGTCTGCACGCGGTGGCAGGCGAATAGAGTCCGGAACTCGACGCGGGGACCTCCCCGCGAGCGGCATTCACCCCCACCCGTGTCCCCCCGCACGGTGTGCCCCCTCGCGTTTCGGGAGAGTCCCTTGGTCCCGGCTGACACCGCACCCGTTCACCTCCGCACCGTCCCCGCGCAACCCCGCTCGGCCACGCCCTCCGGGCCACCGCCACCCCCGGCGCCACCCCCTCCGCCGACCCTCATCGGATCGGTCCAGCGCGCCATGCGCCTGCTGGAGACCGTCGCAGCGCACGAATACGGTGCCCCGGCCAAGCAACTGGCCCGTGAGACCGGGCTGGCGCTGCCCACGACGTACCACCTGCTGCGCACCCTCGTGCACGAGGGTTATCTGCGCCGGGACAAGGGCCTGTTCTTCCTCGGTGCGGCGGCCGAGCGGCTGGGCAGCAGCGGGGCGCGGCAGAAACGTCGCAGCACGATCGCCGACGCGCTCGCGCACTGCCGGGACGCCCTGGGCGTGCCCGTGTACTACGCGGTCTACCGCGAGGGTGAGATCGAGGTCATGTGTGTCTCCGACACCCCGGTCAACCCGGCTGTCGAGGAGTGGGCCGACTTCCGGGAGACGGGGCACGCGCACGCCGTCGGACAATGCCTGCTGTCCCAGCTGGACGAGGACGCCCGCCGCGACCACCTCGACCGCTATCCGGTGCAGCCGCTCACGCCCTACACGGTGCGCGACGACCACAGCCTGCTGAGACGCCTGGAGCGGATCCGGCGGTTGGAGCCGGTGACCGAGCGCCAGGAGTACGCCTTGGGCACGGTCTGCGCCGCGCTTCCCCTCACCCTCGGGAGCGCGGCCGCGACGATGGCCATTTCACTCCCCGCACACCAGGCCGAGCGGCTGCTGCCCGCGGCCCGTCAGTTGCAGGTCGAGATCGGGCGCCTGCTCGGCTCGCTCGCGCTCTCTATCAGTATGTGAAAACTCACTCCTTGTGATCTGGTGTGTACGTTCAGCAAGATTCACCAAGTATCAGAGGTTCGTTCCCGGCCAGTAACGGCGATTGACGGGGTTATCGATGCGCGAGTCCGTACAAGCAGAGGTCATGATGAGCTTTCTCGTGTCCGAGGAGCTCTCCTTCCGCATTCCGGTGGAGCTGCGCTATGAGTCCAGTGATCCCTATGCCGTACGGCTGACGTTCCACTTGCCCGGTGACGCCCCGGTGACGTGGGCTTTCGGGCGGGAGTTGCTGATCGATGGGGTCGGCCGGCCGTGCGGGGAGGGCGATGTGCGTGTCACGCCCGTCGAACCCGACGCGTTGGGCGAGGTGTTGATCCGGCTTCAGGTGGGCAGCGACCAGGCGTTGTTCCGGTCTTCGACGGCACCGCTCGTCGCTTTCCTCGACCGTACGGACAAGCTGGTGCCGCTGGGCCAGGAGGGCTCGCTCGCCGACTTCGACGCGCACCTCGACGAGGCCCTGGACCGCATCCTCGCCGAGCAGGGCGCCGGCTGAGACATGGACCGGCGGCACGGTGGAGTAACGCTTCACCGGGTGCCGCCGAGCTGAGCAGGAACGCTTCTTCCTGCGATCGCCCTCGGTTCGGCCTTCCTCGGTTCGGCTTTCCGCCGCGTGGCGGGGCGTCCTGAACTCGCGGGCGTCAGCGCTTGCGGCGCCGGCCCCTCCCTCCGCGTGCCGGGACCGCGGCGGTCTCCGGGGCGGGCTCCGCGCCGGGACGGTCGGCCGAGACCACCAGCGCCGCCAGGGCGGTGGTGACCGGCACCGAGGCCACCAGGCCGATCGAACCGACCAGCGTACGCACGATCTCCTCCGCGACCAGCTCGCTGTTGGCGACCGTCCCCACACTGGACTGCGCGATGGAGAACAGCAGCAGCAGGGGCAGTGCGGCACCCGCGTAGGCGAGGACGAGTGTGTTGACGACCGAGGCGATGTGGTCGCGGCCGATCCGGATGCCCGCGCGGTAGAGCCCTCGCCAGCCCATCGACGGGTTGGCCTCGTGCAGCTCCCAGACCGCCGAGGTCTGCGTGACCGTGACGTCGTCGAGCACGCCGAGCGAGCCGATGATGACGCCGGCCAGCAGCAGGCCGCTCATGTCGATCGTCGGGTAGAGGCCGTGGATCAGCCCGGTGTTGTCGTCGGTATTGCCGGTCAGGGCCGCCCAGTCGATGAACACCGAGCCGAGGATGCCGATCAGCAGCAGTGAGATGAGCGTGCCGAGCACCGCCACTGACGTCCGGGCGGACAGGCCGTGACACAGGTACAGCGCGATGAGCATGATGGCGCTCGCGCCGACCACCGCCACGACCAGCGGGTTGGAGCCCTGAAGGATCGCGGGCAGGATGAAGAAGTTCAGCACCATGAAGCTGATGGCCAGCGCGACCAGTGCCATGACGCCCCGCATCCGCCCGACGACCACCACGGCGATGGCGAAGATGCCCGCGAGCACGGTCAACGGCAGACGGCGGTTGATGTCGGTGACCGAGTACTGCAGGTCCTTCGGGGCCGAGGGCTCGTAGGCGACCACGACCTCCTGGCCCTCGTGCAGCTGGCGGGACTGGTCCGGCTGGACGATCTCGGTGAACGTACGGCCCTTGTCGTCGCCGCCGTCGACCCGGATCGTCGCCCGCTTGCAGGTGCCCTTCTCCTGCTGCACCGCCGAGGAGCCCTCGGCGGTGGAGGTGTCGCCGGTGGGCGGAACGCCCGAAGCGCCGGCTTCCTTGCAGCTCACCTCGACCACCTTGGTGACGGTGGCGTCCTGCGTCTGCCGGTCGAAGCCGACGCCGGTGCGTTCGTGCGCCGGGGCGCCGCCCGGCCACAGCACGGCGAGACCCACCAGCACGGCGGCAGCGAACGGGATCAGGATCGCCGCGATGACCTTGCGCAGATGCAGGGATACCGGCGTGGCCGGGCCGTGACTGTGGGAGTGCCCGTGCCCGCCACCCGCACCGGGACCGTGCCCGTGGCTGCCGTCTCCGCCGTGACCGTGGCCCTGTCCGCCGTCTCCACCGTCTCCGCCGTGACCGTGCCCGTGGCCCTGTCCACCGCCACCGACGTGGCCGTGACCGCCGCCTCCGGAGGGTCCCGGGCCGTGCCCGGCGGCGGGGCCGTGACCGGCTCCTTGCCCGTACTCACCGCTGTTCGGGGAACCGAAGCCCGCGTCCTGCCCGTACTCGAACTCGGGGCCCCGCCTCGGGGCCGGGGCCTGCGGCCTGCCCGTCCCTCGACCCCTGACCGGGTCCTGCGTCATGCCCGGCCCCTGTGGTCTGCCCGGCCGCTGTGGCCCGGCCGGTCCCTGTCCGGCGCCGGCGGCGAAATCATGGCCCTCACCAGCGCCGTCACCACGGCCATGGCCGTTTCCGGCGCCGGATCCGCGGGGCGGCTCGGGCGATGGGTAGGAGGGACGCTGCGTCGTGGTCACCGCCCGATCATCGCAAGAACGAGGGGGGCCCTCTGTTCACCGCGCCAGAATTGCCGCTAGCGTGGGGGCACCTTTTGTACACGCGGGAGCTCGGAGCACCGGGCTGAGAGGGCGCTGACCTCCGTCCCAGCGATGTTTCACATGAAACATCGTCGGAGTCGAGTGATGTTTCACACGAAACATCGCCGGACGGAAACGGCTGCGTCGACCGCCGAACCTGTTACCGGGTAATGCCGGCGTAGGGAGTAGGTCTCATGACCAACAAGGACGCACGCACGCCTGCCTCCGTTCAGGACGAGACGTCCGAGGAGGCCGGGAAGTCCATCGGCTGGCACAAGGCGTACATCGAGGGCACCCGCCCCGACCTGCGCGTGCCGGTTCGTCAGGTGCACCTCACCAACGGCCAGTCGGTCACGCTGTACGACACGTCGGGCCCTTACACCGATCCACTCGTCGACACCGACGTCCGCAGGGGCCTGTCGCCGCTGCGCGAAAACTGGATCATCGCCCGCGGCGACACCGAGGAGTACGCGGGCCGCCCCGTCCGTCCCGAGGACGACGGCATCAAGCACACCTCGCCCCGTGGCGGTCTCCGCAACCTGGACGCGGTCTTCCCCGGCCGGCCCCGCCAGCCGCGACGCGGCAGGAACGGCCAGGCGGTCACCCAGCTCGCGTACGCCCGACGCGGCGAGATCACACCCGAGATGGAGTACGTGGCCATCCGGGAGAACGTCTCGCCCGAGGTGGTTCGCGACGAGATCGCCGCAGGCCGGGCCGTGCTGCCGGCCAACGTCAATCACCCGGAGATCGAGCCGATGATCATCGGCAAGCGGTTCCTGGTGAAGGTCAACGCCAACATCGGCAACTCGGCGGTGACGTCCTCCATCGAGGAGGAGGTCGAGAAGATGACCTGGGCGACCCGATGGGGCGCCGACACGGTCATGGACCTGTCCACGGGCCGCAACATCCACACCACGCGTGAATGGGTGCTGCGCAACTCCCCCGTGCCCATCGGCACCGTGCCGCTCTACCAGGCGCTGGAGAAGGTCGACGGCCGGGCCGAGGAGCTGACCTGGGAGATCTACAAGGACACGGTCATCGAGCAGGCCGAACAGGGCGTGGACTACATGACGGTCCACGCGGGGGTGCGCCTTCCGCACGTGCCGCTGACGGCGAACCGCAAGACCGGCATCGTCTCCCGCGGCGGCTCGATCATGGCCGCCTGGTGCCTCGCGCACCACAAGGAGTCGTTCCTGTACGAGAACTTCGAGGAGCTGTGCGAGATCCTCGCCGCCTACGACGTCACGTACTCGCTGGGGGACGGCCTCAGGCCCGGCTCGATCGCGGACGCCAACGACGAGGCGCAGTTCGCGGAGCTGCGCACGCTCGGGGAACTCAACCGGATCGCGAAGCGTTTCAACGTTCAGACCATGATCGAGGGCCCGGGCCACGTCCCGATGCACAAGATCAAGGAGAACATCGACCTTCAGCAGGAGATCTGCGATGAAGCTCCGTTCTATACGCTCGGCCCGCTGACCACGGACGTCGCACCGGCGTACGACCACATCACCTCCGGCATCGGCGCCGCGATGATCGCCTGGTGGGGCACGGCGATGCTGTGCTACGTCACGCCCAAGGAGCACCTGGGCCTGCCGAACCGCGACGACGTCAAGACCGGCGTCATCACCTACAAGATCGCCGCTCACGCGGCGGACCTCGCCAAGGGGCACCCCGGTGCGCAGGAGTGGGACGACGCGTTGTCCGACGCCCGTTTCGAGTTCCGGTGGGAGGACCAGTTCAACCTGGCCCTCGACCCGGACACGGCACGGGAGTTCCACGACGAGACCCTGCCCGCAGAGCCGGCCAAGACGGCTCACTTCTGCTCGATGTGCGGTCCCAAGTTCTGCAGCATGAAGATTAGCCAAAGCATCACAGAGCGGTTCGGTGGTGTGGCGGCTGAGGGAGCCTCGTCCGAGGAGATCGCTGAGGGGATGCTCCAGAAGTCGAAGGAGTTCGCCGAGGCGGGTAACCGGGTGTACCTGCCGATCGCCGACTGAGCCTGAAGCGCCGGGAGTCAACGACTCGCGGGAAGTACGACTACTGCGAAGCGACGGGCCGGACCGCAGCTTGGTTCCGGCCCGCGCTGACACCCATGTACCACTGGCCGCATGTGCAGCGCTGCCCTGACTGGTTTGGCGTGGGCGGAGGTCTGACGGGCGTCGCCGTTGACCGGCTGCCCGGCCTGTGTACCGGTGAGGCCTCAGAGGCGCTTCGCTGGGGCGGGCTGCCGCGCACCCCGGCCATGCCACCAGCTCCACACTGTATGACCCACGAGAAGCACGACGGCCACGGCCGAGAGCACGCGAACCGAAGCCCACACTATTTCGGCGACTCGGCCCTGCGAGTCGCCCACCTCTGCTGCCAGCCGCTGGGAGGCCTCAAAGAAGGCGATCAACGGGACAAACAGGCGGAACCCTAGACCGCCGATGCCGGGCGTTCTGGCCATACTCCCCAGGAGTCCAACGGGCGCACCGAAGGCGAAAGCCGCTACCCCCCAGAACACGGCCCTGGAGGAGAGGCCATCACCCGCACCAGAGATGACGTGTCCCCCGGCCGGAACCGCGGGGCTCAGAAACTTGAAAAGGTAATATACGGCTACGCCTACTGCCAATGCCGAGGACGCCAGCAATGATGCCTCGATTCTTGACCGCCGGGAGTAACCGACCAGGAAGGCGAAGCATGCCCACGACCATCCCACAGAAAATACGACGCCTACGGCCTGGCAGACCGGGTTGTCGAATTTGCTCGCGAATGGGCCGACAGCGCCGAGGAGCGCACCTGCCACGAGAACTGTCGCAACAGGAGCGATGCGACAAGGCGTAAATTGTGGGATTCTCATGACCCTACTCTGTGGCAATTTCTCACGCTGAGAAAATCCGCTCCCGGCGGTGGCCGCCGGGAGCGGACGGAACTAGTACTTAGCGTAGTAGGTCTTGCACGTGTACGCTGCGCCCGCGGTCATATTGGCGTAAGACCACTTGCCCTTGGCCACCACGGCCTTGTTCGACCCCCCGGCCAGCTCCACAGTCGACCCATGCATCACCTTGGGGTGATAGTAATTGGAGTAGCAGTACTGGCAATCGGTGGTGAGGTCCTTCCCGTAGCTCCAAGTTCCGCCACCAATTTCGAGGACGGTCTTCGGCCGGATGCCCCCCGTGGAGCCAGCCGTGAGGTGCCGTCACCCCTGGTGTGGGCAGTGACGGTGACCGCGCCAGCGGTCGGCTCCTGGGCGCTGTCCGCAGTGGCCGGGCTGGCAAGGGTGCCCGCAGCCAGGAAGCCACCCGCAATAGCAAAAGCTATGGACCTACCGGATGCCTTCATGTGATTCCCCTCCCGTGATGCCCCCGTCGCGGGGGCTGCGGATGGATCTTCCCTCAATCCGCACATCCTGGTAAAGAGACGCTAAAGCGCTTGACCGAAAAGTGCCGACGATGGATGTGTGAGATTTGCATACCCACTCAATGGTTAGTGCCACTTCCTCGTAGTGGTCGTTTGAGTGCGTAATGCCGGCATGCTGGACTGGCGCCGCGCCGCTCCAGCCGTGAGCAGGGCGGGCAGTGAGGTCGGAGGCGTACCGTAGGCCGATTCGGCATCCTGGGCAGGACGATCTACGCCGACTACGTCAGGGAACTCCTCAGCAGTGGCAGAACTCGCCCAGGAGTTCCGCGTCGTCGAAATAGCTCAACCATGGCGGGTCACCGGCACTATCAGCGCGCTCGAAGTGGCGCTCAGATTGGTTCATGGCGAGTGACGCCCCGGTGCGATCACCCGTGTTGGAGAGTGCCCGGGCCTGGGTACTACTTCGGCCAAGGCCAGCACTGAGCGCGAGAAAGCAGCAGTACGAGCGTGGATCGAGCGGCAGCTACGCGACTCTCCCCCACTCTCCGATGACCAGCTGCGGAGCGTGGGGGAGATCCTCGGACTTCAGCTCATTCGGAAGTCCGCCACACAGGCTTGAGAAGCTCAGGGTCGAATGTCTTGTTGCCCTTGCCACCCGGCACTGCGATCACGGCACTCAGAACCTTCTTGATCGCCTCGCGCTTCTGCATGAGCGTCTTCGACCCCCACGAGTTCCTGACGTCTTCCTTGGCCTCCTCGGCCTCCGCCTTCAGAGCTTCGTGCGCCCGCTGGTCCGCACGAAGCTCCTTGATCCGACGTTCGAGGACCGGGAGATTGCGGAAGAACGTCTCATCATCGATGTCCGTGTCCTCGTCGTCGTGCCAACGCCGCTCCAGCTCGTTGCGGCTCCTGACGGCTCGCTCCAGGGCATCGGCCTTGTCCCAGTCCGGTACATCCTGGGCCTTGCTCGCCGCATCGCGCTCCAGCTTGGCGATGACCAGTTCCTCGATGGCCTTGTCCGTCTTGTCGCCCCGCTTGTAGGTCTTGTTGCAGCCGCCGTCCACGGTCTTCTTGCACATGTAGGCGTGCCGGTACGTGAGCCAGTCGTTCGCCTTGATCCCGATCATCTTGTTGTTGCAGACCGTGCCGTCCTCCAGCACCTGGCCGCAACGCAGGATGCCGGTGAGCAGGTACTTGTGGACCAGGCCACCGCGCGGCATCCCGGTTCCTCGGCCACGCTCCCTGATCTTGGCCGTGACCGCGAACCACTCCTTCGGAGTGATGATCGGCTCCCACTCGCCCACGATGGGCTGATCGTCGCCGTCACGTACAAGCTCGCCCTTGATCTCGCGATATCCACACAGCCGGGCGTTCACCAGGACCTGCTTGACGGTCTGGTACTGGAAGGCGTTCCCGCGACTCGTGATGAAGCCGGCCTCCTTCCACCGGCGCGTGATCTCCGAAATGGAGGCACCCGCGATCACGTCCTTCACCGCCTGACGGATGGCTTCTGCCTCGTCCGGGCGCAATGAGACCTTGTCGTCCTCCCATCCAAAGGGGCGCCATGCCGCTACCGACTGCCCACGGATCGCCCGGCTCCGGTGGCTGTTCCTGCTCCTGCGCTCCTTCTTCCTCGTCTCGCTGAGGGACATGGCGACCCCCAGGAGCCCCTTGATCTCGAAGCCTTCGGCGTAGAGGTCCTGGATGCCGTTCGAGTCGTGGTAGACGCGTCCTTCCTGCGTGGTGAACGCCTTCAGGTACCGCTCCCAGTCACTCGGGCGTCGGTACAGCCGGTCGTCGTTGACTGCCATGACGCCGTGGATCGGGTGCCCGTCCGGCGTCGTCCCGGCAGCGAGATCGGCGAGCAGCTGCTCGAAGTCATCGCGAACGATGTTCTCCTTGCTCGCGCTCTTGTCGTTGTCCGTGTAGCGGTAGACGACGAGCCATCCGAACCTGCGGGCGGTCTCGGTCATGTCCCGGTGCTGGTCCTCGACGCCGTGGGCGTCCTTCACCCGGCCGTCGAACGAGATCCGTGCGTAGCAGACAACGCACTTCAGCTCCGGGTCGGAAGCCAGCATGGCGCGCACTTCCTCGACGGACGGCAGTCCCTCGGGCGTACCTCGCAGCTTGCTGACCAACTCCTCGCGCTTGCCCACGTGTTCCGATTTCGCAGGACATCAGCCCAGAACACGGCGGCACCCTGACCGAGATCGAGGAGGGCATGGCCCTGAAGTCGAAGGAGTTCGCCGCGAGCGGCAACCGCGTGTACCTGCCCATCGCGGACTGACCGGCCGCGCACAGGACCGGGGGCGGGTGAGCCCCCGGCCTGCGGGAGGTGCCGTTCGGAACGGACTGCGAGGTCTGCTCCGACGGTTACTCCGGCTGGTGCTCCGGTCCTCCGAAGTCCGGGCTGGTGTAGTCCGGGCTGCTGAAGCTGGGACGCGAGCCGCGGTCGCCGTCGTCCGGGCTCGTGAACCCCGGGCGGTCGTAGCCGAGGTGCGGCATCCGGCTGACCGGTGTGGACGAGGGCGTGTGGTGCAAGGCCGCGGCCGCCCCGGGGTCGGCGAGTGCCTCCCGCAGAAAGGGCAGGATGCCGCGTTCCAGCAGGGCCTCGTGCCAGGCCTCCTTGGCCTGGGCCACCTCGCCCCGCAGTTCGCCGTATGGCCCGACCTCGGCTGTGGGCTTGTTGCGCAGGGCGGTGAGCAGCAGCCCCACGGCGGCGACGAGGATCGCGACCGCGGTCACGGCGCCGAACACCCAGCCCGTGGTGAGCATGGTCCGGGCGAATCCCTGCTCGGGGTCGAGCATCCGCAGGATGTAGCCGACGAGCAGAAAGATCGCCGCGGCGGTCCCGGCCAGGACGGGTGCGAGAACGGCGACGACGGCGACGGCGCCCGCGCCCGTGGTCTCCGCGACCCCTCCCACGGTGGCGGCGAGCCCCGAGGCGTCCGTGCCCGTCTCGGAGGAGCCGGACCCGGAGCCGCGCACGGCGGTTGAGCCGGCCGACGCCGGCTGACGCAGTTCGTCGCGGACCTTGACGTAGTGCCGGTATTCGGTCGCCGCGGCCGCGGTGATGAGCGCGGTGGCGCTCAGGGCCATGGTGCGCAGCTGTTCGGGGTTGAGCCGCTGTCCGACAGCGGCCAGTTCCGGACGGTGTGGTGCGGAGCGCAGCGCCTCATCGAGGATCCGCTCGTATTCCTGGCGGTCCTCGCTCAGCAGGTGCTGCGGAACGCTGTTCATGTGCATCCCCCGATGCTCCGTAGGGCTTGGGGCTCGGCATGCTGACGAGCCGTCGGGCAGAAACGGAGGGGAGCCTGCTACGGATAAGCCGATGGTAGAGCGGTGACGGTATGCGGTGACAGGGGGTTTACCGAAATTGGCCCCTCACCGGCCCGGTCCGCCGACGGGGGACGCCTGCCCGGTGAACGTTCACGTGTCCAGCGGCAGTTGCTGGACCAGCAGCTTTCCGGCCATGGTTACGCCGCCGTCCATCGCGATGGCGAGTCCGTCGGCGTAGACGTGCGGTCCCTCGATCACGGGGTCGCGGCTCTCCTCGTCCTCCTCCGAGCCGACCTCGCCGAGCAGATACGGAATCGGACTGTGCCCGTGAACGATGCGGGTGCCCCCGTACGTATCGAGCAGGGAGCGCACGGCGTCCGCGCCGCCCTCGTCGCGGAAGGAGAACCGCTTGGTGAACTTGCGGAACAGGTCCCAGACCTCGTCCGCGTCGTTGCGGGTGATCGTCTCGCGGACGGTGTCGTTGACCTCTTCGATGGAGCGGCCGTAGTCGAGGTAGGCGGTGGTGTCGGAGTGGACGAGCAGGTGGCCGTCGACCTCCTCGACGGCGTCCAGGCGGGACATCCACTGCAGGTGGTGGTCCTGGAGGCGGTCCATGTCGGTCTTCTGGCCGCCGTTGAGCAGCCAGGCCGCCTGGAAGGTGGCGGTGCCCGCGCCGGAGTTGACGGGGGTGTCGCCGAACCGCTTCGCACCCAGCAGGAGCAGCTCGTGGTTGCCCATGAGCGCCTTGCAGTAGCCGCCGGCCGCGGCGGCCTCGGCGGACAGCCGCATCACCAGGTCGATGACGCCGATGCCGTCCGGGCCGCGGTCGGTGAAGTCGCCGAGGAACCAGAGCCGGGCGGTACCCGCACACCAGTTGCCTGCGGCGTCGAGCAGGCCCTTCTCCTGGAGGGCGGACACCAACTGGTCGAGGTAGCCGTGTACGTCCCCCACGACGTACAGCGGGCCCTGCCCGGTGGTGGACTGCGGGGCGGTGGTCTCGGGATCCACGGTCACCTGAACAGTGTCACCCCGGTTGACGACGGGAAGGTCGCGCTGGGTCGGCGTGTATCCCTCGGGGTAGGTCTCCTCGGGCGGCGGGGCGACCTCGGGGTGGACGCTGTGGACGTACGGACCGGCCTCGTGGACGTACGCGGGCACCCGGAAGTCGCGCAACGTCGCCGTTCGCTCCACCTCGGGTCCCTGACCGGCCCCCTGAGTCATCGACCCCTCCACCATCGCGCCGCATTGCACCGCATCGGACTGCCTGGTCGTAGCGGCCCGCGGGTGTCGTGGGCCCATCATAGGAATGCGGATCGCGACATGTGATGACCCAGGGGTGGTGAATCAGAGCAAGAGTCCAGTTCACCGCGGCTTTCGCCCCGATTGGGCCGGGCTTTGACCACCGTGTGACCGCCCTCGCTCTTCTTCTCTTCGCGAGAACGAT
The DNA here is from genome assembly GCF_040706515.1 of Streptomyces sp. NPDC047880. Classification (NCBI taxonomy): domain Bacteria; kingdom Bacillati; phylum Actinomycetota; class Actinomycetes; order Kitasatosporales; family Streptomycetaceae; genus Streptomyces; species Streptomyces sp. NPDC047880. The sequence goes on along the minus strand of NZ_JBEZOK010000024.1, from coordinate 122,211 downwards.
CCCTTCTCTCCGGGGGACCGGCCCTTTTTCTCCCCAGGAGTGCGCTCTTCCCCTTGCCCGGTGAGGGCTGGGGTCTGCCGTTCGGATCACGCCGCAGACGCGAGGGCCGGCACGCACATCTGCGGCGTTGCTTTCCTGCGGCCCGATCCGAACGACAGACCCTAGGCGCCCTCGGGTGATCGCGGAGGGCTGACCGTCGTGCGCGGCGGGCGTCGCTGGGACGAGGTGCGCACGATCAACTCCGTCGGTATGACCTGCTCCACCGGGTGGTCGGATTCCACTCCCTCGATGGCGTCGATGAGGAGTTGCACCACCGCGGTGCCGATGCGGCGCGGTTTCAGGGAGAGGGTGGTGATGGGCGGCTCGGTGTTGGCGTACACCGTGGACTCGCTGCAGCAGACCAGCAGCAGGTCGTCGGGGACGCGCAGGCCGTAGCGGCGGGCGGCGGCGAGCAGGTCGGTGCCGTTCGGGTCGAACAGTCCGTAGACCGCGTCGGGCCGGTCGGGCCGGGCGAGGAGCCGGTCGGCGGCGACGGCGCCCGCGCACGGATCGTGCGCCGGATAGGCCTCGTACACCGGATCCTGTCCCACGCGCTCGCACCAGCGCAGGTACGCGGTGGTCGACAGGTGGGTGTAGGTGTCCGTCGTCGTGCCGGTCAGCAGGCCGATGCGGCGGGCGCCGGCGTCGGCCAGGTGGTCGAGGATGCCGAGGACGGCGGCCTCGTGGTCGTTGTCGACCCAGGCCGTGACCGGCAGTGCACCGGCCGGGCGGCCGTCGGAGACCACCGGGAGTCCCTGCCGGACGAGCTCGCTGACGACCGGGTCCTGGTCGGAGGGGTCGATGACGACCGTGCCGTCCAGCGCGACGTTCGACCACACGTCGTGGCGGGAGGTCGCGGGCAGGATGACGAGGGCGTAGCCGCGGGCGAGCGCGGCGGAGGTGGCGGCCCGTGCCATCTCGGCGAAGTACGCGAACTCCGTGAAGGTGAAAGGTTCATCCCCGTAGGTGGTCACGGTCAGGCCGATGAGGCCCGATTTGCCGGTACGGAGGGTCCGGGCGGCGGCCGAGGGCCGGTAGCCCAGCCGGTCGGCGACTTCCCGGACATGACGCCGGGTGGCGTCCGGGAGCCGGCCCTTGCCGTTGAGGGCATCGGAGACGGTCGTGATGGAGACTCCGGCGGCGGCGGCCACGTCTCTGATGCCGGCCCGGCCCGGCCGACTGCCTCGCCGTGAGGTTTCCGCGCGGCTCACCTGGTGCTTCCCTGCTGCTGTCATGGCGAGCCGATAGTAGGGCTCATGCGGTGGGGTAGTGCGGACGCATATGCACGCGTTGACAGGCACGTTTCTGCATGATCATTTAACCTCAATTGCTTTGGAAGCCAAGGGTGTTGAGCGCTTTCTTGGCAGTACGTGTGTTGTCGGCGCGCACGTGCCTGCCAAGTGGCTGAGGTTGCGAAGAGGTCTCAACTCACCTGCACGGGGGATGCGCGCCACGGCGCACACCACCAGCGCATAGATATATGTGCGGCGCGCCCCCGGATTCGCACGCCTTGGTGCGGTGATGCCCCGGATGCCGGTGGGACAGGGGAGGTCGGGGCCGGCCGCTCGGTCATGGCTATACGCAGCGGCGCCGAATCCTCATAAGGTGAGGAGTATTGGATGTCGGCGGCGGTCATGGGCCGCCGGTCTTCACGAGGAGGACTGCGGTGAGCGAGACGAGCCCCAAGCTGCGCGCCGAGCTGGAGGGGATCCCCACCTACAAGCCGGGCAAGCCCGCCGCGGCAGGTGGTCCGGTGGCCTACAAGCTGTCCTCCAACGAGAACCCCTATCCGCCGTTGCCGGGCGTGATGGAGAGCGTGACAGCGGCGGCCTGCAACTTCAACCGCTACCCGGACATGGCCTGTGCGGCGCTGATGAACGAGCTGTCCGAGCGGTTCGGTGTGCCTCTCTCCCATCTGGCCACCGGTACCGGATCGGTCGGTGTCGCACAGCAGCTGATCCAGGCCACGTCCGGCCCCGGTGACGAGGTGATGTACGCCTGGCGGTCCTTCGAGGCGTACCCGATCATCACGCAGATCAGCGGCGCGACATCGGTTCAGGTCCCGCTGACCCCCGGGGATGTGCACGACCTCGACGCGATGGCCGACGCGATCACCGACCGGACCCGGCTGATCTTCGTCTGCAACCCCAACAACCCGACCGGCACGGTGGTGCGGCGGGCGGAGCTGGAGCGGTTCCTCGACCGGGTCCCGCGCGACGTCCTGGTGGTCCTCGACGAGGCCTACCGCGAGTTCATCCGCGACCCCGAGGTGCCGGACGGCGTCGAGATCTACCGCGACCGGCCCAACGTCTGTGTCCTGCGGACCTTCTCCAAGGCGTACGGCCTCGCCGGCCTGCGCGTCGGTTTCGCCATCGCTCATGAGCCGGTGGCGGCGGCGCTGCGCAAGACGGCGGTGCCGTTCGGCGTGAGCCAGCTCGCGCAGGAGGCGGCGATCGCATCACTGCGGGCCGAGGACGAACTGTTCGGCCGGGTCGGCTCGCTGGTGTGTGAGCGCACGCGCGTGGTCGACGGGCTGCGCTCGCAGGGCTGGACGGTGCCCGAGACCCAGGCCAACTTCGTGTGGCTGCGGCTGGGGGAGCGCACGGTCGCGTTCGCGGAGGCCTGTGAGCAGGCGGGTGTGGTGATTCGGCCGTTCCCGGGTGAGGGTGTGCGGGTGACGGTTGGGGAAGCCGAGGCGAATGACATCTTCCTGAAGGTGTCGGAAGGGTTCCGCAAGGAGCAGTAGGGCTTCCTGTGTCCGCCCGGGGTGAGGGAGCTGTAGCGCTCCACAGGCCCGGTCAGGGGACACGCAGTTGCAGCGCTCCGCGAGCGCGGTCAGGAATCCAGGAGTTCCACGCGGACGGGGTCGCCGTCCCGCACAGTTGCGAGCAGTCCTGGGTCGCCGTCGAGGCGGCCCAGGACATTGCAGGGGCCGGCGAGACGGCATTCGTCGCCCCGAGAGATCGGCGTGGGGCCGTAGGGGAGGGCGAGGGCGTCACCGTCGGTCCAGTAGGCGACGGTCCCCGGCTCGACGACCTCGCGGGCGTCTGTTTCACGTGAAACGGACACCCCTGTGTCGAAGTACACCTCCGCCCCCCAGGTCCGGGCGGTGGAGACGAGGGGGAGTGCCCTGGCGAGGGTCTGACTGCTCGCGGTGTGGTCGAGTGATGCGTTGAGGTGCCCCGAAGGCCAGGAAATCCGTATGCGTAGCGGTGTCTGCATGCCACTGATTCAACAATATGTTGAAGTTCGGGCCAAGGGGGCGACTGTGACGGGGGAGACAGGGACCCCCTCGGGGGGCTCGAATGTCCGTGCTGCATAATGGCTTGTGAATGTGAACGCTTTCACAAGCGTATGTAAGGAGCGGCGACGTGGACCTGGCTTTGGCGCCGGAGACCCTGGCGCGATGGCAGTTCGGAATCACCACCGTCTACCACTTTCTGTTCGTCCCCCTGACGATCTCGCTGGCCGCGCTCACGGCCGGTCTGCAGACGGCGTGGGTGCGGACGGAGAAGGAGAAGTACCTCCAGGCGACGAAGTTCTGGGGCAAGCTCTTCCTGATCAACATCGCGATGGGCGTGGTCACCGGCATCGTGCAGGAGTTCCAGTTCGGCATGAACTGGTCCGACTACTCGCGCTTCGTCGGTGACGTCTTCGGTGCGCCGCTGGCCTTCGAGGCCCTGATCGCCTTCTTCTTCGAGTCCACCTTCATCGGTCTGTGGATCTTCGGCTGGGACAAGCTGCCGAAGAAGATCCACCTGGCCTGCATATGGATGGTCTCCATCGGCACGATCCTGTCGGCCTACTTCATCCTCGCGGCCAACTCCTGGATGCAGCACCCGGTCGGCTACCGGATCAACGAGGCGAAGGGCCGGGCCGAGCTCACCGACTTCTGGCTCGTGCTGACCCAGAACACCGCGCTCGCCCAGGTCTTCCACACGCTCACCGCGGCGTTCCTCACCGGTGGCGCCTTCATGGTCGGCATCGCCGCCTTCCACCTGGTCCGCAAGAAGCACGTGCCCGTGATGAAGACCTCGCTCCGGCTGGGACTGGTCACCGTTGTCATCGGTGGCCTCCTCACCGCGATCAGCGGCGACGTGCTCGGCAAGATCATGTACCAGCAGCAGCCGATGAAGATGGCTGCGGCCGAGGCGCTGTGGGACGGCGAGAAGCCGGCTCCTTTCTCGGTCTTCGCCGTCGGCGACGTCGACAAGGGCCACAACAAGGTCGCCATCGAGATCCCCGGGCTGCTGTCCTTCCTCGCGAAGGACGACTTCACCTCGTACGTCCCCGGCATCAACGACGTCAACAAGGCCGAGCAGGAGAAGTACGGGCCGGGCGACTACCGGCCCAACATCCCCGTCGCCTACTGGGGCTTCCGGTGGATGATCGGCTTCGGCATGACGTCGTTCGCCATCGGCCTGGCCGGGCTCTGGCTGACCCGCAAGAAGTTCATGCTGCCGCAGCACCTGAGGGTGGGCGACGACGAGGTGCCGCATCTCGTCCTGCTGCCGAAGAAGGCGCTCGGCCCGACCCTCACCAAGTGGTACTGGCGCATCGCGATCCTCACCCTGGGCTTCCCGCTGATCGCCAGCTCCTGGGGCTGGATCTTCACCGAGATGGGCCGCCAGCCGTGGGTCGTCTACGGCCTCTTCCAGACGCGTGACGCGGTCTCACCCGGTGTCTCCCAGGCCGAGGTCATCACCTCGATGGTCGTCTTCACCACGCTGTACGCGATCCTCGCCGTCATCGAGGTCAAGCTGCTGGTCAAGTACGTCAAGGCGGGCCCGCCGGAACTCACCGAGGCCGACCTCAACCCGCCCACGAAGATCGGCGGCGACTCCCGTGACGCCGACAAGCCGATGGCCTTCTCGTACTAGGCCGAGGGAGCTGCACAGTCATGGAACTGCACGACGTCTGGTTCGTTCTGATCGCCGTCCTGTGGACCGGCTACTTCTTCCTGGAGGGCTTCGACTTCGGGGTCGGGGTGCTCACGAAGCTGCTCGCCCGGAACCGGCCCGAGAAGCGGGTGCTGATCAACACCATCGGCCCCGTCTGGGACGGCAACGAGGTGTGGCTGCTCTCCGCGGGCGGCGCGACCTTCGCCGCCTTCCCCGAGTGGTACGCCACGCTCTTCTCCGGGTTCTATCTGCCCCTGCTGCTCATCCTGGTCTGCCTGATCGTCCGGGGCGTGGCCTTCGAGTACAGGGTGAAGCGGCCCGAGGAGAACTGGCAGCGCAACTGGGAGACGGCGATCTTCTGGGCCTCGCTGCTGCCCGCGTTCCTGTGGGGTGTCGCCTTCGCCAACATCGTGCGGGGCGTGAAGATCGACCAGGACTTCAACTACGCCGGCGGCGTTGTGGACCTGCTCAATCCGTACGCGCTGCTGGGCGGCCTGGTCACGCTGTCCCTGTTCACCTTCCACGGCACGGTGTTCGTCGGGCTCAAGACGGTCGGGGAGATCCGGGAGCGGGCGCGGAAGCTGGCGCTGCGCGTCGGAGCGGTGACCGCCCTGCTGGCGCTCGCCTTCCTGCTGTGGACGCAGGCCGACCGGGGTGACGGTTCGTCGCTGGTGGCGATGGTCGCTGCCGTGGCCTCGCTCCTCATCGCCCTGGCCGCAGCAGGGGCCGGACGAGAGGGCTGGGCGTTCGCCTGGTCGGGTCTCACTATCGTGGCCGCGGTGGCGATGCTGTTCCTGACGCTGTTCCCGAACGTCATGCCGTCGACCCTGAACCCGGACTGGAGCCTGACGGTCACCAACGCCTCGTCCAGTCCGTACACACTGAAGATCATGACCTGGTGTGCCGGGATCGCCACTCCGGTCGTCCTGCTCTACCAGGGCTGGACCTACTGGGTGTTCCGCAAGCGGATCGGTACACAGCACATCGCCGAGACCGCGCACTGAGGTGTGTTTCACGTGAAACCAATCGATCCGCGTCTGCTGCGCTACGCCCGTGCCACCCGGCTGTTCCTGGTGGCGGTCGTGGCACTCGGGGCCGTGGGTGCGGGGCTGGTCATCGCGCAGGCGATGCTCATCGCCGAAGTGGTGGTCGGCGCGTTCCAGCACCGCATGGCGGTGTCCGAACTCGGCACTCCCCTGCTGTTGTTGGCCGCCGTCGCGGTCGGGCGGGCGCTGGTCGGCTGGCTCACCGAGCTCGCCGCGCACCGGGCGAGCGCGGCCGTGAAGTCCGAGCTGCGGGGACGGCTGCTGGAGCGCGCCGTCGAGCTGGGGCCCGGCTGGCTGGGTGGGCAGCGGACCGGTTCGCTGGTCGCCCTGGCCACCCGGGGCGTCGACGCCCTCGACGACTACTTCTCGCGGTACCTGCCGCAGTTGGGTCTCGCGGTGGTCGTGCCGGTGGCGGTGCTGGCGCGGATCGTCACCGAGGACTGGGTCTCCGCGGCCATCATCGTGGGCACCCTGCCCCTCATCCCGGTCTTCATGGTGCTGATCGGCTGGGCCACCCAGTCCCGGATGGACCGTCAGTGGCGTCTGCTGTCACGACTGTCCGGGCATTTCCTGGATGTCGTCGCGGGGTTGCCGACGCTGAAGGTCTTCGGCCGGGCCAAGGCGCAGGCCGAGTCGATCCGGCGCATCACCGGCGAGTACCGCCGGGCGACCATGCGGACCCTGCGGATCGCCTTCATCTCCTCCTTCGCCCTCGAACTGCTCGCCACGATCTCGGTGGCACTCGTCGCCGTGACGATCGGCATGCGGCTGGTGCACGGAGAGATGGACCTGTACATCGGCCTCGTCATCCTGATCCTCGCGCCCGAGGCGTATCTGCCGTTGCGGCAGGTGGGGGCGCAGTACCACGCGGCGGCCGAGGGGCTCGCCGCCGCCGAGGAGATCTTCGAGGTCCTGGAGACGCCCGTTCCGGCCTCCGGTTCCGCGGCCGTGCCGGAGGGCGCGCTGTCCTTCGAGGGCGTGACCGTCCGGTATCGGGGGCGGTCGGCCGATGCGGTTTCGGACGTGACCTTCGGCGTCGAGCCCGGGGAGACGGTCGCGCTGGTGGGGCCGAGCGGCGCCGGCAAGTCGACACTGCTGAGTGTTCTGCTGGGGTTCGTGCGGCCGGCCGAGGGGCGGGTGAGAGCCGGGGGTGTCGATCTCGCCGACGCCGACCTGAAGCAGTGGCACTCCCGTGTCGCATGGGTGCCGCAGCGGCCTCACCTCTACGCCGGGACGATCGCCGAGAACGTACGGCTGGCGCGGCCGGGCGCCGATGACGACGCCGTACGGACGGCGCTTCGGGACGCCGGGGCGCTGGAGTTCGTCGACGCGCTGCCCGGTGGTGCGGAGACCGTGCTCGGTGAGGACGGCACCGGGCTGTCCGCCGGGCAGCGGCAACGGCTCGCGCTGGCCCGCGCGTTCCTCGCCGACCGGCCCGTTCTGCTGCTCGACGAGCCGACGGCGGCACTGGACGGGGCCACCGAGGCCGAGGTCGTCGCAGCGGTGCGGCGGCTCGCAGCCGGCCGCACGGTCCTGCTGGTGGTGCACCGGCCGGCGCTGCTGGAGATCGCCGACCGGGTCGTGCGGCTGGCGGAGCCCGAGGCCACCCCCGCGCCGGTGGCGTCCGCCGTGGCACCCGGCACCGCGCCCCGGTCCGTCGAGGCCGAGGCGTCCGCCCCGGCCGAGTCCGCCGAACCGTCCGCTTCCGCCGGTGTCCTCGCCCGCGTCCGCGCCCTGTCCGGTGCCCGGCGCGGGCGGCTGGGGCTGGCCCTGCTGCTGGGGAGTCTCGCGCTGGGGAGTGCCGTGGGGCTCATGGCCACCTCGGGGTGGCTGATCTCGCGTGCCTCGCAGCAGCCGCCCGTGCTGTATCTGATGATGGCCGTCACCGCGACGAGGGCGTTCGGGATCGGGCGGGCCGTGTTCCGGTACGCCGAGCGGCTGGTGTCGCACGACGCCGTGCTGCGGATGCTGGCGGACACCCGGGTCGCGGTGTTCCGCAGGCTGGAGCGGCTGGCACCGGCCGGCCTTCTCCGGGTCCGCCGGGGCGACCTGCTCTCCCGGCTGGTCGCGGACGTGGACGCGCTGCAGGACTACTGGCTGCGCTGGCTGTTGCCGGCCGGGGCAGCCCTGGTCGTGTCGGCCGCGTCGGTCGGCTTCACGGCGTGGTTGCTGCCCGAGGCCGGGGCCGTGCTCGCGGCCGGGCTCCTGGCGGCGGGTGTCGGCGTGCCGTTGATCACCGGAGCGGTGGCCCGGCGCGCCGAGCACACACTGGCGCCCGCCCGCGGGGTGCTCGCGACGAGGGTGACCGATCTGCTGACCGGCACCGCGGAACTGGCCGTCGCCGGTGCCCTGCCCGCGCGGACCGCCCAGGCACGCCAGGCCGATGGAGCGCTGACCCGGATCGCCTCGCGCGCGGCCACGGCCACCGCCCTGGGCGACGGTCTCACCGCGCTGGTCTCCGGGCTGACCGTCGCGGCCGCTGCCCTGGCCGGCGCCCAGGCGGTCGCCGCCGGGCGGCTCGACGGCGTGGCCATGGCCGTCGTCGTTCTCACCCCGCTCGCCGCCTTCGAGGCCGTGCTCGGGCTGCCGCTCGCCGTGCAGTACCGGCAGCGTGTGCGCCGCAGTGCGGAACGGGTGTACGAGGTGCTGGACGCGCCGGAGCCCGTGCGGGAGCCGGAGCGGCCCCGGCAGGCGCCCGCGTCGCCGTTCCCGGTCGTCGTCAAGGGACTGACCGCCCGGCACGCCGGGCAGGACCGGGAGGCGCTCGGCGGGCTGGACTTGACCCTGGAGGAGGGGCGCCGGATCGCCGTGGTCGGGCCCTCCGGCTCCGGCAAGACCACGCTGGCACAGGTGCTGCTGCGGTTCCTCGACGCGGAGGCGGGGTCGTACACGCTCGGAGGTGTGGACGCGTACGCGCTCCACGGTGACGACGTTCGGAAGTTCGTCGGGCTGTGTGCGCAGGACGCGCACCTCTTTGACAGCTCGCTGCGCGAGAACCTGCTGCTCGCCCGCAAGGACGCCACCGAGGACGACCTGCGCGCCGTGCTGTGCCGTGCCAGGCTGCTGGACTGGGCGGACAGCCTGCCCGACGGTCTGGACACGCTCGTCGGCGAGCACGGGGCGCGGTTGTCGGGAGGCCAGCGTCAGCGGCTGGCGCTGGCCCGGGCGCTGCTCGCCGACTTTCCCGTCCTGGTGCTGGACGAGCCCGCCGAGCACCTCGACCTGGCGACGGCCGACGCGCTCACCGCCGATCTGCTGGCCGTCACCGAGGGCCGTACGACGCTGCTCATCACGCACCGGCTGGCGGGCCTCGAAGCGGTCGACGAGGTGCTCGTGCTGGAGCATGGACGGGTCGTGCAGCGTGGTCCGTACGCGGACCTGCTGGCGGTGGACGGGCCGCTGCGGAGGATGGCGGAGCGCGAGGCGGCGGCACAGTCGCTGGTGGGAGCGCGGTAGCAGCGGGCTACCACGGGCACTGTGCCCTTCGGCGCAGCCGGCCACCACCACGAGCACCGGGCCCTCGGTGCGGCCGGTCACCACGGGCACTGGGCCGTTCGGCGCAGCCGGTCCCCCGGCTGTACGACGTGAACAGGACCGGGCCCAGCATGCTGGGTGACGATCGCTGACATGCGCTCATATCGCCGCCATCGGCTGCTCGTTCCGGTCCTGCTGTGTGCGCTGGCCGTGCTCGCGGCGCGGCCGACGGCAGCGCACAAGGAACCCGGCAGCGGCCCCGGCACCGGTCCGGAAACCGGCCTCAGCGCCGAGGTGGTGCGGCTGTACGAGGAGGCCGCGGTGGCGACCCAGCAGTACGAGGCCGGACGCAAGCAGGCCGACGAGCAGCGGGCCGCGGCCCAGCGGGCGGAGGTGCTCCTGGACGCGCAGCGGCGGGAGATCGCCGCCCTGCACGAGGACCTGGGCCGCATCGCCCGCGCCCAGTACCGCAGCAGTGGTGGCCTGCCGGTGGCCGCCCACATGATCCTCGCCGACAGTCCCGACAGCCTGATGCGAGGTCAGCACGCCTTCTCCCAGGCGGACCTGGCCGTGAACAACGCGATCTCCAAGAACCGGCGCGCAGAGGCGAGACTGGCGGCGGACGAGGCCAAGGCCGCTGACCGGTGGCAGGCGCTGGAACGACGCAACACACAGCTCGCCGCTCTGAAGGCCGACATCGAGCAGAAGCTGGAGACGGCCCGCTCAGAGCTCCAAGGGCAGGCGGACGCCGCGGTCGCCGCCGGGGCGTGCCGCGGAGCCGCCCGGCTCGACCAGTCGGCGACGGGGTTCACCGAGGGCGACTGGGTCGCGCCGGTCGAGACGTACGAGCTGTCGGCGTCCTACGGCAGCGGTGGTGCGCGCTGGTCGAACCGGCACACCGGGCAGGACTTCGCGGTGCCGATCGGCACGCCGGTACGGGCCGTGGGTGCGGGCCGGGTGGTGAAGGTCTCCTGTGGTGGTCCGTTCGGGATGGAGATCGTGCTCAAGCACGCGGGCGGCTATTACACGCAGTACGCTCATCTCGCCGCGCTCGCGGTCGACCAGGGGGAGCACGTCAGCCCTGGACAGTGGATCGGCCAGTCCGGCACCACGGGTAACTCCACCGGGCCTCACCTGCACTTCGAGGCCCGGGTCACAGCGGAGTCGGGCTCATCGGTGGACCCGGTCTCATGGCTGGCGGCGCGTGGAGTGTCCCTCTGAGACGCCCCGGCTACGGCCGTTCCGTCAGCAACCGCTCGATCACGATCGCCACGCCGTCCTCGTTGTTCGCCACCGTCCGGCCCGAGGCGGCGGCGAGCACGTCGGGGTGGGCGTTGCCCATCGCGTACGACCGGCCCGCCCAGGTCAGCATCTCCACGTCGTTCGGCATGTCGCCGAAGGCGACGACCTGCTCGTGCGAGATGCCGCGCTCGGCGCAGCACAGGGCGAGAGTGCTGGCCTTGGACACTCCTGGACCGCTGATCTCGAGCAGTGCGCTGGGGCTGGAGCGGGTCACGCTGGCACGGTCGCCGATGGCGAGGCGGGCCAGGGTCAGGAACGCGTCGGGGTCGATCTCGGGGTGGTAGGCGAGGATCTTCAGCACCGGCTCCGCGGCGGCCCGATGGTCCGGGCCCAGCACTTCCTCGGCCGGGGCGAGGCTGTCCGGTGTCTCCATGTGCAACTTCGGGTACGCGGGCTCCTGGTAGAAGCCGTAGGTCTGCTCCACCGCGTACACCGTGCCCGGTGCCGCGTCACGCAGCAGCCGCACGGCGTCCAGGGCGTTCTCCCGGGCCAGCTCCCGCACCTTCACGAACCGGTGGGCACCGGGGCCGCCGTGCAGGTCGACCACGGCGGCGCCGTTTCCGCAGATCGCCAGGCCGTGGCCGTGCACATGCTCGCTGACGACGTCCATCCAGCGGGCCGGGCGGCCCGTCACGAAGAAGACCTCGATGCCCGCCTCCTCGGCGGCGGCCAGCGCGGCGACCGTACGCGGGGACACCGACTTGTCGTCGCGCAGCAGAGTGCCGTCGAGGTCGGTGGCGATCAGTCGCGGCGGGAGGGTCTCGGCCGCGGTCTCGGGCTGTCGGGTCGCTGAGGTCACCCGGCCATTGTCCCGCACATGCCTGCACGGGCGTGCGGGGCTCCGCACAGGTGAGTGGATACCGCTCTGAACAGAGGCTTCCCGGCCGTCCGTCGACGCTCAGCGCAGCTGCGCCGGTGCCTCCATCGCGATCTGCTCGAAGACCTTCTCGTCCGCGGCGAACGGCGAGTCGGGGATCGGCCAGTGGATCACGATCTCCGTGAAGCCCAGCTCCACATGCCGTCCGGCGAAGTCGACGAACGCGTTCAGGGACTGGAGCGGTTCCACACGGTCCGGCGTGAATCCGGTGAGCAGCACACGGTCGAGACCGGTCATGTCGCGGCCGACCTCGGCACAGATGTCGTCGAGCCTCTCCGCCTGACCGCGAATGGCCTGAATCGACTGCTCAGGGGTGCCGTTCTCGTACAGCTTCGGGTCGCCCGTGGTGACCCATGCCTGCCCGAACCGGGCGGCGAGCCGCATCCCGCGCGGCCCGGTCGCGGCCACCGCGAACGGCAGCCTGGGGCGCTGCACACAGCCGGGGATGTTCCGTGCCTCGTGGGCGGAGTAGAAGTCGCCCTCGTACGACACGGCGTCCTCGCACAGCAGCCGGTCGAGGAGCGGGACGAACTCGGCGAAGCGGTCGGCACGCTCGCGCGGGGTCCAGGGTTCCTGGCCGAGCGCGGTGGCGTCGAATCCGGAGCCGCCCGCGCCTATGCCCAGCGTGACCCGCCCGCCGGAGATGTCGTCGAGGGAGATCAGCTCCTTGGCGAGGGTCACGGGGTGCCGGAAGTTCGGCGAGGTCACCAGGGTGCCCAGCCGCAGCCGGTCGGTGACGCTCGCGGCGGCCGTGAGGGTCGGCACGGCGCCGAACCACGGGCCGTCCCGGAAGGTGCGCCAGGACAGGTGGTCGTAGGTGTATGCGGTGTGGAAGCCGAGCTGCTCGGCGCGCGTCCAGGCCGCGCGGCCGCCTTCGTTCCAGCGGCGGTACGGGAGGATCACAGTGCTCAGACGCAGACTCATGACACCGAGCCTAAGGGAGCACCGGTGGTCCCCCCTGTTTCACGTGAAACAGTCACTGTGCGCGTCCGGGTGGACACGTGGACGGGCCCGGGAAGCGCAGGTACCGGGCCGGGACGGCCTCGGTCAGCCACACCCCGTTCGCGCTGACCTGGAAGACATGGCCGTCCCGGTGCATGGCGTCCGCGTCGACCGTCAGCACGACGGGCCTGCCCCTGCGGGCTCCGACACGGGTCGCCGTCTCCCGGTCGGGCGAGAGGTGCACGGCATGCCGGTTCATCGGGCGGAGTCCCTCGGCCCGGATCGCGTCCAGGTTGCGGGCGACGGTGCCGTGGTAGAGGTGCGCGGGCGGGGTGGCCGACGCCAGGCCGAGGTCGACCTCGACACTGTGACCCTGGCTGGCACGGATCCGGGTGCCGTCGACGGCGAAACGCCGCTTGTCGTTGGTGGCGACGACATGGTCCAGCTCGTCACGGGTGAACCGGAAGCCGTGCGCGGCTGCCGCGGCGATCAAGGTGTCGATCTCGACCCAGCCGGCCTCGTCGAGCGTGAGCCCGATGCGTTCAGGCTGGTGGCGCAGGTGCTTCGACAGGTACTTCGACACCTTCACGGTGCGTCTTTCGTCCATCCCACCAGGGTGCGGGAGAGACCCGAATCACGCGATCGAGTTTCACCTCGGAGGTTTGATCCACAGCGAAGTACGGTTATCCACAGCGGAATTGGCGCTTCTGTGGACAACTGAGCTCCACCGCAGGGGATTTGAGCCTCGCCTCGCCCTACATCGGCGGCTTCATCCGCGCCAGGCCTCGCAGCGCCCCCGGTGCCCACCGCGACAGCCACCGCGCACCCCGTGCCTCCGGTGTCACCGGCACCACCGCCTCGTTGCGCGCCACCGCCCGCAGGATCGCCCGGGCGACCTTCTCCGGCGGATAGTTCCGCAGCCCGTACAGGCGGGCGGCGCGCTGCTGCAGCCGCTTCTCCTCCAGGACGTCGGCTCCGGCGAAGTGCGCCGTCGACGTGATGGCCGTGTTCACGATGCCCGGGCACACCGTTGTCACGCCGATCCCCTGTCCGGCGAGCTCCGCCCGCAGGCACTCGCCGAGCATCAGTACGGCCGCCTTGGAGGTGCTGTACGCGGGCAGCGCACGGGACGGCTGGTACGCCGCGGCCGACGCCACATTGACGATGTGGCCGCCCTGCCCGCGCTCGGCCATCCGCCGGCCGAAGAGCCGGCACCCGTGGATGACGCCCCACAGATTGACGTCGAGGACCCTCTTCCAGTCCTCCGGGGTCGTGTCGAAGAAGGAACCGGACAGTCCGATCCCGGCGTTGTTCACCAGGACGTCCACCACCCCGTACTCGGTGGTGACCCGGTCGGCGAGCTTCTCCATGGCCTGCTCGTCGGAGACGTCGACCGTCTCCGCCCAGGCGTCCGAGGCACCCCGCAGGTGGCAGGACTCGGCGGTACGGGCCGCCGCCTCCCCGTTCCGGTCGACGGCCACGACGCGCGCACCGGCCGCGGCGAACGCGAGCGCGGTCGCCCGCCCGATGCCGCTGCCTGCCCCGGTGACGAGCGCGAGCTGCCCGCCGAAGCGCTCGGCGTGTTCGCCGTCCGCCGTCGACCGGGGCCGCCCGCTCTCGACGGACGTCACGAACTCCTCGATCCACGAGGCCAGCCGGTCGGGGCGGGTGCGCGGGATCCAGTGCCCCGCCTGGATCGTCCTGCGGGTCAACCGCGGGACCCACTGCTCCAGTTCGTCGTGGAGCCGCTCCGAGAGGAACCGGTCCTCCAGGGGCGTGATGACCTGTACGGGCGCGTGGGCGTGCGCGTCCGGGCGGGGAGCGCGCAGCCGGGGCCGGACGTTGTCCCGGTACAACCAGGCCCCGTGGGCCGCGTCGGACGGCAGCGACGCGGTGGGGTAGTCGCCCCGGGGCACCTTCTCGACGCGCTCCAGCATCCGAGGCCAGCGCTTGCCGAGGGGGCCGCGCCAGGCCAGCTCGGGCAGCAGGGGCGTGTGCAGCAGGTACACGTACCAGGAACGGGCGCCCTGCCCGAGCAGCTGGCCGACCCGGCGCGGGGTGGGCCGCTTCACCCGCTTGCCGATCCAGTGGCCGAAGTGGTCGAGGGACGGCCCGGACATCGAGGTGAAGGAGGCGATACGGCCTCTGGTGCGCTGCACGGTGGTGAACTCCCAGGCCTGCACGGACCCCCAGTCGTGCCCGACGAGGTGCACCGGAGCGTCCGGGCTCACCGCGTCCGCGACGGCCAGGAAGTCGTCCGTCAGCTTCTCCAGCGTGAACCCGCCCCGTAGCGGCCGTGGCGCGGTCGAACAGCCGTGGCCGCGGACGTCGTACGCCACCACGTGGAAGCGCCCGGAGAGCCGCGCGGCGACCTCGGACCACACCTCCTTGCTGTCGGGGTAGCCGTGCAGCAGGACGACCGTCGGCTGTTCCGGATCACCCATCTCGGCCACGCACAGCTCGACTTCGCCCGCCCGAACCCTGCGCTCCCGCGCACCCGTCAGCAACGTCATCCGGCGAATCTGGCAGTTGTTAGAGAGTTCGTCAATAGGGCTGTCCGGCGGTGGTAACTCTCAAGGAGCAGCTCCCCTAGGGGCGCGTAATACTCAGGGCTGATCCGAAGACAGCTCTGCGGAGTGACGACCGCCACGCGCGCCGCCCCTACCTTCGTAGCGTGACTGTGATCGCGACCGAAAGCCTGAGCAAGCGGTTCCCCAGGGTGACCGCGCTTGACCGGCTCTCCGTGGACGTCGGACCCGGTGTGACCGGACTCGTCGGAGCCAACGGAGCCGGCAAGTCCACACTGATCAAGATCCTGCTGGGTCTGTCCCCCGCCACCGAGGGCCGCGCCGAAGTGCTCGGTCTCGATGTCGCCACCGACGGCGCCGCCATCCGCGAGCGGGTCGGCTACATGCCCGAGCACGACTGCCTGCCGCCGGACGTCTCGGCCACCGAGTTCGTCGTCCACATGGCGCGCATGTCCGGCCTGCCGCCCACCGCGGCACGCGAGCGCACCGCCGACACCTTGCGCCACGTCGGGCTGTACGAGGAGCGCTACCGCCCCATCGGCGGCTACTCGACCGGCATGAAGCAGCGCGTCAAGCTCGCGCAGGCCCTCGTCCACGACCCGCAGCTGGTCTTCCTGGACGAGCCGACCAACGGCCTCGACCCGGTCGGCCGCGACGAGATGCTCGGCCTGATCCGCCGGATCCACACCGACTTCGGCATCTCCGTCCTGGTCACCTCCCACCTGCTGGGCGAGCTGGAGCGCACCTGTGACCACGTCGTCGTCGTGGACGGCGGCAAGCTCCTGCGCTCCAGTTCCACCACGGACTTCACACAGACCACCACGACCCTCGCGATCGAGGTCACCGACACCGACGAGCACCCGGACGGCACCCGTGCGGTCCGCGAGGCGCTGCACGCGCGCGGAGTGCCCGTCGAGGACGGCAGCGGCCTGCCCGGCGCCGGCCACGTCCTGCTGCTCACCGCGCAAGGCGAGGAGACGTACGACCTGGTCCGGGACGTGATCGCGGACCTCGGTCTCGGCCTGGTGCGCATGGAGCAGCGGCGGCACCACATCTCCGAGGTCTTCACCAGCAGCGACGAGCGCGAACAGCGGAAGGAGGCGGTCGGCCATGGCGGTTGAGCACTCCACGGGGGCACCCGCCCCGGCACCGGGCGCCCAGACCCGCATCCACAACATCGGCTACCGCAACTACGACGGCCCGCGCCTCGGCCGCGCCTACGCCCGCCGCTCCCTGTACTCGCAGTCCCTGCGCGGCTCCTACGGCCTCGGCCGCTCGGTGAAGTCCAAGGTGCTGCCGATGCTGCTCTTCGTGGTGATGTGCGTGCCCGCGGCCATCATGGTCGCCGTCGCGGTCGCCACCAAGGCCAAGGAACTGCCCCTCGACTACACGCGCTACGCGATCGTCATGCAGGCGGTCATCAGCCTGTACGTCGCCTCGCAGGCGCCCCAGTCCGTCTCGCGGGACCTGCGCTTCAAGACCGTTCCGCTGTACTTCTCGCGGCCCATCGAGACCGCCGACTACGTCCGCGCCAAGTTCGCGGCCCTGGCCTCGGCGCTGTTCGTCCTCACGGCCGCTCCGCTGCTCGTGCTCTATGTGGGCGCTCTGCTGGCCAAGCTGGACTTTGCCGACCAGACCAAGGGATTCGCACAGGGACTCGTCTCCGTGGCACTGCTCTCACTGCTGTTCGCCGGCATCGGCCTGGTCATCGCGTCCGTCACCCCGCGCCGCGGCTTCGGCATCGCGGCCGTGATCGCCGTGCTGACCATCACCTACGGCGCGGTCTCCACCCTCCAAGCCATTGCCGACGCACAGGGCAGCGGCGACGCCGTGCCGTGGATCGGGCTGTTCTCCCCGATCACGCTCGTCGACGGTGTGCAGTCCGCGTTCCTGGGCGCGACGTCCGCCTCCCCCAGCGGGGTGGGCCCGAGCACCGCCGAGGGCGTCGTCTACGTCGTCGTCGCCCTGGGCCTGATCGCGGCGAGCTATGGCCTCCTGCTGCGCCGCTACAAGAAGGTGGGACTGTGACCACGCTCAACATCGACCACGTCTCCCGCTGGTTCGGCAACGTGGTCGCCGTCAACGACATCACCATGACCATCGGCCCGGGGGTCACCGGCCTGCTCGGCCCCAACGGCGCCGGAAAGTCCACCCTCATCAACATGATGGGCGGCTTCCTGGCCCCCTCCACCGGCACCGTCACCCTCGACGGCCAGGCCGTGTGGCGCAACGAGCAGATCTACAAGCACATCGGCGTCGTCCCCGAGCGGGAGGCGATGTACGACTTCCTCACCGGCAAGGAGTTCGTCCTGGCCAACGCCGAGCTGCACGGCCTGGGCGCGAAGGCGGCCCAGAAGGCGCTGGCCACGGTCGAGATGGAGTACGCGCAGGACCGCAAGATCCAGACGTACTCCAAGGGCATGCGCCAGCGCGTGAAGATGGCGTCCGCCCTGGTCCACGACCCCTCCCTGCTCCTGCTGGACGAGCCGTTCAACGGCATGGACCCGCGTCAGCGCATGCAGCTGATGGACCTGCTGCGCCGCATGGGCGACGAGGGCCGCACGGTGCTGTTCTCGTCCCACATCCTCGAAGAGGTCGAGCAGCTCGCCTGGCACATCGAGGTCGTCGTCGCAGGCCGGCACGCCGCCAGCGGTGACTTCCGCAAGATCCGCCGCCTGATGACCGACCGGCCGCACCGCTACCTGGTGCGTTCCAGCGACGACCGCGCCCTCGCCGCCGCGCTGATCGCCGACCCGTCGACGTCCGGCATCGAGGTCGACGTCACCGAGGGCGCGCTGCGCATCCAGGCCGTCGACTTCGGCCGCTTCACCGCGCTGCTGCCCAAGGTCGCCAGGGACCACGGCATCCGGCTGCTCACGGTCTCGCCGTCCGACGAGTCCCTCGAGTCCGTCTTCTCGTACCTGGTCGCGGCGTAGGAGGCCCTGATGTACGACCCCACAGTCGCCCGGCTCACCTACCGGGCCCTGCTCGGCCGGCGCCGGGCCCTCATCCTCGGTGCCCTGCCGATGCTGCTGATCGTGATCGCCGTGGCGGTGCGCGCCCTGGCCGGAGCGGACGACCAGACGGCGTCCGACCTGCTGGGCGGACTAGCCCTGGCCACGATGGTGCCGATCATCGGCGTCATCGCCGGAACGGGCGCGATCGGACCCGAGATCGACGACGGCTCGGTGGTGTACCTGCTGTCCAAGCCGATCAAGAGGCCGACGATCATCTTCACCAAGCTGATCGTCGCCATCGCCGTGACCATGGTGTTCTCGGCCGTGCCGACGCTCATCGCCGGGTTCATCCTGAACGGCAACGGCCAGCAGGTCGCCGTCGCCTACACGGTGGCCGCGCTGGTCGCGTCCATCGCCTACGCGGCCCTGTTCCTGCTGCTGGGCACGGTCTCCCGGCACGCGGTGGTGTTCGGCCTGGTCTACGCCCTGGTCTGGGAGGCCCTGTTCGGCTCCCTGGTGCCGGGTGCGCGCACGCTGAGTGTCCAGCAGTGGTCGCTGGCGGTGGCGCAGAAGGTGTCCGGCGGGGACCTGGTCTCCTCCGACGTGGGCCTGACCACGGCGACGGTGCTGCTGGTCGCCGTCACGGTGCTGGCCACCTGGTACGCCGGGCAGAAGCTGCGTTCCCTGACCCTCGCGGGCGAGGAGTGACGCACTCCGGCCTTGACGGAGGCTTCACCTCGGCCGGGGCACACTGGGCGAACGGGATGTAGGGCAAACACCACGGGAGTTGGACGGCTGGGAGGGCGGGAATGGCGGGCGAGAAGGCTCAGTACGACGACCGCGGGCAGTCGGGTTCCGGGTCCGGCGACGGTGCCCGGGACGACCTCGACGGTGTCGAACTGGACGAGGACTTCATACGCTCGGCCGGAGCCTCCGAGCCGTCCGCCCGAGCCCGGATGCTCGCGGCGAAGTGGCGCCGCGAGGAGCCGGAGCCGCAGCCCTGGCGGTCCGACGAGTCGCCCGCGGGCTGGTTCTTCAGCAAGGCCCGGCGCCGCAGATGGCGCGATCGTTAGGCCGCGGCCCGGTCGGATCGGGCCGCCGATTTATTCGGTGGCGTCCAATTCGCCCGGCGGGCAGAGTGGTTGTCGTCGCGGCCGGGCGTGGAGCCCGGTTCACCGTCTGGGAGAGGAGCGGGACGATGCCCATGCACGGCAGTACGTCCAGCTCCCTTCAGGGCAGCCGGCGGCGGGATCCGGAGTAGCCACTACCCCTCCGTGGAACCCGCCCCTACGGGGAGCTGCCCGGGGCGGCCGCTTCGAGCACGCGAATCGCACATCGCGTGGGCCGCCCACCCGGAGGATTGGCCGAGTGGTAAGGCACCGGTTTGCTAAACCGTGGTCGGGTCGAAAGGCCCGCGCACGTTCGATCCGTGCATCCTCCGCCGAACACCATCGAGCCCTGAGCATCGGGCCTCGAGTACTGGCCTTGAGCAACGGGCTGTGACCATCGGGCTCTGACCATCGGGCCCGGCGTTCAGCCCAGCAGTCGCTCCAGCACCACCGCGATGCCGTCCTCGTCGTGGGAGGACGTCACCTCGTCGGCCACCGCCTTCAGTTCCTCGTGGGCGTCCGCCATGGCCACCCCGTAGGAGGCCCACGCGAACATCGGGATGTCGTTGGGCATGTCGCCGAAGGCGATCGTGTCGGCCGCCTTCAGACCGAGCCGGCGGGCCGCCAGGGACAGCCCCGTCGCCTTGGACAGACCCAGCGGGAGCAGCTCGACGATGCCCGCGCCCGCCATCGTGACGGTGACGAAACCGCCGGCGGTGCGCGTGGCCGCCTCGCAGAGCTCGTCGTCGCTCAGCGTCGGGTGCTGGATGTACAGCTTGTTCAGGGGCGCGGCCCACAGGTCCGACGCGTCCGTGAAGGGCGTGGCGGGCAGGCTGCCCGTGACCGCGTAGCCCGGGCTCACCAGCACCTCGCCGTCGAGGCCGTCGCGGCTCGCCGCCAGGTGGAGCGGGCCCACCTCCGCCTCGATCTTGGCCAGCGCCACCCCGGCCAGCTGCCGGTCCAGCGTCACCGACGTCAGCAGGCGGTGCGCGCCGGCGTCGTAGACCTGTGCACCCTGGCCGCAGACGGCGAGGCCCTGGTAGCCGAGTTCGTCGAGGATGTGCCGGGTCCAGGGAACGGCTCGGCCGGTGACGACGATGTGGGCGGCGCCCGCCGCGGTCGCCGCGGCGAGCGCGGCACGGGTGCGCTGCGACACCGTGTCGTCGGAGCGCAGCAGTGTGCCGTCGAGATCGGTGGCGACGAGCCGGTACGGGAAGGCGCCCGGGGAGGCCGTGTCGCTCACTTGGCCACCGGCTCCAGGACCTCCCGGCCACCCAGGTACGGACGCAGCACCTCGGGCACGCGCACCGAACCGTCGGCCTGCTGGTGGTTCTCCAGGATCGCCACGATCGTGCGCGGGACGGCGCACAGCGTGCCGTTGAGCGTGGCCAGCGGGCGGACCTGCTTGCCCTCACGGACGCGGATCGACAGGCGGCGGGACTGGAACTCGGTGCAGTCCGAGGTCGAGGTCAGCTCGCGGTACTTGCCCTGGGTGGGGATCCACGCCTCGCAGTCGAACTTGCGGGAGGCCGAGGCCCCCAGGTCGGCGCTCGCCACGTCGATCACGCGGAACGGCAGCTCCAGGGAGGTCAGCCACTGCTTCTCCCACTCCAGCAGGCGCTGGTGCTCGGCCTGCGAGTCCTCGGGAGCGACGTAGGAGAACATCTCGACCTTGTCGAACTGGTGCACACGGAAGATGCCCCGGGTGTCCTTGCCGTGCGAACCGGCCTCGCGGCGGAAGCAGGGCGAGAAGCCCGCGTAGCGCAGGGGGAGGCGGTCGCCGTCGAGGATCTCGTCCATGTGGTACGCGGCAAGCGCGACCTCGGAGGTGCCGACGAGGTAGAGATCGTCGTCGGCGAGGTGGTAGACGTCCTGCGCGGCCTGGCCGAGGAAGCCCGTGCCCGCCATGGACTGGGGGCGGACCAGCGCCGGGGTCAGCATCGGGGTGAAGCCGGCCGCGGTGGCCTGCGCCATCGCCGCGTTCACCAGGGCGAGCTCCAGGAGCGCGCCCACGCCGGTCAGGAAGTAGAAGCGCGAGCCGGAGACCTTGGCGCCCCGCTCGACGTCGATCGCACCGAGGAGCTGGCCGAGCGCCAGGTGGTCCTTCGGCTCGAAGCCCTCGGCGCCGAAGTCGCGGATCGTGCCGTGCGTCTCGAGCGTGACGAAGTCCTCCTCGCCGCCCACGGGCACGTCCGGGTGGACGAGGTTGCCGAGTCGCTGGAGGAGCTCCTGGGTCTCGGTCGCGGCCGCGTCGCGGTCCGCGTCGGCGGCCTTGACGTCAGCGGCGAGCTGGCCCGCCTTCTTCAGCAGTTCGGCCTTCTCGTCGCCGGCCGCCTTCGGGATGAGCTTGCCGAGCGCC
Source organism: Streptomyces sp. NPDC047880 (assembly GCF_040706515.1). Taxonomy (NCBI): domain Bacteria; kingdom Bacillati; phylum Actinomycetota; class Actinomycetes; order Kitasatosporales; family Streptomycetaceae; genus Streptomyces; species Streptomyces sp. NPDC047880. The sequence goes on along the minus strand of NZ_JBEZOK010000024.1, from coordinate 100,677 downwards.
TTCTGCTCGGCGCGCAGCTCGTCGAAGCGGACGCCGGACGACCTGCGCCGCTCGTCGGCAGACAGGAGGGCGTCGACGAGCGCGACGTCCTCTCCACGGGCGCGCTGCGACGCGCGCACACGGTCGGGGTCCTCACGGAGCAGGCGAAGGTCAATCACGCGCCCAAGGCTACCGGTGTGGGGTGACCGCCCACGACTCACTATCCATGGCGCGGCATACGTACCGTTATGGGTGAATTACGCGCAGTGTCAATAAAGCAATCCCGTGTCCCCGGCGCGAGGCATCGGCCGAACGCCGCATTGACGCGAGTCCCTTGCGGGGAGCGGGACTTGGCCGTGCGTTGTCCACAGGAATCCACACCCCTCGAAAAGTTATCCACAGGCTGTGTGGAAGATCTGTGGACTTCGGAATTGATCACTCCGGAAGCTGTGGGCACCCCTGAGAATTCCCCTTGCAAACCCGATTTACCCTCACTTTTGAGTGGAAATGGGTCACCCATAAGAGTTACGCAAGGGAAAACGGTGGACGAAGGGCTACCTACCTGCAGATGGGCGCATCAAGGGCCCGTAGGGCGATTTGTCGACTGGCTCATGCTTTGTTGTCGACTTGTCCCCAGGTCGAGAAGCGGACCTGTGGATAACCCCTGTGGATAACAACAATCAGCAGGTACGACCGGTCCGGAACGGGCCGGTGGCCCGGGCTAGAAGCGCCCGTCCTGGCACCGCGTGACCCAGTCCGCCGCACCCGCGAACTCCTCGTCGGACGTGCCCAGCCGCGGCGGCTGCACGTCCCCCGGCCGCATGTCCGCGCGCGGGTAGGAGCCCAGATAGCGCACCTGGAGGCAGATCCGCTTCAGGCCCATCAGGGCATCGGCCACCCGGCGGTCGGAGATGTGGCCCTCGGCGTCGATGCAGAAGCAGTAGTTGCCGATGCCGGCGCCGGTGGGCCGGGACTGGAGCAGCATGAGGTTGATGCCCCGGGTGGCGAACTCGCCCAGCAGGTCGCGCAGGCCACCGGGGTGGTCGTCGCGCTGCCACAGCACGATGGAGGTCTTGTCCGCGCCGGTCGGCGCCGCGGGCCGGGCGGGCCGGCCGACCAGAACGAAGCGCGTCTGGGCGTTCTCCGCGTCGTGGATCTGGGTCTCCAGGGCCTCCAGGCCGTAGCGGGCGGCTGCGAACTCGCCCGCGAAGGCGGCGTCGTACTGGCCCTCCTGGACCAGCCGTGCGGCGTCCGCGTTCGAGGCGGCCGACTCCCAGTGCGCGTCCGGGAGGTGCTTCTTGAGCCAGTTGCGCACCTGCGGCTGCGCGGCCGGGTGGGCGGAGACGGTCTTGATGTCCGACAGCTTCGTGCCCGGGCGGACCAGCAGCGCGAAGGTGATCGACAGCAGCACCTCGCGATAGATCATCAGCGGCGCGCCGGCGACCAGTTCGTCGAGGGTGGTGGTGATGCCGCCCTCGACGGAGTTCTCGATCGGCACGAACGCGGCCTCGGCCTCGCCGGCGCGCACGGCGTCGAGCGCGGACTGGACGGACACGTACGGGATGAGCTCCCGGGTGGCGGCCTCGGGAAGCGTGCGCAGGGCGACTTCGGTGAAGGTGCCCTCAGGGCCGAGATACGCATAGCTCGCTGGCATGAGCTCACCCTAATGGGCTCGCGGAAGCGCCATCCCCCACAAGCCGAACAATCCAGCACAGGAGTGAACTCTCACCCTTCCAGCAACTTCTGCCCCACGTACTCTCCCTCCGCGGCCCCGCCCGGTACCGCGAACAGGCCGCTCGACTCGTGCCGGATGAACTGCGACAGGGCGTCGCCGCGGTCGAGCTTGCGCTGAACGGGCACGAAGCCGCGCAGCGGATCGGCCTGCCAGCAGATGAAGAGCAGACCGGCGTCGGGCACCCCGTCGGCGTCGATGCCGTCGTGGAAGGAGAAGGGACGGCGGAGCATCGCCGCGCCGCCGTTCTGGTCGGGCCGGGTGATGCGGGCGTGGGCGTTGATCGGGACGACCAGGTTTCCCCGGGCGTCCGTCTTGTCCAGGTCCATCGCGGTCCTCTCGGTGCCGCCGGACAGGGCCGCACCGTCGGACTTGCGCCGCCCGATCACGTCCTCCTGCGCCTTCACGGAGAGCTGCTCCCAGTCGTCGAGGAGCATGCGGATCCGGCGTACGACGGCGTAGGAGCCGTTCGCCATCCAGGCCGGTTCGCCCTTCTCCGGCTTCTCCGGCACGAAGATGCGCTGGTCGAAGTCGGCCTCGCCCGGCTTGGGGTTGCGGGTGCCGTCGATCTGGCCCATCAGGTTGCGGGCCGTCATGGGGTGGGAGGTGGCGCCCGGTGAGCGGTTGAAGCCGTTCATCTGCCAGCGCACCTTGGCGGCCCGGCCGGCGTCCTTCTGTATCGCGCGCAGGGCGTGGAAGGCGACCAGGGCGTCGTTGGCGCCGATCTGCACCCACAGGTCGCCGTTGCTGCGGTTCTTGTCGAGGTGGTCGGAGGAGAACTCGGGCAGTGGGTCCAGGGCGGCCGGACGCTGCTTTTCCAGGCCTGTCCTGGCGAAGAAGCTGTGGCCGAAGCCGAAGGTGATCGTCAGAGAGGAGGGTCCGGCGTCACGGGCGACGTCGGTGTCCCCGTGGGTGCTCGGTTCCCCCGCCATGAGCCGCCGGGCCGTCTCCGACCAGCGGCGGAGCAGCGCGGAGGCCTCCTTGCGGCCGGCGCCCGCCGCCAGGTCGAAGGCGACGAGGTGGCCGCGCGCCTGGAGGCCGTCGGTGATCCCGGGCTGATGTTTCCCGTGAAACATCGCCCGGTCCGTGCCGAGCGAGGTGAGCGGGGCGGCCGCTTCGGAGGGGGCGGCGGTGTAACCCACGGCGGCACCCGCGGTGCCGAGGACGAGCCCGGTGGCACCCGCGGTACCGAGCAGCCGCCGCCGTGAGACGCCCTCGTGGGCGGGGGCCGCTTCGTTCTTCCCCGGGCCGGCCTCGGGGGTGCGGGCCTTCGGGAGGGACTGGTCAGGCATGGTCGTTCAGCCGATCTGCGCGTTCTTGGAGACGGTCACCTCGTCGATGTCGGAGGTCCGCACGGTCACGTCGACCTTCCAGTCGCCGGCCATGGGGATCTGCACTCCGTTCGCCGACCAGTGTCCGGTGGCGAGGTGGTCCGGGACGACGGGCAGGGGCCCGATGTCCTTGGCTTTCAGGGTGAACTCGACCTTCACCTCGGGGATGTCGAAGGCCCTGCCGTTGGGGCGCTCCACGTAGACGTGCATCTCGTTGTCGCCCACGCGTGCGGGGTCGAGGTCGATGGTGACGATGCCCTTGCCGTCCTCGCCGCCGGTGTCGAACGGCATGTTCAGGGTCAGCGCCCCGGACGCGCCCGTGTCGGCGGAGGCGGACGCGGACGACGAGGTGGCCGCCTTGGCCTCCTGCTCGGTGCGTCCCGGCTCGGTCTGCGTCAGCACGGTGGTGACGGCGAGCAGCACGACGGCGACGCCGGCCTCGGTCAGCACGGAGCGGCGCAGCCCGAAGCGGTTCGGGTCCGCGTCCCGGACCCGCTTGCGCTGTGCGGCGTCCCGGGCGGCCTGCTGCCGGGCGAGCTGTGCGGCGCGTTCGGTGCCCGCGGGCCCGGCGCGGGTGGGCTCGGTATCTGCGGGTTCGGTGCCGGACTGTTCGTCGGTGTCGAGGCGCCGGGCGCGCTTGTCGTCACCCTGGCTCTCGCCGACGGCGTCCGCCTCGTCGGCGGTGTCCGAGCTTCCGGCCGCGACTGCGTCGGCGGCGGCAGCGGGCTCCATGGTGCCGGTGTCGTCCGTCCGCGCGCCGACCCGCTCCTTCTCGCGTACGGGCGACACCTCCACCGGCGCCGTCTCCGTCAGCCTCCCCGTCCACCGGCGCGAGATCCACGCGATGCCGACCAGGACGACCACGAGGGCGATCTTGGCGAGGAGGAGTTGCCCGTAGCGGGTGTCGGTGAAGGCCGGCCAGGAGCCGAGCTGGCGCCATGACTGGTACGTCCCGGTCGCGATCAGGACGAGGACGCTGCCGAAGGCGACCTGCGAGAAGCGGCGTACCGCCGTCGCGTCGGCGGGCGTTTCGGCGGGCGCGCGGTACAGGGCGGCCAGCAGTGCGCCCAGTCCGCCGAGCCAGGCGGCCACGGCCAGCAGATGGAGCACGTCGACCGGCATGGCGATGCCGGCCTGGAGACCGACGGAGGCGTGCTCGGACATCGCCCAGCTCGCCGCGAGCCCGGCCGCCACGACGACGCCGCCGAGCGACAGCCCGAAGGTCAGGTCCCTCTTCTCCCGGGCGTCCTCCCGCTTGTCGTACGCCCCGAAGAGCACGGCGATGAACAGGGCGGCCGCGGCGAGCAGCAGCAACCGGGACACCAGGGCCGCGCCGGTCTTGGTCTGCAGCACCTGCCCGAGCAGGGACAGGTCGAAGACGTCGGCGACCTTCCCGGAGCCGGTGAAGGAGCCGCGCAGGAGCAGCAGCGCGAGGGTCGCCGCGGTGAGGGCGACCCACCCGGAGACGACGTACCGCTGTACCGGCCGCACCCCGGAACCGCGCTGCCAGCAGGCGAGCACGAAGGCGGCGCCGCCGGCCATCACGATGAACCCGGCGTACGACACGTACCGTCCGAAGCCGTACAGCCAGCCCACGACCCCGTCGTCCGTCGACTGCCCGGAGACCGACACGGAGGTCTTGGAGGGGGCCCCGATGGAGAAGGTGTAGGCGCCGGCGACGGGATGGCTGTCCGCGGAGACGACCTGGTAGGCCACTGTGTAGGTGCCATCGGGCAGGCCCGAGTGCAGGGGCACGGCGTACGTCGTACCGCTGACGTTGGCCGGTCTGGCTGTGTCGACCCGCTTGCCCTGGGGGTCGAGCACGCGCAGCGAGTCGTCGGACAGCGCGACCGGCTCGGAGAAGGTGAGCGAGATCCGGGCCGGGGCCTTGTCGACCACCGCCCCCTGCCCGGGGTCGCTGCCGGTCACCGCGGCGTGCGCGGAGGCCGGGCCGGCTCCGGCGAGGAGTGCGCAGGCCGCGGCCAGGAGCAGCAGCACCAGTGCCCGGACGCGGGGGGCGATGGTCTGTGTCACGGAGGTCCCTCCCTCAGTGTCCGGTCGTCGGGGTGTAGGTCGGCGGCTTCACCGGCATCTCGACCTTCACCGGGTCGGAGTGCGCGAAGTGCAGCTCGAGGGAGACCGTCTGGCCTTCCTTCGGCTTGCTCTTCAGCTGCTCGAACATCAGGTGGTCGCCGCCGCTCCTCAGTTCCAGCCGCCCGCCCGCGGGAATCTTGAGGCTCTTCACCTCCTGCATCGCCCCGTCGACGGTCTCGTGCACGGTGATCTGACCGGCGACGTCACTGGTGACCGAGGTCAGCTCGTCGGCCGCGCCGCCCTTGTTGGTGACGGTGAGGAAGCCGGCCGCCATGTCGTCGGACACCGGCTGCGGCATGTAGGCGGAGCCGGCGGAGAGTTCCGGCTTCCCCGAATCGTTTCCGCTGTCGGAGTCCGAGCCGCCGCAGCCCGCCAGGGCCAGGGCACCGGCTATGGCGAGGGCCGCCGGGGCGAGTCGCCGCCTCACGGGTTCTCCCCCTTGGCGATCTTGGGGAGGTCCTTGCCGTAGTCGTCGACGTCGGCGTCCTCTCCGTAGAGCACGTAGCCGCTGTCGGTCTTCGGGGAGAACGCGATGACCTGGGTGCCGTGCTCGGAGATCAGCTTGCCGTTCTTGTCCTTGCGCGTCGGCTCGATGGAGATGCCGAGGGTACGGGCGCCGGCCTGGATGGTCGCGAAGTCACCGGTCAGGCCGATGAACCGGCTGTCGACGCCCTTGAGCCACTTGCCGAGCTCGGCGGAGGTGTCCCGCTTGGGGTCGGTGGTGACGAACACCACCCGCAGCTGGTCCTGCTCGGCCTTGGGCAGCTGCTTCATGGCGACGGCGATGTTGTTCATCGTCAGCGGGCAGACGTCGGGGCAGTGGGTGTAGCCGAAGTAGATCAGCGTGGGCTTGCCCTCGGTCTCCTTGCGGAGGTCGTACTTCTTGCCCTGTGTGTCGGTGAGGACCAGGTCCGGCTTCTCGAACGGCTTGTCGAGGACCGTGGCGGCCTTGTCGGAGCCGGCCTCCTCGGACACCACGGAGACGGGCTGATCGCCCGCGTCGCCGCTGCCGCAGGCGGTCAGGGTCAGGGAGGCGGCGGCGAGCAGCGCGGCCGCGGCGAAGGTCTTGGTGCGCATAGAAAAATGTCCCAGATGTCGGTGACCCGGCGCGCACCGGGGTGCCCCCGCACGGGGCGGGGATCCGGCGCGCGCCGTCAACGGAAGCAGCCTCAGGCGTTGGCCCGCCGGCGCCCGGCGAGCACGCCGTAGGCGACACCCGCGGCGCCGACCACGATGCCGACGATGCCCAGCACGCGGGCGGTGGTGTCGGTGCCGTCGGAGGAGGCGGAGTCGGAGGACGCGGTGTGGGCGGAGGCCTTCTCGGCCGACTTGGCGTCGGAGTCCTCATCGGCCGCCGCGCCGTGGTGCCCGTCCTCGGAGGCCGCGGACAGCTCCAGCACCGGGGCCGGGTTGTCGGGCTCCTCCTTGCCCTTCTGCGGCACCTCGATCCAGCGGACGACCTCCTTGTTGGAGTACGTCTGCAGGGCCTTGAAGGCCAGCTGGTCGGTGTCCTCGGGCAGCTGGCCGACGGAGAGCGGGAACTTCTCGAAGTAGCCGGGCTCGATCCCCTTGCCGTCCGCGGTCCACGTGACCTTGGAGACGGCCTCGGTGATCTTCTCGCCGTGCATCTCCAGCGGCTTGTCCAGCTTGGACTTGGTGACCTCGATCTTCCAGCCGGGCATGGGCTCCGGCATGACGGAGGCCAGCGGGTGGTCGGTCGGGAAGCTGACCTCGAGCTTGGTGGTCGAGGCGTCGTCGCGCTCGTTGGGCACCTTGAAGCCGATGACCGCGTAGCCGCCCTTGGCGGCCGTGCCCTCGGGCTGCACGCTGACGTGCGCGAAGGCGGGGGCGGACAGGGCGAGAACGGTGATACCGGCGGCGGCACCGGCCGCGACGATACGGGAAGCCTTCATGGAAGGAGCACTCCGCTGTGAGTCGGTCTGAATGAGGAAGGAGGGATGCGCGCACACGCGCGTGCCGCACGACGGCGGCCCCTCCTCCGCGGGAGCGGAGTGCTGGTGGTCGTGTCGCGTCAGGCGGCGAGGGCGAGTGCGGCGCCGGAAACCGTGGCGGCCGGTGGGCCGCGTCGGATCACCGTGTGCTGGAGCGCCGTCGTGCGAGGCACCGGCGGTGCGGGCCGCGTGGTGGGCGCCGGGCGCGGGTGGGCCTCCGGGGCCCCAGGGAGCCCGGCGCGCAGGGCGCGGACCAGTGCGAGAGCGGCCCGCAGGGAGCGCATCAGCGCTCCTTCGGCGACTTTCTGCGCCGACAGCTGGGTGAGCCGCAGCAGAGCAAGGTCGCCGTGGCGCAGCAGCCAGCCGGCGGCGAGGGCCGCGAGGACGTGGCCGAGCAGCATCGGCAGGGACGGCCACAGCGAGGCCGAGGACCCGGACGCGGTGTCCGCCACCAGATGCGTGTGTGTGCCCGTGGGCGGCTGGATCCGGGCCTCGGTGAGGATCCGGTGGGCCTGCGCCGGGCTGATCGCAGCCGCCGTCGTTCCGCACACGAACCGTGCGGCCTGCTGGACCAGCGCGGCGTCACTTCCGCCCGCGGGCACCGAGGACGTGGCGACGGCCGTACCGTGCTGGCCGAGGCCGAACAGCGTGTGCAGCACCGTCTGGCCGACTGCGAGCAGTGCGGCGATCCCCGCCAGTGAGCGGACGCGCCCGGCGAGCGGAGCCGCCACCGCGGCCACCCCGAGGAACCCGGCGCCCAGCGTCCACAGCGGGATGCCGTCGCAGGAGGCGAGCGCGTGACCTGCCCCGGCCAGCACGACGCAGACCGCGGCGAACACCGCGGCCCGGAGGAACCGGAGCGTGTGTCCGGAGCGCGTCGCGCGCGCGTGGGGGGCAGTCATGGCGGGCTCATCATCGCACTGGCCCCGCAGGCCTCGTGCGGCAGGTCCACAAGATGCTGTACGAGCGGAACATCATGCTCTGGCCGCGCGTGCCCCGGATGCACCGATACCTGCCCCCCACATACACCGATCAGGACCAGCGCGCATCCGCCGTATGGGCGGCCTCACATCAACTTCACGCTTACACGGGGGGAGTGAGGGCAATACGTAACGGTATGTCGAGCCGCGGCCGGGAGGCTGGAGCATGAGCATCTGGTGGTCACTCCATCTGCGGCGCGAAGCTGCGAGCGTGCCGCTCGCCCGCCGCCTGCTGGTCGGCACGATGGAGACCGCGGGCGTCGACCCGGACATCTCCTACGACCTTTCCGTCGCCCTAACCGAGGCGTGCGCGAACGCCGTGGAACACGGCGGGGATACAGGACGCGGCCCCGGTTCAGAGGCTTACCGGGTCACCGCCTACCTCGACGGCGAGAAGTGCAGGATCGAGGTCGCCGACGCGGGACCGGGCTTCCCGGCGGCGTCCCCGGGCCGGTCCCGCCCGCCGATCCGCCCCGCGCACTCCGACGCGGAGAGCGGCAGGGGGCTGTGCCTCATCGAGGAGCTCGCCGACCACGTCCACATCGGCAACAAGCCGGACCGGGGCGGAGCCGTGGTGAGCTTTGACAAGGTCCTGAAGTGGCGTTCCGGCGCCCCGCTGATGGCGGTCTGACATACCGGAGCCAAGGCACTGTTTCACGTGAAACAGCCGCGTTTCACGTGAAACATCACCTCTGGTCAGCCGCCCTCTACAGCGCTCCCCAGTCCAGCGTCGTCCGGGCCAGTCCCGCCACGTCCCTCAGCAGCGCCAGCCGCGCAGCCCGCACCGCCGGGTCGGGATCCATGACCAGCACCTCGTCGAAGAAGACGCCGATCGCCTCGACCAGCGGGGCGGAAACCTCGATCAGCGCGCCGAGATCGTCCTCCCGCCCCTGCAGCGCCTGCCGTACGGCCTGCGTGCTCTCGGCGAGGCGCAGTTCGGCCGGGGCGGTCAGCAGTGACGCATCGGCCGCCTCGGCACCGCCCTCGGGCAGGATGCGCACGACCCGCTGGAACGCGGCGGCCAGCGCCTCGAACGCCTCGCTGGAGACATGCCGTTCCAGCGTGGCCAGCGTGCGGTCGCCGTGGGCGGGCCGGTCGGCCCACACCAGTACGGCCTGAACGAGCCGGTGCTCGTGCCCGGCGTCCGTCAGTTGCTGCTCGTAGCGCCGGGTGATGAGCTCGGCGGCCTCGGCGACCCGCTCGGCGGGCACCTCGACGCCCTGCGCGGCGTAGCGCACGGCCGCCGCGCGCAGCCCCTCGCTCACCCGCACCCCGGCCACGGCGGGCACACTCCGCAACACGTTGAGCAGCCCGATCGCGGCCCGGCGCACTCCGTACGGATCGGAGCTCCCCGTCGGTGCGGCGCCGATCAGGAACATGCCCGTCACCAGGTCGAACCGGTCGGCGAGGGACAGCACGGCCCCCGCGTCCCCGGCCGGCAGGGCGCCACCGGCGGAGCGCGGCAGCTCCATCTCGGCCAGTGCACGGGCGACCTCGGGGGACTCCCCGGCCCGGCGGGCGTACTCCTCCGCCATGACCCCGGCCAGCCCGGAGAACTCGATCACCATCTGGGACGCCAGGTCGAACTTGGCCAGCGCGCCGGCCCGCCGTACGACCTCCACCGACTCCTCCGGGAGCCCGGCCCGTCCGGCCAGGTCCTGAGCGAGGGAGGCGAGCCTGACGGCACGGTCGGCGACCGTCCCGAGCCGGTCCTCGAAGGTCAGCTTGTCCAGCCGGCGCCGGAACTCCTCCGGCGCCACCTTCAGATCCGCCCGCCAGAAGAACGCGGCGTCCTCGTAACGGGCGCGCAGCACCGCCTCGTTGCCCGCCCGCACCACGTCGTCGTCGCACAGGGCGTTGGCGAACGTCACGAAGTGCGGCATGAGCCGGTCGCCGTCCAGCACCGGCAGATAGCGCTGGTGCTTGCGCATCACGGTGGTCAGGACACTCGAGGGCAGTTCGAGATAGCGCTCGTCGAACGAGCCCCGGACGGCGTACGGGAACTCCAGGATGTCGGTGATCTCGTCGATCAGCCCGGCCTGTTCCTCCACGTCGATGCGCCCGCCCACCTCGGCCGCCGCCTCCAGGGCACCGCGCACGACCGCGCCGCGGCGGGCCTCCCGGTCGAGCAGGATGCCGTGCATGTGCAGGAAGTGGGGGTAGCCCTCGGCGGAGGTCACCTGGACCTCCGGGTAGGGGGCCTGGCGCTGCACCCGTGTGGTGTCGCCGGACGACAGGGAGGAGACCACCACGGGCAGGGGAGTGCGCCCCAGCAGCGCGAGCAGCCACCGCACGGGACGCGAGAACGACAGCCCCGGGTCGCTCCAGCGCATGTTGCGCCCCGCCCGCAGCCCCGAGACGACCTCGGCGAGCAGCTCGCTGAGCACCTCTACGGCCGGGCGGCCCTCCTCGTGACGGGTGAGCGCCACGTACTCGACCCCGTTGTTCTCGACCACGCGCACATCGGCCGCCTCGGCGCCCTGGCTGCGGGCGAAGCCGAGGAGAGCAGGGGTGGGGGCGCCGTCCTTATAGGCGGCGGCGACCTTGGGCCCCCGCACCGTCCGCATGGTGTCCCGCTCCCTCGGCTGCACACCGTCGACCGTGATCACGATCCGGCGCGGTGTGGCCATCACGGTGATCGCGCCGTGCCCCAGCCGGGTCGCCGCGAGCTTGGCGGTGACCGACTCGCGCACCGCTTCGGTGGTGGCGGGGACGTCCGCGTACGGCAGCTCCTCCACACCGATCTCGAACAGCAGCGTCTCGACGCCGGGCACCTTGGGCAGCGTGGCGCGCTCGGCAGGGGCCGGAGCCGCCGCCAGCCCGAGCGGATGCTCCAGCGCGGCCCGCCGCCGCTCCCACAGCTTGGCCGTCTCGTGCGTCAGACCGCGCATCAGCGAGAACGCCTTGGCCCGCTCGGTGGTGCTGATCGCCCCGCGCGCGTCGAGCACGTTGAAGGTGTGGCTGCACTTCAGCACGTACGTGTACGCCGGGACCGGCAGCTCCAGGTCCAGCAGGCGCCGGGCCTCGGCCGCGTACGACTCGAACAGCCGGTGGTTGGTGTCGATGTCGGCGTCGTCGAGGTAGTAGCGGCTCATCTCGTACTCGTTCTGCCCGAACACCTCGCCGTAGGTGATGCCCGGCGCATAGGCGATGTCCTTGAAGTGGGACACGCCCTGAAGGTTCATCAGGATGCGTTCGAGTCCGTACGTGATCTCCACCGACACCGGGTCCAGGGCGACACCGCCGACCTGCTGGAAGTAGGTGAACTGGGTGATCTCCATGCCGTCCAGCCAGACCTCCCAGCCCAGACCCCAGGCGCCGAGCGCGGGTGAGGCCCAGTTGTCCTCGACGAACCGCACGTCGTGTGCGTTCAGGTCGACGCCGAGGGCGCGCAGGCTGCCCAGGTAGAGCTCCTGCGGGTTGCCCGGGTCGGGCTTGAGGATCACCTGGAACTGGGTGTGGGTCTGAAGCCGGTTGGGGTTCTCGCCGTAACGCGAGTCGTCCGGCCGCACGCTCGGCTCCACGTAGGCGACACTCCAGGGCTCGGGGCCGAGCACCCGCAGCGCCGTGGCCGGGTTGGCCGTACCGGCTCCGACCTCGGTGTTCAGCGGCTGCGTGATCATGCAGCCGTTGTCGCTCCAGTACTTCTGCAGGGTGAGGATGGCGTCCTGCATGGTCAGCGCCGTCTGAACGTTCTTCATGATGATCGCGCCTGTTCCCCGAGTCGGACCGGCAAGGTCGGCCATGATCTCACACGTCAACTAGCGCTGACCTGCTGTTTCTTGACCGACCGGTCGGACGTGTGCTGGGAGGGGCCGCGGGGGGTGGGTGCCACCGGATCGCCGGGGGGCGGGCGCGGGTCCTCTGTGGCTGGTCGCGCAGTTCCCCGCGCCCCCTCGGCGCGCGGTCCACCAGGGGGCGAGGCAAAGGGGGCCCACAGCCTGGACCCATCCGTCTCATGGGTGGCTCCCCTACATTCCCGGCCCATGACGGGAACTCGGTACGGGAACGGCTGTGAGGACGAGGTACTCGCGCGGACCGCCGTCGACGCCCTGGTCGGCCAGCTGGCCCTGGCCCCCAAGCCGGGCCTGCCCGACCCGCGGGACCGCACAGCCCGGGACCACAGCGCCCTGCGATGGGCGGCTCGGGCACTGCTCCCCGGCCTCACCGCGATGGCCGCCACAGCCCGCCGCACGGGCGAGCCCGGTTTCCGCCTCCGCGCGGACCTGGGAGCGATCGGCCGCTCCACGGAACACACCGTGGCGCTGGCGGGCGGCGGCCACCGAGGAGCCCTGTGGACACTCGGCCTGCTGGTGGCGGCGACGGCACTGCGGCCGGGAGCCGGACCGGCCGACATCACGGCCCTGGCCGGACAACTGGCCGCCCACCCGGACCGGAGCGCCCCGCGCCGCCCCTCACGCGGTTCCACGATGTCGGCCCGCTACGGCGCGGCCGGTGCGCGAGGAGAGGCCAGGGCCGGCTTCCCGCACGTCCGCCGCGCCCTGAACGCCCTCACGACCGCACGCGGTCAGGGCGCCACCGAACCTCAGGCCCGGCTGGACGCCCTGCTCACGGTGATGTCCACCCTCCAGGACACGGAACTGCTCCACACGGCGGGGCCGATGGGACTGCGCCACGTCCAGGCGGGAGCGCGCCGGGTCCTGGAGGCGGGCGGTACGGCGACGGAGTCCGGCGCGGCGGCGCTGAGAGCCCTGGACACGGACCTCACGGAACGCACCTGGGCCCCGAGGGGCAGCGCACCCCTGCTCACGGGCGCCCTGTTCCTGGACGCCCTCAAGCTGGTGGGGACTGCGCGACCGGTCCCCACGCACCCGCGGACGACGCTCAGCCCTTGACGGACGCCATCCACGCCTCGACCTCGTCGGACCGCCTGGGCAGCGCCGCACTGAGGTTACGGTTGCCGTCCTCGGTGACGAGGATGTCGTCCTCGATCCGCACTCCGATGCCCCGGTACTCCTCGGGCACGGTCAGGTCGTCGGCCTGGAAGTACAGCCCGGGCTCGACAGTGAGGCACATGCCCGGCTCCAGCGTGCCGTCGACGTACGTCTCCACTCGCGCGGCAGCGCAGTCGTGCACGTCCATGCCGAGCATGTGCCCGGTCCCGTGCAGCGTCCAGCGCCGCTGCAGCCCCAGCTCCAGCACCCGCTCCACCGGCCCCTCGACGAGCCCCCACTCGACGAGCTTCTCGGCCAGCACCCGCTGGGCGGCGTCGTGGAAGTCGCGGTACTTCGCGCCCGGCTTCACCGCCGCGATCCCGGCCTCCTGGGCCTCGTACACGGCGTCGTAGATCTTGCGCTGAAGATCACTGAAGCGGCCGTTGATCGGCAGCGTGCGCGTCACGTCGGCCGTGTAGTACGTGTGCGTCTCCACACCCGCGTCGAGCAGCAGCAGCTCGCCCGAGCGGACCGCCCCGTCGTTGCGCACCCAGTGCAGTGTGCAGGCGTGCGGCCCGGCCGCGGCGATCGTGCCGTAACCGACGTCGTTGCCCTCCACGCGGGCGCGGAGGAAGAACGTGCCCTCGATGTACCGCTCGGAGGTCGCCTCGGCCTTGTCGAGGACCTTCACCACGTCCTCGAAGCCGCGCACGGTCGAGTCGACCGCCTTCTGCAGCTCGGCGACCTCGAAATCGTCCTTGACCAGCCGTGCCTCGGAGAGGAAGACCCGCAGCTCCTCGTCGCGCTCGGCGGTGACCTTGTCGGTCAGGGCCGCCTCGATGCCGGCGTCGTACCCGCGCACCACCCGTACCGGGCCGGTGGCCTCGCGCAGGGCGCCGGCCAGCTCGCGCACGTCGGAGGCGGGGATGCCGTACAGCTTCCCGGCCTCGGTGAGGGAGTGCCGGCGGCCGACCCACAGCTCGCCCTGGCCGTCCAGCCAGAACTCGCCGTTCTCGCGGTCGGAGCGCGGCAGCAGGTAGATCGTCGCCTCGTGGCCCTCGTCCTTCGGCTCCAGGACCAGGACGCCGTCCTCGGTCTGGTTGCCGGTGAGGTAGGCGTACTCGACGGAGGCGCGGAAGGCGTACTCGGTGTCGTTCGAGCGGGTCTTCAGGTTGCCCGCGGGGATCACCAGCCGCTCACCCGGGAAGCGCGCGGAGAGCGCGGCCCGGCGGGCGGCGGTCTCGGCGGCCTGGGGGATGGGCTCGAGGTCGCGCAGCTCGGTGTCGGCCCAACCGCTCTTCATGTTCTCGGCCAGCTCGTCGGACACGCCCGGGTACAGTCCGTTCTTCCGCTGCTTGATCGGCTCTTCGCTCTCGTCCGGGGTCGCCGGTGTGAGCTCCTCGGCCACGGTCATCCTCCTCGATACGGCACTGGACCACCGTCCACTCTACGGCGGCGGTGAAGCGGGCCCAGGGCGATGACGAGGAGCGTTACTCGAACCGGACCGCCAGCAGGACGACGTCCTCCGCACCGTCCGCCGCGTCCAGCCCGTCGGGCAGCACGCTGCGCAGGACGTGGTCGGCGATGGCACCGGGGTCGCCGCGCAGGGCACGGGGCACCGATGCCGCTGCCGCGTGCAGGCGGGCGAAGGCGCGGTCGGTGGCCTCGCCGGTGCGGTGCAGCAGCCCGTCGGTGTAGAGCAGAACCGTCTCTCCTGGCTCGGCGAGGATCTCCACGCTCGGCGCCTCCCAGCAGGCGAGCATGCCCAGCGGGGCGGAGACGGACGTCTCCACGAACTCGGTGCGGCGCTGTCCGACGAGCAGCGGCGGGCTGTGTCCGGCCCCCGCCAGCGTGATCTTGCGTGCGGCCGGTTCGCAGTAGCCGAACAGCGCGGTGGCCGAACGGGCCGGTTCGGTCAGCCGCAGCAGCAGCTCCAGGTCGGACAGGACGGCGACCGGGTCCTCCCCTTCCATGACGGCGTACGCGCGCAGCGACGCCCGCAGCCGCCCCATCGCGGCGACCGCGCTGGGGCCCGAGCCGGTGACGGATCCCACGGCGAGGCCGAGGGCGGCGTCGGGCAGCGGCAGCGCGTCGTACCAGTCGCCGCCGCCGCGCGGGCCGGTGCGGTGCCGGGCCGCGAGCTGGACACCGGCCACCCGGGGCAGCCGCGCGGGCAGCAACTCGTCCGACATCGTGGCCATGGACGTGCGGGCGCGTTCCAGCTCGAGGAGGCGTGCCAGGTGCTCGGCGGCGTACCGCGCGTAGAGGCCGGCGAGATGGCGTTGCCGCTCGCCGGGTTCGGCGGGCTCGTCGTAGAGCCACACGGCGGCGCCGAGGCGGACGGCGGTGTCGGCGGTCAGGGGGAGGGCGTAGCTGGCGGCGTAGCCGAGGCGGGCAGCGACCTCGCGGTGGCGGGGGTCGAGTCCCTCTTCGGCGAAGAGGTCGGGGACGGCGATGCCGCCCTCGCCGCCCGGCAGCCCGTCGAGGATGCGTCCGTAGGACAGGGCGCTGCGCGGCACCGTCTCGATGTGGCCGAGATCGGCGCGGGCGAGGCCCAGTCCGATGGTGGTGTCGGGGCCGAGTCCGTCGCCGGGTTCCAGGACGACGAGGCCGCGCCGGGCACCCACCAGGGCGGCGCCGGCCCGCAGCAGTTCCTGGAGCGCTTCGCCGAGCCTGGCCGTGCGGGCCAGGCGTTCGGTGAGTTCGTGCAAGGTGGTGAGGTCGGAGACCCAGCCGGCGAGACGGTCCTGGAGCACGGCACCGGCGGGGGCCGGGGGGTTCGCGGGAGAGGCCGGGGACGAGCCCGGCGTCGCGGGCGCGACAGTGTGTGCGGGAGCAGGAACCGTTGAATCGATTCCGGCCACTTTCGGAGGGTGCGGAGCGTTCATGGCGTCCGGCCTTCCCACCGGCACGTACTGCTCAAAAGCATCGCAAACCCCCATGTCATTCTGCGTCGCTAGCAGTGTCTCCACATGTACACGCACTCGTGAGGAGATGTCCAGCATTGTCCTGCCGGGATTCCTGGTGTCCGTGAGGTGCGAGGGAACAACTCTCCTTCCTCTTGCGGAAATGCAAAGTTGGCTTAAAACTGCCTCAGGGGACGGCTTATTGCGGTCGACTGGGCTTGCTCGACGGAGCGTCACAACGGTCGTGATGGGTACGTACTCGGTGAAGGCCAGGGGTGGTTGAGAGTCACCCGGAACCTGGTGACGGAACCGGGCGTCCTATCCACCGACGACCGTGCCCCATCCTCCCGTGGCGGAGGCGGAGAGAAATACGCGCGACGGCAAACGCCATACTTCGCCACCCCTACGCCACGCCCGTGCTTTCGACAGACGCAGTAAGGGCGGGACGGCCGCGGAGGCAGCCCAATGCTCGACCCATAGGGGTTCCCCTTGCTTCAAGCAGGGGTGTGATGCGCCAACAGGTACGCACAGTGAAGTGATCGACACATGATGTGATGTGGACCACGGTGTTGCCAGGCGTGCAACGGAAAGGAACGAGCGCTCATGCGCGAGATCCTCGGAAGGCGACGCAGGCTCTTGTCCCAGGGAAGCGACGGGAAGCCTGAGCTGATCGGCGCGGCCCTGACCTACGCGACGCAATGGCGGTGGCCCGTACTGCCGGGTGTGGCGGCGGACCCGCGGGCGCACTCCCGCTGCAGCTGCCCCGACCCCGACTGCACGGTGCCTGGTGCGCACCCCTTCGACCCCGGCCTCCTCGCGGCCACCACAGACGGACGCATGGTGCGCTGGTGGTGGGGCAACCGGCCGACGGCTCCGATCGTTCTGGCCACCGGCGGTCATGCCCCCTGCGCGGTCTCGCTGCCGGCCCTGCCGGCCGCCCGCGCGCTGAAGGCGCTCGACCAGATGGGCATGCGGCTCGGCCCGGTCGTGGCCTCCCCCGCCCGCTGGGCGATCCTCGTCAAGCCGTACTCCATGGAGCAGCTCGGGGAACTGCTCTACGCCAAGGACTTCGTGCCCGGCTCGCTCCGTTTCCACGGCGAGGGCGGCTACCTGGCCCTGCCGCCCTCCGAGACGGGACAGGGCGAGATCCGCTGGGAGCGCGCGCCGCTGCCCGGCTCGGCCTCACCCTGGGTGCCCGATGTCGAGGCAGTGGTGGACGCCGTGGTCGAAGCCCTCACTCGTACGGGTGTGAGCGCGCCCGAGTTCTAGGGCTGTCGGGCGCGCCGAGCCCGGCGCCCGCCCCGGCGCGTTAAGTTCCGGAACCATGCGGCGTCACGCCCGGGACCGCTCCCGGGACCCACGAAGAACCAGACTGTTCGCCCTCGCGGGTGTCGTGGCGGCGTGTGCGATCGCACTGCCGCTGGCGGTGGCGTCCGCGGGGCCCGTGGGGCCGAGGGGGGCCAAGGGAGCTGCGGGTTCGGCGGGTGCCGACGCTCCCCTGACCGGTTCCGCCGCGGTACGCCCTTCGCCGCGCGACGACGACAAGGTACCCCGGGTGCCGTCCGCCGCCCCCGGCCTCCCGGTGCTCGGCCAGGGGCTGTCGACCGCCGTGCGGTGCGGGCCCGAACTCTCCACACCCGACGGGATCGAGGCACAGACGTGTGTGGTGACGCAGGGTGCGCAGACCTGGGCGCGTACGTACTACCGCAATGCGACGGGCGAAGCGCTGGACGCCGTGCTGAGCCTGATGGGCCCCGGCGACCGCAGTGTGCGGATGACGTGTGCAGTCGGGGCGGGGGACGAGCCGGGGACCTGCGAGACGCCCAGGGAGTCCGCACGCGGGTATCCGGCGGCGTACACGGCCGTCGCGGAGTTCGCCGAGCGGGGCCGAAGGGGACCGATGCTGCTGCGGTCGGGAAGCAACTAGCTTGCAGAAACGGCTAGTTGAGAAGCCGCCGCGTTCCGTGCCTGGAAGCGGGGACGCAAAGACCCGGTTGCTGGCGACGGGGGATGCACCAGCAACCGGGCTATAGGAACGGTAACAAGAGATCGGCGGTTCGCAAATTCGAACTCGCCTTTCCGGTCACCGACTGGCTTGTCCCTGACGGGAGTTGTGCTTCGCGGGGCGCGAGAAGCCAGCCGGCCGGCGGACCGGCCGGCCGGACGCCGGGCCCGGCGTCAGCTGAGCGTGACCTGCCGGTTGGTGAGGCCGCCGCGGGCGCGGCGCTCGTCCGCCGTGAGGGGCGCGTCCGTCGCCAGGGCGGCGGCGAGGCGCTCGGCGAACTCCGCCGCGGGCTTCTCCACGTCCTCGGCGGTGACCCCGCTGGGCAGGTCCCACACCGGCACCGTGAGCCCATGGGCGCGGAAGGAGCCCACCAGGCGGGTGCCCTCGCCGAGGCTGGAACGGCCCGCGGCGTGCAGCCGCGCGAGGGCGTCCAGCAGCCGCTCCTCGGCGTGCGGCATGACCCACCGCAGATGGTTCTTCTCCGGCGTCTCGCACCAGTACGCGGCGTCCACGCCCTGGAGCTTGACGGTCGGGATGGCCGCGGCGTTGGCCCGCTCCAGGGAGGCGGTCACATCGGGCGTGGCGTTCTCCGGGTCCGGCACCCAGAACTCGAAGCCGCTGTGCACTTCTGGCTCGAACGCGCCCTCGGGGTCGAGCAGATCCTGCAGCCGCGGGCTGTCGGCCGGGGCGCGGCGGCCCTGGACGGGCGTGCCGGGCTCGGCTTCCAGGGCGCGCTGGAGGGTGTCGGCGAGGTCGCGGCTGATGTCGCCGGAGGCGGTGTCGTTCTGCAGGCCGAGCAGGACCGAGCCGTCGTCGCGGCGCAGAGCAGGCCAGGCCATGGGAAGGACCGTGGCCAGGGTGACCGCCGGGACGCCCTCGGGCAGGCCGTCCTTGAGCTTCAGTTCGACCGTCGCCGCCGGGACCAGCTCGCGCAGGGCCACCCAGTCGCATTCGCCGGGCAGGCCCTCGAAGGGGCGGTGCACCAGCTCGGTCGCGGCGTGCGAGGCGGCCCGGCCGTGACAGGCCTTGTAGCGGCGGCCGCTGCCGCAGGGGCAGGGCTCACGAGCGCCGACGACCGGGACGTCTCCCTCGGCACCGACGGTGCGGGCCCCGCCCGTGGTCTGCGGGCGCTTGGCCTTCGTCTGAGGTCGCTTCTTGGCCATCGATGGGTCTCCCGATTACGGCTCGTCTCGTACGGTCGCGAGCCTAGCCGTTCGCGCCCCGGGGCACGGGGTCCTGTGGACGACACCCGGGGGCACGGGGTCCTGAGGACGACACCCGGTCCGGCGCGGCGCACGCACCCCGTCCGTGTCGTGGCTCAGCCCATGTCGTCGAAGGCGTCCGCGAAGTCGAGCCCGGGTATCCCGGAGACCGCGGGGGCGGTGACGCGCGTCGCGAAGTCGTCGCGGCGGTGGCCCGCGTCCGGGTCGTGCACGTCGTCGTGGACGACGACCCACACGGTGACCTCGCCGCGGATGTCGTCCCGCACGCCCCAGTCGTCGGCGAGCGCGGTGATGATGTTCAGCCCGCGGCCGCCGTGCGCCGTGACCGACGGGGTCGCGGGGGCGGGGCGGGTCGGGCCGCCGCCGTCCGTGACCTCCACGACGAGCCGGCCGGCCGGCTCCACGCGCCACGCGGCACGGACGTTGCCGTCACCGGACAGCGCGTCGCCGAGGGGTCTGCCGTGCTTGCAGGCGTTGCTCAAGAGTTCGGAAAGGATCAGTACGGCGTCGTCGATGACCGATTCCGCGACTCCACCTCTGCGCAGCTGCGCACGCATCCGGTGTCTCGCTTCCCCCACGCCCGCAGGGCCATGGGGTACGGCCATGCTCGACGACGTGGGCACCTCCTGTGCCACCACCAACGCCACCCCCGAGACCTCCTTCGCCCCACGCCACGGTGTGGATGCCCCATTGGCCTGTACCGGAAACCGGCCAATCCACGTCCGGTGACGCACTCACCACGACCGCATACGGATCGAACGCGCCGGAGCACTCCCTGTAACCGTATGGCTTGAAATCATCGGTGTGGCCGAGAGGGGAGGATCCCGTCTGCGGTGGTGTGGGGTCAAGAGGTGTGCGTGGGTCTGGTGGGACTTGAGAGGTTGGTGGCACCGGGTCCGGGTGTCAGCGGCCGAGCTGGTCCAGCACCGCGCGCGGACGGTTGGTGATGATGGCGTCGACGCCGAGCTCGACGCAGCGGTCCACGTCGTCCGGCTCGTTCACGGTCCACACGTGCACCTGGTGGCCGGCCTGCTTCAGGCGCGCGATGTACAGGGGGTGGTTGCGCACGATGCGGATGGAGGGACCCACGATCCGCACGCCCGGGGGCAGCCGTCCGTCACGCAGCCGGGGCGAGAGGAACTGCGTCAGGTAGACCGTCGGGAGCGTCGGCGAGGCGGCACGCACACGGTGGAGCGAGCGGGCCGAGAAGCTCATGACCCGCACCTGCGACTCCGCCGGGGAGAGCGGGGCATCGAGGCCGAACCGCTTCAGCAGGTCCAGCAGCCGGTCCTCGACCTGCCCGGCCCAGCGCGTGGGGTGCTTGGTCTCGATGGCCAGTTCCACGCGGCGCCCGGCGTCGGCGACGAGCTCCAGCAGCCGCTCCAGGGTGAGTACGGATGTCGCCTCGCGGTCCTCCGGGCGGTGCTCCCAGTCGGGTTCCTCGTCGCGGCCCTTCCAGGCCGCGCCCGTCTTCCAGGAGCCGAAGTCCAGGGCGGCGAGGTCGGCGAGCTCCAGGGCGGAGACCGCGCCGCGGCCGTTGGACGTACGGTTGATCCGTCGGTCGTGGACACAGACCAGGTGGCCGTCGGCGGTGAGGCGCACATCGCATTCGAGGGCGTCCGCGCCGTCCTCGATCGCCTTGGTGTACGCGGCCAGGGTGTGTTCCGGGGCGTCCTCGGAGGCTCCGCGGTGGGCGACGACTTGAATCACATGCTGTCGTGCGTGGGTCACCGCGTCATGGTGCCACCGAGTGCGGGTACGCGTCCGGTCGGACGGAATCGCCGGAGAGGCAGGTCCGGACGGAGGCATTGGGATTGCATCCTTTTCACCGGTAATGACCTATATAAAGAATGGCCTCGGACGCACAGCCACCGCTTATGGTGCTCTGACGGCCAGTGGGAAAAGCTGACGGCATACAAAGGGACAAGCACAGCTGTATCGCGCCGGACCCGTCGGCCGGCGCGAAAGAGCATGAATACGTGCGACCCGGAAAACGGCCGTGGATCTAGGAGAGAAGCTGTGAGCACCGAGAACGAGGGCACCGCGGTACCCCCCGCCCCGTCCGCACCCCCCGTGCCGGTGGACGCTCCCGCTGCTCCGGCGCCCCAGGCACAGGCCCACCAGGGGTCGTACGGACAGGACGCCCAGGGGCAGGTCCCTCAGGGCCAGGGCGGCGCCGGCCATCCCGGGGCCTCCTCCTCCGCCCCCGACCCGTCCTGGCCCCCGCCCCCGCCGCCGACCTCCCCGTACGGCGACGGAGGGTCCGGGTCCGGTTCGGGCGGATGGGGTTCGTCGTACCAGCAGCCGGCACCGCCGTCCGGCCGCAGGCGCGGTGGTCTGGTCGCCGCGGTCCTGGTGGCCGCGCTGGTCGCGGGTGGTTTTGGCGGCGGCCTCGGGTACGTGCTGGCGAAGAACGACGACGAGAGCACCGGCTCGACGACGGTCTCGGCCTCGGCGAGCGGCGGTGACGTCAAGCGCGACCCGGGCACGACCGCGGGCGTCGCCGCGAAGGCACTGCCGAGCACGGTCACGATCGAGGCCGAGAGCACCAGCGGCGAGGGCGGCACGGGCACGGGCTTCGTCTTCGACAAGCAGGGTCACATCGTCACCAACAACCACGTGGTGGCGGACGCGGTGGACGGCGGCAAGCTGACGGCGACCTTCCCGAGCGGCAAGAAGTACGACGCCGAGGTGGTCGGTCACGCGCAGGGCTACGACGTGGCCGTCGTCAAGCTCAAGGACGCCCCCTCGGACCTCAAGCCGCTCACTCTCGGCGACTCGGACAAGGTGGCCGTCGGGGACGCGACCATCGCGATCGGCGCCCCGTTCGGTCTGTCCGACACGGTGACGACGGGCATCATCAGCGCGAAGAACCGCCCGGTGGCCTCCAGTGACGGCAGCGGCAGCCAGGCGTCGTACATGAGCGCCCTGCAGACCGACGCCTCGATCAACCCGGGCAACTCCGGCGGCCCGCTGCTGGACGCGCAGGGCAATGTCATCGGC
This sequence comes from Streptomyces sp. NPDC047880, assembly GCF_040706515.1. Classification (NCBI taxonomy): domain Bacteria; kingdom Bacillati; phylum Actinomycetota; class Actinomycetes; order Kitasatosporales; family Streptomycetaceae; genus Streptomyces; species Streptomyces sp. NPDC047880. Next base: position 78,577 of record NZ_JBEZOK010000024.1, on the reverse strand, counting down.
ATCAACTCCGCGATCCAGTCCACCGGCAACGGCGGCTTCGGCACCGGTCAGTCGGGCTCGATCGGCCTGGGCTTCGCCATCCCGATCAACCAGGCCAAGTACGTCGCCCAGGAGCTGATCAAGAACGGCAAGCCGGTGTACGCGAAGATCGGCGCGTCGGTGTCCCTGGACGACAGCTCCGACGGTGCGCAGATCACCGACCAGGGCGCGAGCGGCGCGGCACCGGTGGAGCCGGGCGGCCCGGCCGCGAAGGCGGGCCTCAAGCCCGGCGACGTCATCACCAAGCTCGACGACCGGGTGATCGACTCCGGCCCGACCCTGATCGGCGAGATCTGGACGCACCAGCCCGGCGACAAGGTCACGATCACCTACGAGCGGGGCGGCAAGCAGCACACGGTCGATGTGACGCTCGGTTCCCGCGTCGGCGACAACTGACCCCCACCCGCCCGCACCGACCCGTTACCCTTGTCCCCGCGCCGCCGATCACGGCCGGCGCGGGGAGGTGTGCCCGAGCGGCCGAAGGGAACGGTCTTGAAAACCGTCGTGGCAGCGATGTCACCGTGGGTTCAAATCCCACCGCCTCCGCGCAGGTCATAGATGTTGCAGGTCAGAAGGGGTGTCTCTCTCCGGAGGGGCACCCCTTCCGCATGGGCTCTGTCTCACCTTGATCCGGCTGGGTCGCGTTGTTGATCAGTGCGTGTGGACCAGCGGTGGACCAGCTCTGGCCTGTGGGACAGCCCTGCTTGCAGGGAGTCCGCTGCTGACGCGGAACCATCACGTTGACGATGCGGACGGGGGCCGGCCATCGGCGAATCTTCGCTTCGCGCCCTCGCGTGGCAATGGTTTCGAACGTGGTAGTCGGCAGGCATGCCGATGAAGCCTTCCGGTGACGCGGAGCGCCCGTCTCGGTCCGGGCGACTGCACCGCGTGATCAGCCGTTCGCCAGTCGGGCGGGGATGGAGGCGGAGCAGGGATACCGAGCTGTGGTCGCGTTCGCTGGGCTTCGCGGCTCTGGGGCTGCTCACGCTGGTACCGCTGCTGATCATTGTCTCCGCTGCCGACGCCGAGCACGGGCGGGGGTTCGCTCAGTGGCTGGGGGAAGGGCTCGGCGTGTCGACGGCTTCCAGGCGGCAGGTCGAGCAGTTGTTCATCCGGCCCGGCCAGGCCCTGCGGACCACGACCGCCTTCGGTGTCGGCGCCCTTGCCGTGTTCGGCCTGACCTTCGGGGCGGCGGTGCAGACCGGCTATGAGAAGGTCTGGGACCTGCCGCCGGCTCGCTGGTGGGCCCGATGGCGGCATGTGGTGTGGCTCGGCGTCCTCACCGGATACCTCTACCTGTCCGCCACCACCACGCTGCGGCGCGAACCTCTGGCGGGTGGGGCCGTCGCATCGCTGAGTGCCGTGTTGTTCGTGTGGTGGTCCCAGCGCCTGCTGCTCGGCGGGAGGGTCCGCTGGCGTGCCCTGCTGCCCGGCGCCGTGGCCACCGTGATCGGGCTGCTCGGCCTGAGGGTCTTCTCCCGGCTCGTCTTCTCGCCGCTGATCGCGTCCAACGCCGTCACCTACGGGCCCGTCGGAACCGTCCTGGTCATCGAGTCCTGGCTGGTCGGCGTAGGCGTCGTGGTCTTCGGCGGGGCGCTGGTCGGCCGACTGCTGTACGAGGAACTGCTCCGCATGGCGCAGGCGCTGAAACAGCGCAGGTGACGTGTGTCCGGGTCACACTTTGCAAGACCATTCCCTTCGGCGGATGTTGCAGGTCAGAAGGGGTGTCTCTCTCCGGAGTGCACCCCTTCCGCATGGGGCCACGGGTTCGGTGGGCGCTGCGGGTGGTTCAGGGGAGCAGCTCGGTACGGGCGGGGGCCTGCGGGGGGAGGTCGTGGCGGGTGTAGTACTCCGTGCCGAGCAGGTGGTGCCGTTCGGGGGCGGAGAGGGCGGCTATAACGCCCGGTGCGGCTCCCCGTGTCACCTCCGTGCGGTGGGACAGGATTGCCGCGACCTTGCGGTCCAGCCAGGGGGTGACGTCGACGGTGGCGGTGACGTGCGCGTCCGGGACCGTGCGCAGCGCCTTTCCGGCGGGGAGCAGGTGTGCGCCCCAGGTCCGGACCGCCTTGTGGGGGTGGGTCGACACGTACAGGGCTTTCGGCTGCCAGGGCTCCCCCGCCTCCGGGTAGAGGCGTTCCAGGCCGGCCGCGTGGGCCGCCAGGACCGTCACGCGGTGGGTGTGGACGTGGTCCTCGTGGCCCGTGAGTCCGCCGTAGGCGTCGTGGGTGACGACGATCTCCGGGCGGAAGTCGCGCAGGTGCGCGACCAGTTCCCCCACCGCCGCGTCCAGCGGGGCGTCGCACCAGCGCGGCCGGGCCGGGGCCGAGTGCGGGACGCGGGAGTCGGCGTAACCCAGCATGCGTGGCGGGCCTGCGCCCAGGACGCCGAGCGCCTCGGCCAGTTCCCCGGCGCGCGCGGTGTCCGCCGACCAGGTCGCCGTGACGACCGCCGTGCGCGCGCCCGCGCACGCGTGGCGGGCGAGGACGCCGCCCGCCGACAGGGACTCGTCATCGGGATGGGCGAAGACCGCGAGCAGGCTCGGTACCGGCATGCACCCTCGCTACGGCCGGTCCGGCGCCGACCGCGGTGCCCCGGTGATGCCGATCGCCTGGCTCGGGCACTTCTCCACCGCTTCCAGGACCTCGGGATCGTCGCCCGTCCGCTCGCGGCCCGGGAGGACGACCCCGTAGCCCTCGACGAACGCGAAGACCGATGGTGCCCGGTGGGCGCACTCGGCGGAGCCGTAACAGAGGTCGCGGTCCACGAAGACCTTCATGCCGTTCCTTCCTCCTCCTGACGGCATCGGACCCGTGGCCGTCGGGAGTTGACTTCCCGGCACGTCCGCCGCTGAACCGGCCCGGTCAGCGCGCGCCTCCGGCTGCACCCAGCCAGTGGGCGACCTGGCGTACGGCCGCCTCGTCGAGCCGTTCCACCACGGCCCGGACGGTCGTGTCGTCCTCGGGGGAGAGGTCGTAGAACCCCGCCTTGGTCAGGCCCGCCATGAGGACCTGATGGCGGCGGTCCGTCATCCGGTCCGCCAGTCGTGTCGGTTCGCCCGGTCCGCCGGCCGGATCGCCGTGGGGAGGGGAAGGGGTCGCCTGCCCCACGGGGGCCGGCTGCGCGGCAGGTTCAAAAGGGATGTCGAAGCGGTGCCACGCGCCGTCCCTCGGGCCCCACAGGGCGACGGTCACCTCGTCGCCCCGCGCGCGCAGTGTCTGGGTCATCTCACCGAGCGCGTACAGCACGGGCGAGCGGTGGGGTGACTGCGCGGCCGTCCGCCAGGACCCCTCGGCCGGCCGGTAGAACATCGCGACCCAGCGTGGCGCGCCCTGCGGTGACGGGCTCTGCGGTGACGGGCTCCGCGGTGGCGGACTCGGTGGTTGTGGGTGCTGTGGTTGCGGGCTCGGTGGTCGTGGGCTCCGGGGATTCGACTCCACTGCGCTCACCCCTGTACGTCGCGTGCACATCGCTTGAGTCGTACGGCAGCGCGACCATAGCTGACGGACCGTCAGTTATCCAGGGTCGTCCAGCCGCGCGATCCACCGGGGTTGCGGGGCGGGGCGCTGGGGAGGATCACCACATCGTCCGGCACCGGTCCCTCCCCTCGTGGGGACCGGTGCCGGACGGTGGAGTCTCTCCGTCCGCCTCGGACGGAAGCCGACCGGGTAGGTGCGCGGCTGCGTCCGGATCCTGCCATTTCCGGCCATGGAAGAGGGGGCTCCGGTGTCCAGTGGACGGCGTTGTCACAGGTCAGGCATATAGAATGAGTTTTCCGGTCCGGACGTCCAGGCGTGAAAGTAAGGAGCTGAGACCTTGAGTTCCGACTCGGGGTCGCGCACTGCCTTCGCGGAACGCCTCGCGCTGCTGTACAAGGAAGCCGGCAACCCTCCTCTCAAGCGGGTGTCCGAAGCGGTCGTACGACTCCAGCGGGTCGACGAACGCGGGCGCCCGGTGCGGGTCTCCGCCCAGCGCATCAGCGACTGGCGGCGCGCCCGGAACGTCCCCGCCCAGTTCACCGCCCTCGCGGCGGTGTTGCACGTGCTGATCCCCGACGCGCGGCGCTCGCGGCCCACGCCGGTCTCCCCCGGCCTGTACGACCTCGGGCAGTGGCAGCGGCTGTGGGAGAGCGCGGTGGCCGACCCGGTCGGTGAGCGTCCCGGGGGTTCCGCGGACGAGGAGCGGCAGCCGGACGAGTCCGCGTCCACCCCCGGTGGGGTGTGCCCGTACCGGGGCCTGGCCTCCTACCGTCTGGAGGACGCCCGGTGGTTCTTCGGCCGGGAGCGGAGCACGGACGCGCTCGTCACCCAGCTCGGGGCCGCCGCGGGCACGGGCGGCCTCGTCATGCTCGTGGGTGCGTCGGGGGCGGGGAAGTCCTCGTTGCTGAACGCCGGTCTGGTGCCCGCCCTTCGGGACGGAGCGCTGGGCGGTGACGACGGCAGTGGCGGTGACGGCCCCGCCGCGACCGGCGGTGGCGGGAACGGCCGGGCGCGAGAAGTCGTCCAACTCGTACCGGGGAGCGATCCCTTGGCGGAGCTGGTCCGGTGCATCCCCGAGCTCGCCTCCGTCGTCCCGGCCTCGGCGACAGGGTCCGGCCCGACCCCGGCAGCAGGGTCCGACGTGGCCTCCACAGCGGAGGGCGACGTGGCCGCCGCAGAGGACCCCAGCCCGCCCCCCATCTCCGATCAACCCCCCACTGCGCCCACCCCCGAAGCCCGCCCTCTCCTCTCCCCCGACACCGTCCGCACCGCCGTCACCGCCTGGGCGCGGCGCGCATCTCCCTCCGGGGCGCGGCCGGTCGTCATCGTGGACCAGTTCGAGGAGACGTTCACCCTCTGCCCCGACGAGGCGGACCGCCGCGCCTTCATCGAGGTGCTGCACGCCGCCTGCTCGTCCGCCGGCCCGGGCGAACCCGCCCCGGCCGTCGTGGTGCTGGGCATCCGCGCCGACTTCTACGACCGGTGCCTGAGGTACCCCAAGCTGGCCGACGCGCTCCAGCACCGGCACATGGTGCTCGGGCCGCTGACCACCCCGGAGCTGCGCGACGCGGTGAACGGGCCGGCCAAGGCCGTCGGCCTGGAACTGGAGCCGGGGCTGGCGGAGCTGATCGTCCGGGAGGTAGGCGCCGACGGCCCGGGCTCGGCGCACGGCGCCGGTGTGCTGCCGCTCCTCTCGCACGCCCTGTTCGCCACCTGGCAGCGCCGTAAGGCGGGCCGGCTCACCCTGGCCGGTTACCGCGCGGCCGGCGGCATCCAGGGAGCGGTCGCGGCGACCGCCGAACGGGCCTGGGCCGCTCTCGACCCCGCCGCACGCACCGCGGCCCGGCTGCTCCTGCTCCGCCTGGTGCGGCTGGGCGAGGACACCCGGGCCACCCGCCGCCGCGGGACCCGGCGTCAGCTGACGGAGGAGTCGGCCGACCCCTGCAAGACCGAGGAGTCCCTCGAAGCGCTGGTCCGCGCCCGGCTGGTGACGCTCGACGCGGAGACCGTGGAGATCACCCACGAGGCGCTGCTGCACGCCTGGCCGCGGCTGCGCGACTGGATCGACGAGGACCGGCAGGGCAATCTGCTGCGCCAGCGCCTGGAGGAGGACGGCCGGGCCTGGGAGGAGTCGAACCGCGACACCTCACTGCTCTACCGGGGCTCGCGGCTGGAGCAGGCGCACGGCTGGGCGCGGTCGGCCGGGGAGACGTTCCTGACGCGCAGTGCGGTGGAGTTCCTGGCCGCGTCGGTGCGGCTGCGCAGACGGATCACCTGGATCAGCAGGGGCGCGGTGGCGACGCTGGTCGTGCTGGCGGTGCTGGCCGCCGGGTCGGCCGTCGTGGCCTGGAAGCAGCGCGACGAGGCCGTCTTCGAGCAGGTGCTCGCCCAGTCCGACCGCGTCCAGGACACCGATCCGTCGCTGTCGGCGCAGCTCGACCTGGTGGCCCACGAGCTGCGGCCGGACGACGTGGGCGCGAACAGTCGCCTGATCTCCATCGTGAACGCCCCGCTCTCCACGCCGCTCACCGGCCACACGGGCGCCGTCTACCTCACGACGTTCAGCCCGGACGGACGGGTCCTGGCCACCGCCAGCTACGACCGGACCGTACGGCTGTGGGACGTCGCCGACCCCATGCGTCCCAAGCCCCTGGGCAAGCCCCTCACCGGTCATACGAGCTGGGTGAGCAGCGCGGTGTTCAGCCCGGACGGCCGGACGCTCGCGAGCGCCTCCGACGACGGCACCGTACGGCTGTGGGACGTGTCCGATCCCGGGCATGCGAAGCCGCTCGGCAAGCCGCTGACCGGCCATGACGGCGCGATCTACCTGGTCGCCTTCAGCCCGGACGGACGCACGCTGGCCTCCGTCGGCGACGACCGCACCGTCCGGCTGTGGAACGTGACCGCTCCACGCCGTGCGCGGGCCCTGGGCGAGCCCCTGACCGGGCACACGGCCGCCGTGCGCTCGGTGGCGTTCGGCCCGGACGGCCGGACACTGGCCGCGGGGGGTGACGACGGGACGATCCGGCTGTGGGACACGTCCGACCCCGCGCACCCGGAGCCCCTGGGGACGCCGCTGGCCGCCCACGCCACCACCGTGCACTCCGTCGCCTTCAGCCCCGACGGCCGCACGCTCGCCGGCGGCAGCGCGGACGGCACCGTACGCCTGTGGGACATGGCCGGTCCGGGCCGCCCGGACCCGATCGGGACGCCGCTCACCGGCCACACCGGGCCGGTCTGGTCGGTGGCCTTCAGCCCCGACGGGACCATGCTCGCCGCGGCCAGCGCGGACAGCACCGCGAGTCTGTGGAAGGTCAGCGATCCGCGGTACCCGTCGCAGGTGGGCGGCCCCCTCGCGGGCAGCAACGGCGAGATGTACGCGCTCGGCTTCAGCCCCGACGGCCGCACCCTCGCGACCGGGGCGGGCGACAACAAGGTCCGCCTGTGGGCGCTGCCGAGGTCGGACATGGCCGGCCGGACCGGGGTGTTCCGCCCGGACGGGCGGCTGCTCGTGACGGCGGCGCAGGACGGGCGGATCCGGCTGTGGGACGTGCGGACACCGGGCAGGCCGGTGCGGATGGGTGAACCGTTTCGCCCGGTCAGGGGCGAGGTGCGCTCCCTGGAGTTCTCGCCGGACGGCCGCACCCTCGCGATCGCGACGGACCACCGGGTGGTGGAGCTGTGGAACCTCGGCGACCCCGAACACCCCGTCCGGTACGGCTCTCCCGCCCGCCTGCGCGTGCGGTACGCCGACCCCTTGGCGTTCAGCCCGGACGGCAAGGTCCTGGCCACCGCCTACGACGACCGGACCGTGCGGCTGTGGGACATCGGTGACCCGGCTCGTCCGCGCCCGCTCGGCAGCCCCCTCACCGGTCACAAGGGGTACGTCAACCACCTCGCGTTCAGCCCGGACGGCCGCACACTCGCCAGCGGCAGTGCGGACGGCACGATCCGGCTGTGGAACGTGACCGGCCCCGGGCGGGCGGCCCTGGCCGGAGCGCCCCTGCGCGGCCACCTCGGCGCGGTCAACGCGCTCGCCTACAGCCGCGACGGCCGCACCCTGGCGAGCGTCGGCGACGACAACTCGGTCCGCCTCTGGGACGTCGCGGACCCCGCCGGGGCCTTCGAGCAGGCGCGGCTGACGGGACACACGGAGGCGGTGGTGTCGCTGACGTTCAGCCCGGACGGCCGCACCCTGGCCAGCGGCGGCAACGACAGCACCGTCCGGCTGTGGGACGTCTCCGACCCCGCCCACGCCACCGCCTTCGGCCCGTCGATGAGCCCCAACAGCAAGACGGGCACCTTCCTGGCGTTCAGCCCGGACAGCCCCATGCTGGCGGTGTCGAGCGGGGCGGACACCATCCGGCTGTGGGACCTCGACGTCGACACGGCCGTCCGCCGCATCTGCGCGATGACGCGGGGCGTGCTGACGAGGGACACCTGGCGGGAGTACCTGCCCCGGCTCTCCTACGACCCGCCGTGCGGCGACTGAGGCGGTCGGCCCGGCCGGCAGGAGCGGCCGTCGGGGAGGCTGAGTGAGACGAGTCACAACCGGCGCTTCCTGCAGGCCGGTCGGCTCGCGGTGGGCAAGCGCTTGTTACCCTTGGCCATGGCTCGACCGCTGGTGCATCCCCCGTCGCCAGCGGTCGGGCCTTTTCTCAGCGCAGGTCGAGGCGCATCAGGATCCGGGGATGACCGGCCAGGACCGAGGTCGTGTCAGCGGCGTGGGTGAAGCCGGCGCGTTCGAAGTTCTTCCGCAGACCCGCGTACGCCATCGTCAGGTCGACCTTGGCGTCACTGTTGTCCAGAGGGTAGGCCTCGATCACGGGTGCGCCCCGGTCCCGGGCGAAGGCGACCGCGCCGGCGATGAGGGCGTGCGAGATGCCCTGCCGTCGATGCCCCGGGCGGACCCGGACGCACCAGAGTGACCACACCGGCAGGTCGTCGACGTGCGGGATCTTGCGGTTGCGGGCGAAGGCGGTGTCCGCGCGCGGGGCGACGGCCGCCCAGCCGACCGGTTCGTCACCGTCGTAGGCCAGCACACCCGGGGGCGGTTCGGCACCGCAGAGCTCGGCGACGTACTCGCCCCGGGCCGGGCCGCGCAGCTCCTTGTTGAGGCCGGAGGGGATCCGGTAGCTCAGGCACCAGCAGACGTTCGCCGCGGGCGACTTCGGCCCGAGTACGGCACGGACGTCCTCGAACTCCGTGGCCGGGCGTACGTCGATGCTCATGCCACCACGATGTCACGAGCGGGGCGGGCGCGCGCCGGGGAACGGGACGCGGCCGGGCTGCACGCGTTCACCGCACCGCGTCCGGTGCGGAAGCCGCCCGCAGCAGGCGCAGTTGGCAGATCTCGGTCGCGTTCTTCATCAGCTCCGCGTTCACCCGGGCCACCCTGTGCGCGACGGTGTGCCGGGGGCCGTCCGGCCAGGGGAAGGGGGCGGTGGCGTCCGGGTCCTGGTCGGCGAGGCCGTCCAGGACCTTCAGCCACTGGATGCGCAGGTCCCGCAGCCACTCGACCGTCGGGGCGCCCGGGCCGGGCCGGACGACGTCCTCGCGGTCACGGGGGCGGGCGGCCCTGCGTGTGGTCGAGGGCGACGCTCCACCACCGGCCGAGGTGCCGGCTCACCCAGGCGACGGTGGGGACGGGGACCGGGCCGGGTTCGGTGTCCGCCCAGTCCGGGACCCAGGTGCCGTCGGGGCCGCGGCGCATCGGCCTGCAGTGGGCGGCGGGCTCCCGGAGGAAGTCCTCCGGCTCCAGCCGCTTCCAGGTGGTACTCGAACAGTGACCAGGTCAACTCCCTCTGCCGAATCGGCAGTTCTGTCCGGGAAGCGCTCATCGGACGACCCTACGGGGGAGCGGGCGCGTCCCGGGCCAGTACCGACCAGTCGAGGTTGCGCAGCGCGGGCTCGGCGTCGCAGTCCGAGGGGAGGCGGGGCGTGGACTGGAACCAGACGACGGTCAGCCGCGAGCGGTAGGCGACCGGGTCGTGGGCCGGGTCCAGGGCAGTGGAGTGGAACGTGCCGAGGCAGGCCACGGCGGGCAGCACCTCGACCGGCCCGAGGCCGCCCGCGTACTGGTCGGGGTACTCGCGCCGCGGCGGGACGAGGTGCACCGGCGTGCCCGGGCGGGACCGCTCGGCGGCGTGCAGGAGGCCCCGGATCCGCAGGTCGTTCAGCGGCTTGCAGGGGTAGCCGTCCAGCAGGTCGCCGTAGGTCGAGGAGAACCGCAGGTCGGCGAGGTCCACCCGGCGGCCGGAGGCCAGGACGAGACGGGCGAGCGCCAGGGCCGGCGCCTTTGCGTGGCGTTGCATCGAGGTCTTTCGGTGGTGGTCATGGGCGGGGCCTTGCTCACGGCCGGTGCCCCGTCATCCGTGCCGCCGAGGCGATCGTCGCCCTGGCCTCCCGCTCGGACAGGCCGGTGCCCCGGGCCGCGTCGACCAGGGGATCGAGCAGTGCCGGGCCGATGCCGTCCTCGTAGGCCCGGCAGGCGGCCCAGAACAGGCGGGTGTTGCGCTGGCCCTCGTGCGCGGCCAGGACGAACTGGACCAGGCCCTGGCCGTGGCCCCCGGCGGCCGGTGGCACGGGGTGGTGGGGGTGCGGGGCGCGGGGCGGTGGGATGAGCAGCCGCAACAGGGAGCGCGGGCAGGGGGCGGGGGCCAGGTGCGCGGTGCCGGGGGCGGCGGCGTACCCGCCCCGGTCCGTGCGTGAGCCGGGGCCGACCAGGTAGCCGCCCGCGCCGCGGATGTCGATGCCGGGGGCGAGCCGGCCCGCCGAGTTGGGGACGACCACCTCGGGCGGGCCGCTCAGCCACAGGTGCCGTCCGCCGGACGGAGTGACGACGACCACGGTCGGCGGGATCGTGAACAGGTGCCGCAGCGCCAGCTCGCGCAGGGCGGCCGAGGCGTCCGTGCCGGTCTTCACGTCCAGGTCGAGGCCGATCAGGTGATGCGGGGGCAGCCCGCAGGCGATGCCGTAGCCGGTCGCCCGGGGCGCGGCGGCGAACAGCTCGCGGATGCGGTCCGGGTCGCTGGAGGCGTCGTAGACCCCGTGCCCGAGGCGGCCGCACGCCCCGTGGCAGGGGGAGGGCGTGGGGTCGTCGCGGTGTGGGGAGCGCAGCGCGGGGAGCTTGGAGCGGGACAGGGGGATGACGGCCAGTCCGCGCTCGGCGGCTGACAGGGCGTGTGCGAGGGCCAGCGTCGTGGCCTGCCGGTCGGTGGTGGCCATGCTCCTAGTTTCGTACGTACGTTCGAAAAAGGAAAGGGGGAATGGGGGCGACGCGCCGGGGGCGGGTCCCGGCCGGGAAATGCGCTGGAAGGCTTCGCCTCTCGCGGCATCCGGGTTCGAACACCTCTGTCCGCTCCCGTCCGGCACCGAAGTGACGCACAGAGGTGCCGAGCGGGCCGGTGCGACAGTGCCGGCCCGGGTGTCGTGGGGATGTGCTTCGTGGGGGCACACGCCTCTGGGCGGCGGTGCTCCGGCGCCGTCGCGCAGGCGTTTTTCGCGTCGCCGGGGCCTTGACGGAGCAATGAATCTGACGGACAGTCAGAAACCGTGAAGGGTGAGCCGGAGGTCGACGAGGAGTTCGAGGCGCGCCTGAAGGCCTACGAGGGCCGGCCGGCCGCCGCCACCGGGGTCGGCCGCGACCCCGTCAACGAGCCGATGATCAGGCACTGGTGCGAGGCCATGGGCGACACCAGCCCCGCGTACAGGGGACCGGACGCCGTCGCGCCGCCCACCATGCTCCAGGCGTGGACCATGGCCGGCCTCACCCACCGCCCGGAACGCACGGCCGCCTACGACGAACTCCTCACCCTGCTGGACGCGTCGGGCCATCACGCGGTCGTCGCCACCGACTGCGAACAGGAGTACCTGCGCCCGCTGCGCCCGGGCGACGAGATCACCTTCGACTCGGTGATCGAATCGGTGTCCGGCCGCAAGACCACGAAGCTCGGGGCGGGGTACTTCGTCACGACCCGTACGGACGTCCGCGCGGGCGGCGAACTCGCCGGCACCCACCGCTTCCGCATCCTCAAGTACGCCCCCGCGCACCGGCCCCCGGCACCGGCCGAACGCCGCCCCCGGCCCGTCGTCAACCGGGACAACGCCGGCTTCTGGGAGGGCGTGGCCCGCCGTGAACTGCTCATCCAGCGCTGCACCGCCTGTTCCGCCCTGCGCTTCCCCTGGCTGCCGGGCTGCAACGCGTGCGGTTCCCCGGACTGGGACACCGTCGCGGCGAGCGGCGAGGGCAGGGTCCACTCGTACGTCGTCATGCACCACCCGCCCTTCCCGGCCTTCGAGCCGCCCTACGCGGTCGGCCTGATCGAGCTCGCCGAGGGCGTGCGGATCGTCAGCAACGTCGTCGGGGTGCCCCACGACGAGGTGCGCATCGGCATGCCGGTGCGGCTGGAGTTCCGGCACTACGACGACGAGCTGGTGCTCCCTGTCTTCCTGGGGGTGGCCCCGTGAGGCCCGGCGACCGGCTGCCGCCCCTGGAGATCCCGATCACCCGCACCCTGATCGTCGCCGGTGCGATCGCCTCCCGCGACTACCAGGACGTCCACCACGACCCGGAGCTCGCCCGGCAGAAGGGTTCCCCCGACATCTTCATGAACATCCTGACGACCAACGGCCTGGTCGGCCGGTACGTCACCGACCACTTCGGCCCGCGGGCGCGGCTGCGCCGGGTCGCCATCCGGCTCGGCGCGCCCAACCACCCCGGCGACACGATGGTGCTGACCGGCACGGTCGAAGAGGCCGACGGCGACACGGCGACCGTCCGGATCGTCGGCGCGAACGGCCTCGGCACGCACGTCACCGGCACCGTGACGGTGAGGGTCGCGGGATGAGCCAGCGCGCGCGGGACGGTCTCGGCGGGCGCGCGGCCGTCGTCGGTGTCGGGGCCACCGAGTTCTCCAAGGACTCCGGCCGCAGCGAACTGCGGCTGGCCGTCGAGGCGGTGCGGGCGGCCCTCGCGGACGCCGGGCTGACCCCGTCCGACGTCGACGGGATGGTCACGTTCACCATGGACACCAGCCCCGAGATCACCGTCGCACAGGCGGCCGGCATCGGGGAGCTCTCCTTCTTCTCCCGGATCCACTACGGCGGCGGTGCGGCCTGTGCCACCGTCCAGCAGGCCGCCCTGGCGATCGCCGCGGGCGTGGCCGACGTGGTGGTCTGCTACCGGGCGTTCAACGAGCGTTCGGGCCGCCGCTTCGGCTCCGGGGTGCGGCACCGGGAGCCCTCGGCGGAGGGCGCGGCCCTCGGCTGGTCGCTGCCGTTCGGCCTGCTCACCCCGGCCTCGTGGGTGGCGATGGCGGCCCAGCGCTACCTGCACACCCACGGGCTGACCCCGGAGGCGTTCGGGCACGTTGCCGTCGTCGGCCGGAAGTACGCGGCGACCAACCCGGCGGCCCACTTCCACGGCCGCCCCATCACCCTGGCCGACCACGCCGCCTCGCGCTGGATCGTCGAACCGCTGCGGCTGCTGGACTGCTGCCAGGAGACCGACGGCGGCCAGGCCCTCGTCGTCACCTCCGTCGAACGCGCCCGCGACCTGCCCCACCCGCCCGCCGTGATCGCCGCGGCCGCCCAGGGCGCCGGACGCGCCCAGGAGCAGATGACGAGCTTCTACCGCGACGACCTCACCGGCCTGCCCGAGGCGGCGGTCGTCGCCCGGCAGCTGTGGCGCACCACCGGGCTCTCCCCGGCCGACATCGACGTGGGCATCCTCTACGACCACTTCACGCCGTTCGTGCTGATGCAGCTGGAGGAGTTCGGCTTCTGCGGCCGCGGCGAGGCGGTGGACTTCGTGGCCGAGGAGCGCCTGCCCCTCAACACGCACGGCGGACAGCTGGGGGAGGCGTACCTGCACGGCATGAACGGCATCGCGGAGGCCGTGCGGCAGATCAGGGGCACGGCCGCGAACCCGGTACCGGGAGCGGAGCGGATCCTGGTGACCGCGGGGACGGGCGTGCCGACGTCGGGACTCGTGCTGACCACCGACCCCCAGGGGTGAACCCGCAGGACCGCGGGCCCTTCGCTCCACCTGTAGGAGGTGCACCGAGCCCTGCCCGTACAACCTGAGGGGGACCCCGCTTCGGGACCTGCGGCCGATCCGCCCGCGGGGTCGCCGCTCATAGCGTTGAGCCATGACCACACTCGTCTGCACGAGCGCTTCGAAGGCGGCCGGACCAGCGGCGCAGACCCTTCCGTACCCGTCCTTCTCGTCGTACGTCAGGGCCCGCCAGCCGGTGCTGCTGCGTACCGCCCGCTCGCTCACCGGCAACCCGAGCGACGCGGAGGACCTGCTGCAGACCGCCCTCACCAAGACGTACGTCGCCTGGGAGCGCATCGAGGACCACCGGGCCCTCGACGGCTACGTGCGCCGGGCGCTGCTGAACACCCGGACCTCGCAGTGGCGCAAGCGCAAGGTGGACGAGTTCGCCTGCGACGAGCTGCCCGAGCCGGACCCGGTGCCCGGCGGTGACGACCCGGCCGAGCAGCAGGCGCTGCGCGACGCGATGTGGCGGGCGATCATGCGGCTGCCCGACCGGCAGCGGGCGATGGTGGTCCTCAGGTACTACGAGGACCTCAGCGAGGTGCAGACGGCCGAGGTGCTCGGCGTTTCGGTGGGTACGGTGAAGTCGGCCGTCTCCCGGGCGATCGGCAAGCTCCGCGAGGACGCTGAGCTGGGACTTGTCCGCCGGTGAGGCGGTGTCCCACCCGCTTGTGAGCCCTCTCTCCGGCATGGCGTGATCTGATCGATCACCCGGTCCTAGTGACATACCGCGCGGTATGTGCGCAGAATCAGCGCAACCCCTACCACCGCGTTGGCAATGCCGCCCCGGGAGGACGCCGTGCTGAGCACCATGCAGGACGTACCGCTGCTGATCTCGAGGATCCTGACCCACGGGTCGACGATCCACGGGACATCACAGGTGACCACCTGGACCGGTGAGGACGAGCCGCACCGCCGCTCCTTCGCCGAGATCGGCGCCCGCGCGGCCCAGCTGGCCCACGCGCTGCGGGAGGACCTCGGCGTCACCGGCGACGAGCGCGTCGCGACCCTGGCCTGGAACAACGCGGAGCATGTCGAGGCCTACTTCGCGATCCCGTCCATGGGCGCGGTCCTGCACACCCTGAACCTCCGTCTGCCGCCCGAGCAGCTGGCCTGGATCGTCAACCACGCCGCCGACCGCGTGATCATCGCCAACGGCTCCCTGCTCCCCCTGCTCGCCCCGCTGCTGCCGCACCTGAAGCCGGTCGAGCACGTGGTCGTCACCGGCCCCGGGGACCGCTCCCTCCTCGCCGGCGCGGCCGTCCGGGTCCACGAGTACGAGGACCTGATCGCCGGCAAGCCGACCTCGTACGACTGGCCCGAGCTGGACGAACGCCAGGCCGCCGCCATGTGCTACACCTCCGGCACCACCGGCGACCCCAAGGGCGTGGTCTACAGCCACCGCTCCATCTACCTGCACTCCATGCAGGTCAACATGGCCCAGTCGATGGGCCTGACCGACCAGGACACCTCGCTGGTCGTGGTCCCCCAGTTCCACGTGAACGCCTGGGGCCTGCCGCACGCCACGTTCATGACCGGCGTGAACATGCTGATGCCGGACCGCTTCCTCCAGCCGGCCCCCCTCGCCGCGATGATCGAGAGCGAGAAGCCCACGCACGCGGCCGCCGTCCCCACCATCTGGCAGGGCCTGCTCGCCGAGCTGACGGCGAATCCCCGTGACGTCTCCTACCTCGGCCAGGTCACCATCGGCGGCTCGGCCTGTCCGCCGTCGCTGATGGAGGCCTTCGACAAGCTGGGCATGCGGGTCTGCCACGCCTGGGGCATGACGGAGACGTCCCCGCTGGGCACGATCGCCCGTCCGCCGGCCGGTGTGGCCGGCACGGAGGAGGAGTTCGCCTACCGCCTCACCCAGGGCCGCTTCCCGGCCGGTGTCGAGGCCCGCCTGTCCGGGCCCGGCGGCGAGCGCCTCCCCTGGGACGGGGAGTCCGCCGGCGAGCTGGAGGTGCGCGGCCCCTGGATCGCCGGTGCCTACTACAACGGCCCCGACGCCGAACCGCTGCGCCCCGCCGACAAGTTCAGCGAGGACGGCTGGCTCAAGACGGGCGACGTCGGCACCATCTCCGCCGACGGCTTCCTCACCCTCACCGACCGGGCCAAGGACGTCATCAAGTCCGGCGGCGAGTGGATCTCGTCGGTGGAACTGGAGAATGCGCTGATGTCCCACCCGGACGTCACCGAGGCGGCCGTGGTCGCCGTTCCCGACGACAAGTGGGGCGAGCGTCCCCTCGCCACGGTCGTCCTCAAGGAGGGCTCCACCGCCACCTTCGAGACCCTGCGCGCCTTCCTCGCCGGCGAGGGCCACATCGCCAAGTGGCAGCTCCCGGAGCGCTGGACGGTCATCGAGGCGGTCCCGAAGACGAGCGTGGGCAAGTTCGACAAGAAGGTGCTGCGCAAGCAGTACGCGGAAGGGGAGCTGGACGTCACGTCCCTCGGCTGATCCGGCCCCGCCCCAAGGCCGGACGACTCACCCGCCCCGGCACCTCGTTTCTGGTTGGATCGAGGGGCCGGGCACCGGGCCCGGCAGACGGGGGACTGTCATGCAGTGGGGTGCGGCGCCTGCCGTGACGGCGGCAGCCGAGGGTGTGCTGTCCGAGTTCCAGCAGAACCTCGTCGTGGCCGTCGTGGGCGTGGTCCTCGGCATCCTGGGGACCGTCGCCATCGAGCGCATGAAGTTCCGCCGTGAACCGACCAAGCGGCTCTCCTGGGACGCCGAGGTCAGCAACACCATGGTGTCCACCGACGACACCATGCGCCGCCGGCTCCGGCTCAGCTTCGACGACTTTCCCATCGAGGGCCTGAGTTCGGTCGAATTCCGGGTCGAGAACAGCGGCAACCGGGTCGTCAAGAACGAGCGACTGCGCTTCAGTTTTCCGCAGGACGCCCGGATCCTCGAAGCGGTGCCGACGTCGCAGCCCGAGCGCGAGATGGGTGTGACCAGGCGTCAGGACCTCGAACAGGCCGTGAGCGAGGCCGTCTTCACCATCGGGCACCTGGAGCGGGGCCGGTCCGTGACGCTGCGGCTCTCCGTCGCAGCCCGGGACATCACCGGGTGGAAGGTCGTGGACCACAACGACGAGGGTGACGTCGACTTCCACGAACGCGCGGCCGCCCGCAGGAAGGAGGACCGGGAGCACGTCCCCACCTTCTTCGCGCTGGCCTTTCTGACGTTCACCGTCCCGCCCCTGGCCGCGCTGCTCGGCTACGTCGGGCAGCTGGCCGCCGTGGTGCTCGGCGTCGCCCTCCTGGTCAGCATCGCGCCCCACATCGCCCCCACGGGCCGGACCCTGCGGGACTTCCTGACCAGGCCGGAGACGCCCCAGGGCGGCATCCACATCGGGACGGTCGACTCGTCCACGTTCGCGATCGGCGACCGCAGTTCGGCCACCTCCGAACGGCCGGGCCGCGTGCCGCCCCAGCCGTCCTGACGCCTGATCCGGACCCGCCCGGTACACCGAGCCCGGCCGGTACGCCGGTTCCGGCCGTCCGGACCCGCCTGGAACGCCTGCCCGCCTGGCGTACCCGGCCGTCCGGACCCGCCCGGAACGCCTGCCCGCCTGGCGTACCCGGCCGTCCGGACCCGCCTGGAACGCCTGCCCGCCTGGCGTACCCGGCCGTCCGGACCCGCCTGGAACGCCTGCCCGCCTGGCGTACCCGGCCGTCCGGACCCGCCCGGAACGCCTGCCCGCCCGGCGTACCCGGCCGTCTCGCCTTCACCGGCGTACGGAGGTCAGCCCCCACCCCAGCACCAGCCACACACCCGCGACCGCGCACACCCCGCCCCAGCCGACGTGGCTGAACGCGGCCCCCGCGAGGGCCGAAGCGGCCGCGCCGCCCGCGAAACCGGCGACGACGTAGGCGGTGTTGGCCGTGGCGGGGGTGGAGGTCGCGGTCAGGGCGAGGGCGGGCTTGCCACCCGCCGGCTGCCGGCGCTCCAGGTCCTGCCGGGGCGGCAGGACCTGTCAGTTGGTGCCGATCCGGCTGAGCAGGTCGACGATCCGGGTCTGCACCTCGGGACTGGTGGACCGCTCCGCGAGGAACAGCACCGTCTCCCCGGAGGCCAGCCGCGGCAGGTCGGCCTGGTCGACGGCGGCGGTGTAGACGACCAGCGGGGTGCGGTTGAGCTGCCCGTTCGCCCGCAGCCAGTCGACGATCCCGGCGTAGCCCTCCTGCCGCCGCTGCACCTGCAGCAGGTCCATCACGACCAGGTTCGGCCGGAACTGCCCCGCCAGCGTCACCGCGTCCGCGTCGCTCGCGGCGCGCGCGACCTGCATCCCGCGCCGCTCCAGCGTCGCCGTCAGCGCCAGCGCGATCTCCGCGTGCTCCTCGATCAGCAGGACCCGCGGCGGGTGCTGCTCGGTGTCGCGAGGCGCCAGCGCCTTCAGCAGGACGGCGGGGTCGGCACCGTAGGCCGCGTCCCGCGAGGCCTGCCCGAGCCCGGCCGTGACCAGCACGGGCACCTCGGCGGCGACGGCGGCCTGCCGCAGCGACTGCAGCGCGGTACGCGTGATCGGCCCGGTCAGCGGGTCGACGAACAGCGCGGCCGGGAACGCCGCGATCTGAGCGTCGACCTCCTCGCGCGAGTTCACGATCACCGGGCGGTAGCCGCGGTCGCTCAGCGCCTGCTGCGTGCTGACGTCCGGCGCCGGCCAGACCAGCAGCCGCCGCGGGTTGTCCAGCGGCTCGGGCGGCAACTCGTCGTCCATCGGCTGCGGCCGCGGCGGATCGGCCACCTCGACGGCCCCGCCGGGCCCGTCCAGCGGCTCGGGCCCCTCGGCGGCGTTCTCGTCCGGCGCGCCTATGGCGTACGACCGTCCGCTGCCCTCGGTCATCTGCGCGAGGCGCGACTGACCGGCGAGGGACGGCTGCGCCGGGACGGGTGCCGTGGCCGGGGCCGGTACCTGCGCGGCGACGGGCGGCGGCGTGTGCTCGCCCGCCGGACGCGGCCGCGCGACCTGCTCCGGACGGGTCGCCTGCTCCGCCGGGCGCGGCTGCCCCTGCTCCGGGCGGGCCGTCTGGTCCGTGCGCTTCGCCGGGTCGGGCGGCGTGCCGAGCTTGCGGCGCCGACCCGAGCCGCCCGGCTGGTGCGGGGGAGGCGTGGCCGACTGCTGCGGGCCGGACTGCGGGACGGGTACGGCCGACGGCTGCTGGACCTGGGCCGCCTGCCGGGTGAACGGCACACCCTGGCCCAGCGTCCGCACGCTGATGGCGCGGCCCTGCGTCGAGTTCGGATCGACGGGTGCGGAGGCCTCCGCGGGCAACGGCTGGGCCGCCCGCGGCGCACCCCCCGGCGGCAGCGGTGTGCCCGGCGCGGGGGTGTGCTGCGGTGCCTGGGGCGGCGTGCCGTTGGCGGGAGCCGGGTGCGCGGTCCCGGCCCCTGTCGCGTCGTTGGCGGCGGGCCAGGGCTGGGCGGCGGGGGTGCCGCCGTGCGGCGGGGTTCCGTTGGCGTTCGTGTTCTGTGCGTTCGTGTTCTGGGCGGGGGCTCCGTGGGCCGGGGTCGCGTGGGCGGGAACTCCCTGAGCGGGCGCGCCGTGGGCGCTGGTGCCCTGGGCCGCCGGGATTCCCCGGGCGTTCGTGCCCTGGGACGGGACGGCCTGCCCCGGAGCCGCCTCCGCGGGAAGCGGCCGGCCGGCGGCGGGCTGCTGCGGCAGGGGCTGGGCCGGGGCCGCGGGCGGCAGGACCTGCCCCGGGAGGGCTGCCTGCACACTCTGTCCGAGCCCGCCCTGAGCGGGTACGGAAACGCCCTGCGGCACGTGCACCTGGGGGACGACGCCCTGCGGCGGTACGGCACCGCCCTGCGCGGCACCCGGCGGTACGGCGGTGCCGGGCGCGCCCCCGGGCTGCACGGGCGCGGCCTGCCCCCGGGGGATCTGGCCGGTGGCGTCCTGCTGCGCGGGGACACCCTGGGCGGCTGCGGCGGGGACGGACGCCGCCGGCACGGCAGCGGCAGGCATGGAACCCGGCGGTACGGGCCCGCCCGGACCCGCGGGCGCGGAGCCCGCAGGCACCGGACCCACCTGGTCGGCACCTCCCGGCACCGGCGCCGCGGTTCCCTCGGCCGGCTGCGGCGCCGCGACGGCCCGTCGCCGGCGGCCGGTCGGCGCACTGGTCGGATGCGGCTGCGGCGGGGTGTGGTCGGCGGACTGGTCGTGCGGAACGGCGTCGTGCCGCCCCTCGTCGGCCATCCCGCCACCGGCGACGGCCGACCCGGGGGCCGCCACGGCCTGCGGCGGCTGCCCTTGAGCCGGCACCTGTCCCTGCGCGGGCACCTGTCCCTGTGCGGGCGCCTGTCCTTGAACCGGCACCTGTCCCTGTGCGGGCGCCAGGCCCTGTGCGGGCACCTGTCCTTGAACCGGCGCCTGCCCCTGTGCGGGCGCCTGCCCCTGTGCGGGCACCTGTCCCTGTGCGGGCACCTGTCCCTGTGCGGGCGCCAGGCCGTGTGCGGGCGCCTGTCCTTGAACCGGCGCCTGCCCCTGAGCGGGCACCTGCCCCTGGTCGGCCTGGGCCGGAGCTTCCTGTTGGGCGGGGGCGGCGGGGGGCGGAGTCTGATCGGCCCCGGCCGGGGGCAGGGCGAACACCGGACGCGGCCCGGCCGCAGCCTCCTGCGCTGCGGCCGCCCGCTCGTTGGCGGCGGCCAGCGCGCGCCGTCGGCGCCCGGTCGGCTGCCCGTCCTGCCCCTGAACCGCATCGGCGGAACCGGCGGACTCATCACCGGACGACGGCGCGGGCAGGGCGGGCGGCAGCGCCGCCTGCTCCCCCGGCTCACGCCGGGCCCGCCGCCCGGACGGCGCGGGCACACCCTGCGGCGGCACGGTTCCGCCGAGGCCCGTGTTCGAGGCGGCGGTTCCCGCCGCGTGCTCGGCGGCCGTCACCACGGCGCCCTCGGCGACACCCTGGACGGCACTGCCGACGGCACCCGCAGCGGCTTCCTCGGCCGCGCGCCGCCGCCGCCCGGTGCCACCGGACGCGGGGCCCGCCTCAGCACTCGCCGCAGCCTCCTCACCGGACGCCAGGGCCGGAAGAGCGGCCGGCTCCCCGGCGGCCCGCCGCCTGCGCCGCCCGGTGGGCGCGGCACCGTCGGCTCCGGGACCACCGGCCCCGTCACCCTCACCACCCGGGACGTCTCCGTCCAGGAAAGCGTCGGTGGTGCCCCGCCGCGCCCGGCGCCGCCCCCCAGCGGGGCCCTGCCCGGCGGGACCGACGGCGGCGGGATCCGCGGGGTCGACGACGGCGAGCGCGGCGGACTCGTCCGCCTGCTGGGCGGCAACGGCCCCGGCCCCACCGCCGATCGGCACCTCGAGGACGTACGCGCTCCCGCTCATCCCCGGCACGTCGTGCGTCTGCAGCACACCGCCGTGGGCCCGGACGATCCCGCGGACGATGGGCTCGTGCACGGTGTCGCCACCGGCGTACGGCCCGCGCACCTCGATGCGGACGACCTCGCCGCGCTGGGCCGCGGCCACCACGACGGTGTTGTCCAGGTAACCGCCCGCCGACACGGGCGTGTTGCCGGTGGCGTCGACCCCCGCCACGTCGGCGACGAGGTGCGCCAGGGCGGTGGCGAGCAGCCGCGGATCGACCTCGGCCTCGATGGGCGGCGCGTGCACGGCGAACTGCACCCGCCCGGGCCCGATCAGCTCGACGGCCCCGTCGACCCCGGCGGCGACGACGGCGTCCAGCATCACCTTCGTACGGGCGATGCCCTCGCCGCCCGCGTCCAGCCGCTGGTACCCGAGGACGTTGTCGATCAGTGTCGTGATGCGCGAGTAGCCGGCGGACAGGTGGTGCAGCACCTGGTTGGCCTCGGGCCACAGCTGCCCGGCGTCGTCCGAGGCGAGCGCGGCCAGCTCGCGGCGCAGCTCCTCCAGCGGGCCGCGCAGCGACCGGCCGAGCAGGGTCAGCAACTGCTCGTGCCGGGCGGCGAGCGCCTCGAACCGGTCCTTCTCCCGCTCCCCGAGCGCGGCGTACCGCTCCTCGTTGGCGGCGAGTTCCTCGGCGTGCCGCTCGGTCAGCTCCTCCAGCTCGGTGACGTGCTGCTGGCGCAGCGCGGTGAGCTCGGAGGCGTTCTCCTCGGCGATCCGCTCCAGCTCTTCCTCGTGCCGTTTCTGCGCCGCCTCCTTCTCCTCGACGACGGCGTCGTAGGGCCGCCGGTCGGTGAAGGTCATCACGGCGCCGACGAGCTGATCGCCGTCGCGCACGGGCGCGGTCGTCAGGTCGACCGGCACCTTGCCGCCGTCCTTGGCGTACAGCACCTGCCCGCGCACCCGGTGCTTGCGCCCGGAGCGCAGGGTGTCCGCGAGCGGCGAGTCCTCGTAGGGGAAGGGCGAGCCGTCGGCGCGCGAGTGCAGGACGAGGTTGTGCAGTTCGCGTCCGCCGAGATCGCTGGCCCGGAATCCCAGTATCTGGGCGGCGGCCGGGTTGACGAGCACGATCCGCCCGTCGGTGTCCGTCCCGACGACGCCCTCGGACGCGGCCCGCAGGATCATCTCGGTCTGCCGCTGGGACCGGGCGAGCTCCGCCTCGGTGTCCACGGTCCCGGACAGGTCGCGCACGACGAGCATGAGCAGCTCGTCGCCGGTGTAGCCGTAACCGTCGTAGGCCTGCTGCCCGTTCTCGAGATTCGCACTGGTGACCTCGACGGGGAACTCGGTCCCGTCGGTCCTGCGCGCGATCATGCGGGTCGGCTTGGTCCGGGCGTGCGGATCGAGGTGTTCCGGCCGGCGCATGGAGCCGGGGATGAGCTTGGAGTCGAACTGCGGCAGCAGATCGAGCAGCCCGCGCCCCACCAGAGCGGTGCCCGGGGTCTCGAAGGCCTCCAGGGCGATGGTGTTGGCGTTGACGACCGTGCCGTTGGCGTTGACCAGCACCAACGCGTCCGGGAGGGCGTCCAGTATGGCTGCGAGGCGAGCAGCGCCTCGGGATGGCCTGCTGCTCACGAGACGCTTCCTCCCTGTTACCGCACCTTGCCGACCGCTCGGGCCATCTTGCCAACCGTCCCGCGGCGTGTCACGCGAGGGAGTCTAAGGGCTGCGGTTGCGCTCGCGACGCCGGATGAGAGGGAGGTCGCCCGCGAAAGTGACCCCGAACTGACGACCGAGTAACCGTGAAACGCCCGCCCTCCTGCGACGACGTCGCGGGACCTTCGCGGGACCTTTACGAGAGCGGCGTTTCTGTACCTTTCGGCCGAGCCGCCCCCAGCTGGCGGAATGAGGGCGGAGTGTGGCGCAAAGGGCTCGGACCGACCGCTCCCGTCTCTCCCGCCCGCCGTCCCTCTCTCCCTCCCGGCCGGCGTCAGCCCGTCCCCGTGGCCTTCATGTCCGGCAGCAGCGGCACGAGCCGGTCCCACCGGGAGATCTGGCAGCCGTCGCGACGGTCGTACGTGGCGTCGACGGGCCGTCCGGCCCAGGTGCCGGTGACGTGAGCGGTGGCGGGCCCGCCGTACTGCATGGTGCAGAAGCCGCCTTCCGGCGCGGGCGCGAAGAGGTCCTGTCCCCACCGCGTGTCCCGCTCCAGGGCGGCACAGGCGCCGTCCGGGTCGGGGTGGCTGCCGCCGTCGGGGTCGCAGTACAGCTCGAACATTCCGTCGGCCCCGCCGCCGGCGTTCCGCACGGTGACGGTGAGGTGATCCCGGTCCGGGCCGTCGCCGGGCCGGGCGGCCGGGTACGGCAGACCGGGCGGGTCGGCCTGGGCGTACGCGGCCGGGGGTGCCGCGGTCAGCGACCCGGCGGCGGCGACGGAGGCGGCGGCACCGACGAGAAGGCGCCGCAAGGCGGGGCGGGCCGTGGCCCGGGAAGTGGCACGCAACATGCGCTGTCTAACGCGAGGCGGCCCGGGATGTTGCGCGCGGACGCCCGAGCGGGGCCCGTACGGGCCTGACAAGGCCTTTGCCCTGCGCCCTTCCCGCCTAGTACCGTGGGGGTCGATTGGTGACAGCACGCTCGACTGTGTCATCATCGGCACGCACCGCTCGCGCTCGCGCGGGAGTGATGCTGGAGGCGTCGCCTAGTCCGGTCTATGGCGCCGCACTGCTAATGCGGTTTGGGTCTTAAAGCCCATCGAGGGTTCAAATCCCTCCGCCTCCGCGCTCAGCTCAGGGAGTCCGGTAAGTCATACGGACTCCCTGAGCTTTTTCAGTGGCTTTTCCCTCAGATGGTGAGCCACGTCACAGGGCTGCATGCGCGGAATGCCCGTCTCTGCTGCGGATCGCAGCCCTTTCTTCGCTTCGCCGTCTCCGATGGACTTGAGCTTCATCGACCATTTTCGAATGCGGGGGAACATGCGACGCATCACCACCATTGTCACCGCCGTGGCAGCCGCTGCCTCGGCCACACTGATCAGCGCCGGCCCTGCGGCAGCGGCGTCGGCGCCGGGCTGTTCCAGCGTCTCCCAGGTCGGCGCGACCGGTTACATCAAGGTCAACGGATATGCGGCGGCTTCCGTGAAGCAGTACTACGGGTGCGGCAAGAACTACGCCTACGTCTGGGTGTGGGAGTCGTTCAGGGACCGCAGATGGTCAAGCGTGTACACGGCCGTCGTGACGCGTGACGGCGACCCCGCACGGTGGAGTCAGCAAGGCCCGCCCGGCGTACGAGGTCTGGAGCAACGGCGCCAACACGGCAGGCGTGTGCACCCGGGCCGCCGGCCAGATCACGATCAGCGGCGAGTCCTACGCCGCCTACTCCTCCCAGGTCTGCTGACCGTCCCTCGGTGGCGGCCGCCTGAGCATGCCCGGCCCGTTCGGGCCGTCAACCGTCCGGACCCGCGCGCGTCCAGCTCGACCGACTGCTGACACCGCGCGGGCCCGGACGGCCCCTGGGGGCGGTTTCAGCAGGTCGCAAGGGGTATGGCTAACGGATTTCACATGGCGGCGGCAGTCATGTAATGTTCTTCCTGTCGCCGCGAGCGAGCCGGAAGGCCCGGGAGCGGCGATAAAACAGAACAAGCACTCGTAGCTTAACGGATAGAGCATCTGACTACGGATCAGAAGGTTGCAGGTTCGAATCCTGCCGAGTGCACACAGGTCAAAGGCCCCCTGGGATCATCCCAGGGGGCCTTTGACATCAACCGCTGACATCAACGCAGCCAGAAACGCCGATCACTCCTCGGCGGTCGGCTCCTGCTCGCTGTCTGACTCCTCTGAGTCGTCCAGTCCGAGGGCGTCGTCCATCCGATCGGCAGCGGCCTTGAGCGTCGTGTTCATGACGTGCGCGTAGGTGTCGAGCGTCATCGTGATCGTGCTGTGGCCCAGCGTCTCCATGATCGTGCGAGCGTCCACGCCCTGAGCGAGCAGGAGAGAAGCGCAAGTGTGCCGGAGGTCGTGCACTCGCACGCGTCGCACGCCGGCGTCCCGGCAAAGGATGGTGAGCATCCGGTTCAGGCTGCGCGGGTCCGTGACGCGACCGGTGATCGTGGTGAAGATCAGCCCGTCGGGTTGCCCCGGTGCGGGCTCCCACTTCTTCCCCGCGACCTTGCGTTCCCGCTCCTGCTGGGCCCGGTGCTGGGCGAGCGCACGCACACAGTGCTTCGGGAGGGACACCGTACGAATGGATCGTGTGGTCTTGGGACTGCCGAAGATCAGCTCTCGCCGGATGCGCTGTACGTTCCGGCGGACACGGAGCTGACCGTTCGTGAGGTCGACATCAGACCACGTGAGTGCGAGCGCCTCACCCCGCCGCAGCCCTGTCGATACGAGCAGCAGCCACAGCGCGTAGAGGCGGTGGGAACGGGCGGTCTTGAGCATGAGGCGGGCCTCTGCGGCGTCCAGTGGACGCACCTCCTTGCGGGTGACGGTGGGGGTCTCCACGATCCGGGCGACGTTCCGGGCGATCAGTTCCTCTCGGATCGCCTGCTGAAGGGAGGACCGAAGGACGGCGTGGATGTACTGGACGGTTCGGGCCGCCGGGCGGCGCTCGCAGCAGCGGCCCACGGCGCAGCACGAACGCTTGTCCTCCGGGCGCTCCCTGTCAGCACCCCGCAGGCAGCACAGGCACGAGTCCTTGAACTCCGCGAGGAACCGGCGCACGTCCGCCGGCGACAGCCGGTTCAGCCGCTTCTTACCGAGGGCGGGGCGGATGTACAGGCGGGTCAGACCCTCGTAGCTGTTAAGGGTGGACGGCTTAAGTCGCTGCGGGGCGATGGTGGCCAGCCAGTAGGTGAGGTAGTCGCCGAACGCCATGGTGGACTCTGCGGCCGGGATGCCCTGGCGGGTCTTCTCCTGCAACTCCGTGAGTTTGTCGGCGACTTCCTTGCGGGTCTTGCCGTAGACGAACTTGCGGGTGCGGGTGCCGTCGGGGCGGTAGACGTAGGCGGCGGCGTGGTAACGGCCGTCCGCACGCTTGCTGATAGTTCCCTCGCCGTTGGCACGCTTGGCCATCAGTCGGTCTCCTCGATTCGGTCATGCATGTAGCGGCGTACGGAGTCGACCGGTATGCGGCGAGCGCGTCCGGCCGTGAAGCTTTCGAGCTGTTTCGAGCGGATGAGGTCGTAGACCTTGCTGCGGCTGAGGCGCAGCGCGGTCATGACCTCGGGGACCTTGAGCGCCTCGTAGCTCGGGGGCATGGCGGTGGTCATGCGGTGATCTCCCTGAGGTGAGGAGAGGGCCAGTCGGGGCGTGGATGGCGTCACAATGCTGTGGGTCGCGGCCCATCGCGGCCCAAGCCTGTGACCTGCGGTTTTGCGCGGGGGTATCGCGGCCCATCGCGGCCCACGCCGTGAGTCGGGTGGGCCGCGATGGGCCGCAATGAGGGTTCGGAAAGTCGCAGGTCAGAGATGGTGGGCCGCGATGGGCCGCGACCCTGGGGATTCTGGGCTCACCCGGTGACAGCGATCCCGTGGTACGTGGCGATCCGCTCACCGGAGGGCGCCCGCGGGCGGGTGCGGTTGAGCTGAGGGACGACGGAGAGCAGGTTGCGGCCGAACACCTGCTTGGTGCCGGGCTTGACGTTGTTGTCCTCGGCCCACTCCCGCCAGACAGTCCACAGCGCGTCCACCGGCACAGTGCAGGCCGGGCCGGTGGTGCACCGTTCCCGGATGAAGGCGCTGGTGGGTGAGGCGGTGTCGCGCATGGTGGTGATCGCTTCGCGGCTGGATGCCGGTTCGGTGATGCGGCCGGCGCGTTCCAGGCGGGCGAGTCCTTCCAGGGCCCAGTTGATGATGCCGGGCATCTCGGCAATGAGCCGGTCGGTGAGCGTGGGGTCTTCCCTGCCCAGCCAGGACAGGCGGGTGCTGAGCAGGATGAATCGGTTGGCGATGACGCCGGAGGAGTCGCCGAAGTGCGGCAGTTCGTTGGACAGGATCATCAGCCGGGTGGGCAGCTTGCCCGTCCACTGCTCGCGGAATTTGCGGTCGACGTCGATCGTGTCCTCACCGGAGATCGTCAACAGCCGCTCTACTACTTGGCTGTTGTCGTTGCCGGACAGGCGGGCGTCGGAGATGACGGCGAGAGGCTTGCCGACCAGGGTGGCCAGGCCAAAGTTCGTGCCGAGCCCGGCCAGGGTGGGCCCGGCCAGATTCTCCTTACCGACCAGTGACTTCAGCACGCGGGCGATGGTGCCCTTGCCCGATCGGGAGGGGCCGACCATGAGCAGGATCTTCTGCTGGTCGGTGCGGCCGGAGATCACGTAGCCGAACCACTCCTGAAGTGCGGTGATGGAGGCGGGGTCGTCGGGCCAGAGCTGCGCCAGGAACCCCTCCCACGTCGGTGCGGTGGCGTCGGGGTCGTAGGGGAACGGGACGGAGACGTGGTTGAAGAACTCCGGTGTGTGCGGCAGAAGCGCACGGTCCCGGATCCGCAGCAACCCGTTCTCACAGGCCACGATGGGCCCGTGGTCCTGCCCGGTGTCCCCGTGTTCATCGATCCACGCGGGAGCGTCGGTCTCGGTGGGCAGGAGCGTGATGGCGCCCATGGCGTCGAGCAGGTTGCCGATCTTCGGTTTGGTCGGTGCCCAGTCGCGTTCCTCGAACTCGCCGTCCTTGGCAGGGGCCTGAAAGACGGCGTGCTCAAGGCGCTCGTACATGCCCTTGCGCACCTGCGCTTCGTCCAGCTCGCGCCAGCAGGTGCCGTTCCAGCGCATCCACGAGCCACGCCAGCGCCTAACGATCAGGCGTCCATCCCTCTGCCAGTCGGGCAGGAGACGGCGAGCGACGGCCAGGGGGTTGGACGGCGGCGGCAGTTCCTCGGTCTGGGCGGTGATGGGGGTGGTCATGCCGTGTCCCTCCCTTCCTGGGGGTTACGCAGCGGGCAGTGCTCGCGGTGGTCGGTGTGGCCGTCGATCAGGGCCAGCACTCGCTTGCGGCCGAACGCCCGGCGGTGCCACCCGCACTCGCACCGTGACGTGGCGCTGGGGGTGGCGCCATTGGGCGCGCTGATGTGCAGCCACGCGACGGGGTAACGGCCGTCTCCCTGCTGCGGGTCAGGGCGAAGGGCAGAAAGGACGCCCTTGCGGGCGGCGACCTTCGGTTCGCCCACGGACGGCCGTGGCGGGCCCTGTGCGGCGCCCTGAGGGCCGTTTACGGGGTTTCGTGTTGCTTTGTTCATGCCGCACGCCCTGAGGGTGTCTGAAGGCCGTTGGTGACCGCGCGGCGGGCGTAGGGCTCCGGGACGCCGACGGAGACGGCGGCGGCCACGATCTCCTCACCGAGGGCCTCCAGGGCGCAGGGGCCGGGGCAGGCGGTGTGCTGCACGGCGACGAACCGTGCCGTGCCGAACGCCTGTGATCCGGCGCCGGATTCGGTCCGGGCCCGGACGAGGGACAGGCCCCGTTCCAGGCCGGTGCGCACGAACTGCTCGGTGTGCCGGCACCCGGTGGCGATGCTCCGGTCCCACGGGGCGGGGAGGGAAGACACCACTCCTGCGCGGGCGGGGGTGGTGTCTTCCCTCACGGCCAGGGCGCGCACGGCGTCCGGCAGTGCAGTCATGCGGCCGGTGCCGGGGCCCAGCCACCGGGCGTAGGACATGTGCGACTTGACGTCGACTCCGGGACGGACGTGGTTCGCCGATCGCATGACGCCCTGGTAGACCCAGTGTTCGCCGCGTGTGGTTGGCACGGTGCGGGTGGCGGGCAGCGTCTCACGGGCCCAGGCGACTGCTGCCGCGTTGTCGAGGTCGACCACGGTCACCCCGGCGCCGCCGGGGTGGTAGGCGACGGCGGCGGCCCGGCGCCATGCGGACGCCCAGGGTGGGGAGGTGAGGGTGTGGGGGTCGGTGGTGGCGGCGGCCCAGGCGTGGCAGATGTCGGGGCAGTGGCAGGGGCCGGGGTTCTTCATGTTCGGCCGGCCGCCGCACGCGTTGTTGGTGCAGTCGGGGCAGTTGCCGAACGGCACCTTCCCGGCCCGCAGGGGCAGGGGCGGGATGCCGTTCGCGGCCAGGGAGAGTGCGGTGTCCAGCAGGCGGGGCTTGTGGCCGGGTGCTCGCCGGATGGGGGTGGGTTGGGTCATGCTGGGTGACCTCCACAGGTCAGTCAGTGGCAGGTGGACAGGGGCGGCCCCGCGACTTTGGCGAGACGAGGGGGCCGCCCTTGGCGTAGCTACTGGTCGTCGACGGTCAGGAGGGCGTACTGCTGGCGGACGTAAGCGCGTGGGTCGCAGATCACGCCCGGCTGGTCCATGTCGAGCAGGGAGACCGCCGCCGCTTCGGCGGTCTCGGTGGCGAGGTCGCCGGCGGGAGCGGGTTCGTCCATGAGCGCGATGCGGTCCAGCAGGGCGGCCTTGCGCAGGTAGAAGTCCCGGTCCAGCTCGGTGAAGCACTCGGCCGTGGCGATGGTGCGCGCGGTCCAGCCGATCTCGCTGACGATGCTGGGGGCCTTGGCGTATGCCTGCTCGGGGGTGGGCCAGTCCGCCGGGTCGGGGAGGTGGTCGGCGGTGAGGTAGAGGCGGGTTTGCGCGCCGTCGCGGGTCCGGCGTCGGCGCACGGCGCCGGTGGTGAAGGCTGTGGTGAGCGCGGTGGTGACGCGGTCGGAGTCGGCGGGGTCGCAGATGACGCGGATCTCGAACACGTGGGCTCCTGTCAGCCGTTGAAGTGGTTGCGCTTGAAGACGGCCTTGCGGATGTTGAAGGTGTTGCCCCCCGAGCCGCTCGCGCTGAAGACCTGCACGGCGATCCAGCCGCCGAAGATGACGGCGGCCAGGGTGATGAGCTGGGTGATGAGCGCGGTCAGGGCGGTGATGAAGGTGGTGAGCAGCAGCAGTCCGCCGCACACGGCGAGGAACCCGACGCCCCCGAGGGCGACGTTCACCGCCGCGCGGGAGACCGGCGGCTTGGTCGCGACCGGCTCGGGCTGGGCGGGGTTCATGGCGTAGCCGGTGACGACACGGCCGTCCGGGAGGACGACGCTCGCGACCGTCGGCATGCCGTGCGGCTGGACGGGGATGAGCGGCGCCGGCGTCACGGCGGCGGGGGTGATGGGGGTGGGGTGGTGGACTTCCACGGCCCGCTGCGTGGGCGCGTGGCTGGGGTGTTCGGGGTACATGCGGAATCCCTTCCGGTACCGGTTCAGGGAGGCGGAGGCACCCCCTTCCGGGAGTGCTGTAGAGGGGGTTTCAGGCGTGCTGACCTGCGTGCCTCCCTGACTCCCTGAGTGATCATTCGTGCAGGTCAGGGCCAGGGAGGCGGGTCAGGGAGGCGTTCAGGGAGTTCTCCCTGCATCCCTGACCCGTCGCGGGTCGGTTCCCTGTCATTCGGCGGCGGAAGCGGAACCGTCTCCGTCGCGGTTGGCGAGCGCGCGGGCGACGCGGTCGCGGGCGACGACCATGACGCCGTCGGACTTGTACGGCTCGGCGCCGGCGTCGTCCAGGACGCGCTTGAGGTCGATGAACGACCAGCCGCCGTAGGCGTCCTGGTTCAGGTTCGCCAGACGGGTGAGCACATCCTTCGTCCGCACCCGCGAGGACTCCCCGAGCACGCTCGCGATGTCGGCCAGCGGGTCACGCTCCTCGCCGCGCTCGATGGCGTGCAGGGTGGTGACGCCGTCGCGGATCGCCTTGGCGCGGTCGGTGATGGCTTCGGCTGCGTCGTCGTCGATGTAGTGCGTGCGCACCGTGATGGACGACTGTCCGGCCGGGATGGCAATGCCGTCGGATGCGACGACGAGCGTTCCCCGGTCCAGGCCCGGACGCAGCAGGTTGGGCGCCGCCCCGCCGTCGACGGCCTTGTCTCCCAGGGCCATGCGGGCTTGCGACTCGGTGCCCAGGGCGAGGGAGGCGCGGGTGTGGGCGCCCTCGCGGACCAGCTTGGGAAGGTTCTCGTTGGTCGGGTCCTGGGTGCCCTGCCACATCAGCACGTTGACGGCCCGGCCCTGGTTGTGGATCTTCCGGACGGCCATGAAGTACCGGGAGTTGGCCTTGGCGCCGCCGTAGGGGCGCTTGTCCTCGTCCTTTGCCGGGCACATGAACGCCACCTGCGCCTCGTCGACCAGCACGATCAGCGGCGGGAACGTCGTTCCGGGCGGGGCCTGGATACGGCGGTTCATCTCGTCCACGGCGCCCTCGACCATCTCGGTCACCTGGATCACGTGCTCATCCGTCGGACCCTGGATCAGGGTCGTGGCCAGGCCATCGAACATGGCCCAGTCACCCACGCCCTTGAGGTCACCCATGAGGAACTGCACCGACTTGTCCAGCGACAGCCACAGCGCCAACGACCGAAGCGCCACGGTCTTGCCCTGGTTGGACAGGCCCGTGATGAGCAGGTGGCGCTGATACAGGCTCAGGGTCGCCGCATCGCCGCGCAGGTCCTGCCCCCACGGCGCCTTGCCCTTGGCGTAGTCGGCGGTCATCGTCTCGTCGGTGACGAGAGGAGACGGGCCGATCGGCTCGTCCAGGGCGCCGGAGTCGGCGACCCACAGCCGCACGGTGCGGGCGGCCTGCGGGATGGTGATGAACACTTCGTGCTCGTGGCGGGTGAGGTTCTCGGCGAGCTTGCGCCGCCGCTGCTGCACCTCAACCGTCGACACCCCCGACGGCAGCGTGACGTCGACCTCCACACCGCATCCGGCGATCCGGATCGGCCCCAGCATCGAGGCGCCGGCGTCGCCCATCTCCTTGATGGCGTTCCGCAGGGCAGGCACTCCGAGGTCGCGCAGGGCCTTTACCACGATGGACGGCGTGATCGGCTCCCCCTCCCCGTTGCGGACGTTGTCGGGCAGTGCCCAGTTCGGGGCGGCCTGCTGCTTGCGGCCTACCGACCACAAGGCGAGCAGGGCGAACAGCGGACCGAGGGTGACGGCGTAGGGCCAGAC
The DNA here is from genome assembly GCF_040706515.1 of Streptomyces sp. NPDC047880. Classification (NCBI taxonomy): domain Bacteria; kingdom Bacillati; phylum Actinomycetota; class Actinomycetes; order Kitasatosporales; family Streptomycetaceae; genus Streptomyces; species Streptomyces sp. NPDC047880. The sequence goes on along the minus strand of NZ_JBEZOK010000024.1, from coordinate 46,752 downwards.
GACCTGGACGATGGTGATGAGCAGGCCGATGAACTCGATCACCGCAGTCAGCGGGGTGATGACGTCGGCGACGTCCTTGGTGTTGAGGGCCATCACGATGCCGAGGGCGACCAGGGTGCCGATGCTCATCCCGGTGCCGATGGCGGCACCCTTGGCCACGTCCACGGGGGAGGTGAGCAGGTCCATGCGACGCCGGTGCCGGGCATCACGGAAGCGCTGGAGACGCTCTTCCCACTCCTCGGCCAGCTCGTGGTTCCCCGCGGCTTCAGCCGCCCGGATCATGCGCTCGTAGCGGGAACCGGTACGGCCGTCCCAGGTACGGCGAGCCACGATCCGGCCCCCGTTGAACGTGTACATCCCGTGGCGGGCCACCGCGCGAAGGGTGGTCGTGGTCTTTTCGTCGGTGGCGATGCGCTTCACGGCTCGCCCGGAGCGCACCCACAACGGCACCGGGGCCGGGGCGGGTGCGTCCGGCACCACGGTGAGCGTGGTCACCGACGCGTCCTGAGTGGCAGGTTCGGTGTCCTTGTGGAGGCTTACGACGTTGTCGGACATGCTGAGGGGTCTCCTGACTGCCCCGATGCAGGGCGGGAGTTGAGGGAGGCGCCGGGTGGCCTGGTCCGTGGCAGGAAAGAGGCCACCCCGGCAGCACTGGTGGGGCGTGCGGTGTCAGGCGGCGCGGGCGCCGGGGACGAGCTTCTCGGCGAGGTACTCGCGGCTGTGCGCCTCGTTCTCGTCCAGCTCCACCAGCCGCTCGTGTTCGCGGGCTTGGCGGCGGGACTGGCGCTCGATGCCGAGTTCGGCGCGGGTGTTGCGCACGATCCGTTCCAGGACGCCCTTGCGGCTGAACTGCATGGCGTGCACCAGCTCGTGCACGAGCGTCACCGCGAAGTCAGCCGGCGTGGGGTGCTTGTCGGCGTCGATGAGGATCAGCGTCGAGCCGTCCGGGCGCGGGATCGCCGTTGCCTGGATCTCGCGGGCGGTGTGCTTGGCCTGGCGGGTGGCGCGGTTGAGGGCACGGCGGTCGGCGGCGCCGGCCAGGGCGATGTCAGCGGCGACCATCAGTTCGGCCATGCCGCGCTCGTTGGTCAGGATGACTTCCACGTCCGGCATGCGGCCGGACACGGACCGGCTGACGAGCTTGACGGCCTGCTCGGTCAGCCGCTTGGAGGTGCGCAGGGTGGAGCCGTAGCCGGGCAGCTTGTGCGTGCTCACGGATGTCTTCACGACTGTCTCCGTCTCGGGCTTTGCCGCTAGGCGGCGGATTCGTCGGGGTAGGCGCAGGTTGTGCACGTGCCGAGTGAGGTGGGGATGACGTAGCCCGCATCCCGTCCGCATTCGGGGCAGGTGCGGCGGGCAGTGTTGGCCTTGGCCAGGGCCGCCCACTTCGCCGGCGTCATGGGTCGCACGGGCTTGGCGTCTTCGATGCGGTAGAGGTAGGCGACCAGCGGCCCTCGGTGGCGGCGTGGCCGTTCGAGTTGAGCGGCCACGTCCTGTCCGCCGGGCCGCAAGCCCTGCGCTCGGAGTTGGCGGCGGGTGGCGTAGCCGTCCGGGGCCAGGCGCCACCGGAACACCGGCAGCGTGGCCATCAGGCCACGCGCTTCCACGCGGCCCGCAGGCGGACCTCAGAGGCGGAGTGACCGGCCGTACGGAAACGGGCGGCCATCTCGCGATACGACAGGGCCGGGACCTCGCTGTGGCGGATCTCGTCGACGAGAACGTCAAGCGCCTCGTCGGTCAGCGCGGGTCCCGACTCCAGTGCGGGAACGGCCTCCGAGGGTCCCCAAACCGGGAGTTCCCAGCGGGGTGTGACGTCGGGCGTGACGCGGCTCGTCACGCTGGTCAGCGCCCTGCCGGTGTCCTCACCCTGGCGTGCCTTCTCCAGCGTCGACCAGGCCTCGGCGAGGGCCTCGGCGGTCTTGGCCTGGACGTGTGCGACGCGGGCGCCGGCCTGCGTCACGGCCGTCAACCTGGTCTCCTCCGTGGCGGCGTCGGACCGCAGTCGGGCTCGGGACACGGCCGCCTCGTCGCGCGCTTCCTGCTGAATGCCCTGGATTGCTTCCAGCGCGTCCGGGGTGAGCGCGGTGCGCTCCCACAGCCCGTGCACGAGCCACAGCGCCTTGGCTGCAAACGGCAGCCACGAGACGGCGAGCCAGGCCCCGATGGATTCCTTCTCCGCCATGAGCGCGTGGGTGACCAGGACGCCGGTTGCGGCGGCGCCGAACACCCAACCGACCACGGTTACCGGGGTGCTGTGGTCACCCTGGGCGGCGAGGCGGCGCTCGTAGGCGAGGGTGGCCAGCCAACCGCCGTCCAGGCCGAGACCGACGACCAGGGCGACACTCTTGGGCATTGCCTCACCGAGCCACATCACGATCACGGCGAGGGTGAGCACCATGGATACCCCCGTCATCGCGACGGCGGGAAGTACCGTTTTGGCCCGAGCGATGCGCAGCAGGTTCGCGGCCTTCACAGCGCACCCCCCGCCGTGAGCAGGGCGGCCAGGATGAGCAGCGCCCCACCAGTCAAGGTGAGGTCGACCGCGCGGCGCAGGCAGGTGAACTTGGTGACCGCGAGGCGGGAGAGTCCGGCGATGTCGGCGGCGAGGTCGGTGGAGACGGCGTCGGTGATCTCCTCGGCGGTGAGCGTGGCCCACAGCGGGAACCCGTGCCGGCCGCGCAGGTTCGGCCTCGTCGAGCGCAGCAGCAGAGCGGCCGCCGCGACCAGCAGCACCATCCCGAGCACGCCCGCCACGTAGGCGGGGAGGGTCAGGGGCAGGTCTCGGGCGACCGTCCATGTGCCGGCGAGGACCGCGCCGACGAACGCCAGCAGAAGACCGGTCTTGGTGTCCGTCCGCGTGATCTCCGCCTTCACCTCGGCGTGCACGTCCTTCAAGCTCCGGGTGGTGGCGCTCATGCCGCACCCCCCGCCTGGGCCGTGCTGGCGGTGCGGTTGGCCAGGGCGATACGGGCGGCCAGCGCCCGGCGGCGGGCCCGGCGAAGGCGTCGGTTGTCCAGCTCGGTCGGGATGCGGTCCAGGGTGATGATCTGCGCGTCGAGCAGCTCGACGTCCGCCAGGATGACGGGCATCTCCTGCTCGATCGCGTCCAGCTCCGCACCCGTCGGCTCCATGAAGTCGGCGAACGCGGTAACAGCGTCCTGAACAGTAACGATGTGGTCCATTGGGTCTGGTTCCTCTCAGACAGGAACGGCCCGAACAGCGGCCCCGGTGTTCCAGCACCGGGGCCGCGCGCCGTTGAAGTCGGTAGATCCGGCTCCCCTCAGCGCTGCTCGTACGAGACGAGCAGCGGAGGCAACCGGCCCGCAGAACTGCTGCGGGGGCTGGTCGTGCAGTCGCGTACGAGGTGCACCCGTACGCGCATCCGTCCTCTTGCTGGCAGGGGAGGGACGGCCTCCCAGGCACGCTGTTCAGTTCTCAAGCAGCAGTCGCTTCCTTCGAGCCCGTTTCACGGGGCCCTCCGGGCGCAGCATGTACGGCAGAACCGTACGTGACACCCCGTCCGGCTTGTCTGGAGGAGTGCCGCTGGGCAAGACATTGCACGAGACCTGCTTGGAGAGTCAAGCCCCCTGGTCTAACTTGTACGGAGGAGTCGGAGCAGAGGAGATGCATCACCGGTGCGACGCGGCATGACGAAGGCGCAGGAAATCGCCTATGACCTGCGCGAACAGATCCAGTCCGGCCGACTGGGGGGAGGCGAGGCACTCCCCAGCGAATCCAAGATGATGAGCCAGTACGGCTACAGCCGCGAGACGGTGCGCGCCGGCGTCCGCCTCCTGATTGAGGAAGGGCTGGTCGTCACGGGGCAGGGGCAGGGCAAGTACGTCCGTGAGGACTACCCGCCTGTCGTGTGGAACTGGACGACGCTGGAGAGCCGGAGTCGCCATGCCACGGCGGTTGAAGGACGGACCGCCGGTGATCAGTGGGCCAGCGCGATTTCCGAGAACGGGAACGCCCCCCGCCAAGACATCACGGTGTCGATCGTGGAGCCACCGCCCCACGTGCGTGAGTGCCTCGAACTCCCCGAAGACGGGCTGGCCGTGGCGCGCAAGCGCGTTCGGTACATAGACAACCGGCCCTATGCTCTCGCCGACTCGTACTTTCCGCAGGACCTTGTGACCGGCACGCCGTTGATGGAGCCGCGCGACGTCTCCGCCCCGGGTGGCGTACTGGCCTCCGTCGGGCTTGTGCAGGCCAAGTACAGGGATGAGATCTCCGTCCGCATGCCCACGCGCCAGGAGGCCGAACTACTTGCTCTCCCTGCGGCAACACCCATCGCAGAGCACACCCGAACTGGCTACGACGCGGACGGTCGTCCCCTCCGCTGCATGGTCACCATCCTCCCCGGAGACAGGCACAAGATCCTCTATGAAGTCAGCACGGACTGAATACCTCCGCCCCGCAGCGGCGGAGGACGTTCCCGCCCTCATGGCTCTTCGAGCAGAGGCGGAACGATGGCTCAGCACCAAGGGAACGGACCAGTGGAGCGACCCGGAGACGGGCGAACGTGCCATCGGGAAATGGCGCGCCAGCATAGATGAAGGTCGGGCATGGGTCGTCGTCGGTGAGGGTGACAAGGTGCTGGCCACTGTCAGCCGCGGCCCCGTTGACCGAGACTTCTGGACGGACGAGGACCGCCCTGAATCAGCGCTCTACCTGTACAAGTTGATGGTCGCGCGCGAAGCGTCCGGTCGGCACCTCGGAACGCGTGTCATCGACTGGATGTCGCGCCTCGCGGCACTCGAAGGCCGAACCTGGGTGCGCATTGATACGTGGCGAACGAACACAGGGCTGCACGCCTACTACGAACGGTTGGGGTTCAAGCATGTCCGCACCGAGGCACCGGCCCACCGTCGTTCGGGATGGCTCGCCCAGCGCCCAGCGGGTGAGGTGGCCCTGCCGCATGACCTCTTGCCGGTTGGCTCCGCTGCCCTGCGGCATGTGCCCCACCAGGGGACTGAAGCACGCGCCAATGACGGGGTGAACAGCGAGAACGGAACGACCCGCTGACGTCAAGTCCACGCACACCGGCGCACCGCGAAGCACCGGTTTTATCCCGCCACCGTGGTTGGACGCCTTCGGGGCGCGAATTGTGCAGCCTCTCACGCCTCGACCACTGCTGATCCAGAGCGAGGACGCGCTCATTATGGAGCTGAGGACGTGAATCTATTGTGACTTTCGTCACAATTGGTGGGCATGGAGTCCCTCAAGGCGGCAAACGCCTCTGCGGGGATGGTTAACAGCGCGCCGGCAGGTCACCACCAGACCTTTGAGTCCATCAGCGCGGCGGTAAGCCGCCAGTAAGGCCAGGGTCGGGAAATGAGGCTCACGACCTGGGTAAATGCCGCGATCCACTATAACCCATATCCCATTGCGTACGCCATGGGATATGGGTTAAGCAGGCAGAAGACGCACGTCAGCGCATCTCTAGATGCGTAAAAGCGAATTGGCTATAGAGAATTGCAAACATTTGGAGCTGAAAGAGGAACGTGCGCGTCCGTCGCCCCGTAGGTCACCCTGTTGCTGTTGAGGGTGGCGTGGTCGCGGGAAGGCGGCCCCCGCTGGAACGGGAGCCGCCCCGACCTTGTCCCTAGCGTGAGAAAGGTCTGCGATGACGGTACCCATGAATCCTCGGACGCCGCACGGCGAAGTACCCGCCGACGGTGAAGAACGTCTCCCCGTCAGTGTCAGGTTGAGTCGTCGGCGATGGCTCGCTGGTCTCGCTGTGACCGTGATCGGCTTGGGTGTAGTAGCCCTGGTGCTGGCATTCCCGGGTCTTGCGACCCCTATCGGCACGTCTGCCGGAGTCATCGCCGCCGTCGTCCCGCTGGTTCAACGCATGGGGCGTGTCCCGGGACATAGCCTGAGCGAGGGGCGGCACGAGGTCCCCGCCACTCATGTCGACGTGCCGCTGCACAAGGGTTGAGGCTCGGATAGGCGCGGTGTGACCAGCGAAAAGAATAGGCGTCCTGACATCAACGCCTGACATCAACAGTCACGCACACCAGCGCACGGCGACGGACCAATGCGGGCTCACCATCGTGCAATAGCGGCGGTGGGTGGCTGCTCGTGAGCGTGAGGTTCCGGGGCGAACGCGCCTACGGATCAGAAGGTTGCAGGTTCGAATCCTGCCGAGTGCACAGCATGTCAGAGGCCCTGTGGAGCGATCCACAGGGCCTCTGACGTTGGCCTTGACGGCGCGGGGTGACGGCAACCGCTTCAGTGTTTGGTCTCGCCCGCCCTGTCGCCGACAAGGCGGACGATCTGCACCGGCCCTGTCACCCTCCTCGGTCGCGCAGAACGCGCCGAGCCGCTCGGTACGGACCAAGGCCTCGACTGCACAGAAGGCGCTGCGTCTCTTCACGCTGCGGATGGTGGGAAGTAGCCGCAGGACGAGACTCAATCTGAGAGACTCCAGTACATCTCATTCGCAGGTTTCGGGTCTTCCGCTGTATTCCATGTCTGGATCGCCGCGCCCGGGTCCGTATAGGGGCCGCGAATGGTCAGGCATAGAGAATCAGACCAAATGCGACCTTCACGCATTTCCCATTTCTGTAGATTGCTTCCGTTGCATACTTGCGCAATCATGGTCTGGCCGCCGCCGAATCCCTCTGGTGTAAGGCAGCGCGCGTCATGGTTGACGATCTCACCGCGGTCTGTCGCTGTCCAAAGCTGGGCTTTGGAGTCGCGACAAGTAGCTGTAACTACTTTTTGTCCCTCGGCTTCCAGGCACAGGCCCTTATACGGTGACTTAGTGGCGCTTATATGTTTCCAGTTGGTGCTCTTTTCGAGCGGCTCAGGCGAGTTCATGGAGGCGCTGCCATCCACGCCGTGGGAGGTCGAAGGTGCGGATTTCCGCGAGGGTGAGTGCTTGGCTGCGCCTGAGTCGCCGGGTGAAGGTGCGATCGTGCTTGATTCACTCGGGCTTGTTGCTCCGCCGGCAGGGGCCGACTTTGGTGCTTTATCTGGCTCATCGAGAATGGCCGTGAAGTACGTAGCGAGCAGGCCGAGTATTGCCGCAGAGACGCCTAGGACGCTCGTCTGGGTAGTAGTGCTTGCCTGCTGTGTGCGGAGAAGGAAGTAGATGGCACCCAGTATGACGATGGATACCATGATGAGGATGACTATCGCGGTCGTCCTGTCCACTCCTTGCGCCCTCCGTCAATGCGGCGAAGTCTGGTCACCGAATAGGACGTTGTACGGATGGGGGGAGGTTCCGTACGGGGAGCGTAGTTCAACTACGGCTGCGGGTAGTGACGGCAGCTATGGAATGCGTACTTCCGTCGATCTTGCGATGGCCAATGCTTTCGGATGAGTAATCGCAGGATAGCCGTCCTGCCTAGTGTGTGGCAGGACGGCTGGACGGCGCTTCAGTGGCCCACGGTTAGTTTGAGTGCGGCCTCGCAGGGTTCGCATGAGGGTCAGTCATCTGAGTCTCGAAGGGCGTTGCCAACGCGGTTGAAGGCATCGCGGCGCAGGGCCTTACCCACCTCGTAGATGGTCGGCCGGTCTTCGGGAGCATGGCTGAGCATGGCTTCGATCAACTCGCCCAGCTCACCGGGCGCCTTGACGAGGCGGCGTCTGCCGTTGGCCACGGCCTTTCTCTGGACGGGGCGTGGAGCGTCGTCCGGGTACTCGATAGCCCGCCAACCAGTGGCCGAGATCAGCAGGGAGGAGCCGAGGGCGTAGACGTCGGCTTCTGGCGTGGGCTCGGCTTCCCCGGTGGCGAGCACGCTGCGCGCGATCTCCGGTGCTTCGTAGTGGACGAGGCAGCCGCGGAACGGGAAGTCGTATCCCTCGGGGACATGTCCGCCTCGGGCTAGAGCCAGGTCGATGAGGTGTGTCCGCTCCGACCCGACGATGAAGTGGGCGGGCTGTACGTCGCCGTGGGCCCAGCCCTTGGCGTGCAGTTCGGCCAGGACCTCGACACAACCCAGCGCCACACGGGGGTCCGGTGCGATGGACGGGGCTTGCCTTCGGCAGGGCTCCCACAGCTGGTGCAGGTTCGGCCCTTCATGCCACGGCTGGAAGTTCCACGTCCCGCATTCCCATTCTCCGTACGCGAAGTCGTCGCATCCGAGGCGATGCAGCACGGCACCCTCGCGGGCGGGCGCGAGGGCGGTCCAGGGCTGGGCGGGCCAGTCGGCCGTAGCCTCGATCGGATAGCCGACCTTGACCGCGTAGTGGCCTCGATGGCTCTGCACCTCCCAGACCATGGAGCCCCGGCGGTTAAGGACCAGGCGCTGGGACGTGGGCATGAGGGCGTCGAGCACCACGATCGGCAGTTCAGAGGGTGAGCCGGACAACGTCTCTTCTCCTTCCGAGCGAGCGCGGCCGACCATGAGTCGAGGCCGGCCGCGCCGCTGCTGTCTTGTGCTACGCCTGGCCGTACGGGCGGCCGCAGTCGGAGTCGCACTGGGCAAGGTTCGTGCCGTCCACGGTCCACAGGTCATCGAAGACCATGAAGCCCGCCGTCTTCATGGCGCGTGCCGAAGCGGCGACCTGCTCCGGGTCGCGGGCCCCGCCGCCGGGCTTCGGGTTGTGGTGCAGGAAGCGGCCCGCGTACCGCTCGCACAGCTCGGCGTACTCCTTCGTGTGCAGGATGAGCGCGTGCAGGCCCAGGTCCACGTCGTCCGACGGGACCATGGGGACGATCGCGGTGGCTGCGGTGACCACGAAGGCGACCGCCTGGTCCGCGATCCGCTCGGCACGCTCGGGTGACTGCCCGTTGCGGACGACCACGAAGTGGGCGAGGCTCTGAAACAGCTCCTCGCCAGCCACCGCGCGGCCGGACCTCTGATCGTTCGCCGTTGCCGTCATGCGAGTACTCCTTCTGGGTAGTGGAGCGTGGCACTTACGGAGTTGGGAGGCCGCCCCGAACGGGGGTGGGGGAACCGGGGAATGAGCACCCGTCCGGGGCGGCCGGTCTACTGGCCGACAGCGAGAGCCATGCCGATCACCAGGCCGCACGACCCGCTGATCATGATGATGAAGAGGACTCCCGCGTATCGGCCGATGGCGCGCATCACAGGCCGTACCTGCTGTTGCCGTTCTTGATGGCCAGGCGTGCGCTCAGTTCCTCCCGAGCACTCGGCTGCACCACCTTGTCCGGCATGGCATCCCACTCCCGGCCGCCGCCGATGGGCCGTATCTGCACTCGGCCGCCGAACTCACCCATGACGATGCCGATACGTCCCTTGGCGGTGTCCTTCGCCAGTTCACCGATGCCTGGTCTGGTCTGCTGGTTGCTCGCCATGCAAGGGAGCATCGCTATCGGAGGGCCGTCGCTAAAAGGTCAGGCTGATTACCCAACTTGGTTAACATCGCCGGAAGTAGAGAACCAGCGACGTTGCGTAGCCCTCGCAGTTTGGGAGCTTGCCGATGCCCGACCCGGACCGGCCGCAGGAACTGCCGGCCAGGCTGCTCACCGATCCCGAGATGATCGATGCGTGTCGGGTCCGGGACTTCGCCGGAGTCTTCCGGCTAGTGAAGGTCAGGGCGGGGATCTACCCGTCGATGATCGCCCGGCGTTGCGACCTCACGCCGAGCCGCGTGGGCGAAGTCATCGCAGGCCGACGTCACTTGCAGCACATGGATGTCATCGAGCGAATCTCCGACGGCTTACGCATCCCAGGGGACATGCTCGGGCTTGCCCGCCGAGCGTGGGAGACGCCCCAGGCTCTCGTGGTCGCCGAGCGCGAAGCACCCCAGGTGCCGGAGCAGGAGCAGCAGGCCCCCGCGTCTCTGCCAGGTCCCGACGTGGACAGCATCTTGGCCCTGGCCACGCGAACCAGCCTGAACAAGGCCACGCTTGAAGCCTTCCGCTCTTCGATCGAGGACTACTGGCGACGAGACGACCAGCACGGCGGCGAGGCACTGCGGCCAGCCATTGTCGGACAGCTCCGTCATGTCGTCGGACTCTTGAAGGAGAGCCGACCGCCGTCCATCCAGAACGGTCTGTACGGCATCGCAGCCGAGCTGGCACGCCTCACGGGCTGGACCTACTTCGACGCCCGCCAGTACAACCAGGCCCGCGCCTACTTCACCGAGGCCCTGCAACTGGCGAAGGAGATCGACGACCGGCAGTTCATGGCCAACGTCCTCGCCTGCATGAGCTTGCAGGCGACCTACCAGGACAAGCCCGCGGACTCGTTGGCACTCGTGACCGCAGCCCAGGATCAGGCTCGGTCAGCACTCGGCAGCACGCCCCGCGTTATGTCGATGCTGGCCATGCGGGAAGCATTCGCCCACGCCACCCTCGGCAATCGTGATGGCACGCACCGGGCGATCGGGGAAGCGCACAGCCAGTTCGAGCGGATTGGGGCGAGTGATCCGGACCCCTCATGGGTGACCTACTTCGACGAGCCGAAGCTCATCGTGGACACGGGCATCGCCCATGGCCGACTGGGCGAAGCGGCGACTGCCGAACCTTTGATCGCCGATGCCCTGCGGCGGGAGCACCACACAAACCAGCGAGGCCGTGCGTTCCACTCGTTCTGGCTGGCTCGTACGCAGCTGGACCAGGGCAAGCTTGACCAGGCGTGCCACACCGCCACGCAAGCCCTTGAGCCCGCGTCGGCGGTGGTCTCGGAGCGAGTGTCAGGGCATCTCAGGGAGTTCTACGACCAGTTGACCCCGCACAGGCAGGAGCCCGTAGCCCTGGCTTTCGAGGCACGGCTACGGGAACTCCTCCCGGCGGTCAGCGGATCGCTTCGTCCATGAGCAGGTAGAGCAGACCCACGAGTGAGCCACTGCTCACGATCTCGCGTCGGTCTATCATCCCGCGCACCTCTGAGAGCGGGATCCACTCGATTCGGTCGGACTCGTTCTTCTCCGTGGGCGGACCAGCGTAGGTGGCGCCGTCGATGCGGAAGACGTGGTGCTGCGAGTCTGTGATGCCGTTCGCCGGCTCGGCATAGATCAGAGGCTTGATGGGACCGGGACGCCAACCGGTCTCTTCCAAGACTTCGCGGACAGCCGCTTCTTCCGGCGTCTCGCCGTCCTCGACCAGGCCCATGGGCAGTTCCCAAGCCCACGAGTCCGTGATGAAGCGGTGTCGCCACATCATCAGGACCTCTTTGCGGTCGTTGACCACGGCGGCAACGGCAAGGTGCCGGAGGCGGACGACGTGGTACTCCCACCTTCGTCCGTCAGGCTGCTGGACGTCGACCAGACACAGATTCACCCAAGGGTTGGTGTAGACCTGTCGCTCACCGTGGGTCTTCCACTCCATACCTGCGGCCCCTCTCGATCGGTCTCCAGGATCTCAGACCGATCTGACGAGGGGTGCATGTTCCCCTCTTTTCGCGTCACTGTGACGAGATGCGCCGACGAGGGCTCCGGCCCCAGGCAGAACTGAGAGTATTCGGATGACTACAGTAACTAGCCTTGCTTTTCCGGCTCGCATTCGAGTTGACCTATCGCGTTATTCACGCAAACTTCGTCGCCCGGTGTGGTTGGGTACCAATCGCTGTAGTAGGACTGCTTATCCGTGATATCTCGGAAGCCGGTACTCGTATCTTCGTACTTACCGTTGGATACCTTGTAACGATGGATCCACGCCTGGCAGTTCTGCGAGTCACCAGGCGTGTACCAACGGATCCGACCACTCGCCCGTTGTGCGTATACCTTGCAGCCCGCCGCCTCTATGAGCAATGAGCCGTCGCTGCTTCGGGTGGGTGTGGTCTGAGGGGCATCAGCGGCGGGCTCATCGCCTGACTCACGGGTCTGCTTGGAGGGCGAGGGGCTCTCCGCAGCTTCGGGGGAGGTGCCCTGCGTCGAGCATGCAGCCAGGCAACAGGCCCCAACGGTCAGCACTATCCAGTGGCGCCACTGTCGACGGCTCATAGCAAGCATCGCTGTCCTTCAAGGTCGGGAAGAAGCCCCCGCCCGCCAGGCCTTGCCCATGTTCGCGACCGGGGAGTTACACCCTAACTCCGTAGCCTGCTGAGCATTTCCGGGTGCAGGGGGAGTCCCTGAACCCGGAAATGCCTGAATCATCTGCTTTGCGTCAGTTGTACGGTCCGCACTCCATCTGGCCGCTGCTGTTTCGGCCACAGACCGCCATCTTGTAGCCCGGGCCGTCGTAGTACCAGTCGCTGTAGTAGGAGCCGTTGTTGGTTATTTCCTTGCGTCCCTTAGTGGTGCCATGAGCGGTGTCATTGATCCAGGCTTCACAGCCGTTGGACCCGCCGGTGGTGTACCAGCGCATGTGGTCGTGCTTCGGGTTCCCCATGAGCTTGACTTCCTGGTAAATCTTGCACCTGGGGATGTCAACCTTCCAGGTCCCCTGCGCGGCCTGAGCCGGGTTGGAGAGTGCAAGGAGCGTGGCGCTGGCAAAGCCCACGATCGCCGCCGACCGGCGAATACGCTTCATTTTTTTTTCTCCGGGTGAATGAATCCAGCAAGATCGAAACCGAGGGTGACGCTCTCTCGGTTCGCGATGACGTGATCATGCTAGGTCGCATTCGTGTTCGACTCCAGGATGAAATAGGCGAATTCAAGCCAATCTCACTCTCTAGAGGCGGATATCCGAGTAAAGTGCAAAAACCGGCCTTTTTGGGTTCAATTAGAGGCGTTGATTGGTGTTCGAATTCCCGGAGGTCGTGCGGATGCGGCCCTGGATCCGCCCGTTTGGGCAGCATTTAGGCTAGCTCGCCCAATGAGGGACTCTTCTCTGAGGCGGCCGGCAAGGCTGGCGCATACTTTTCGATTGCCTCGGAGCGGTGGAGTTGGCAACTGTTTCGTGCGGTGGTCCTGAATTTGTCGTGTGTGGACATGCCCTCGCGCGATGCAGAAGCCCGGTGGGCTGTGCCCGCTCCGGGAGGTGGGTTGCCGGAGCGGTCGAAGGGAACGGTCTTGATACCCGCCGATGAGGCGAGGCAACGGTCAGGGTTTGCGGCAACCCTGACGGCGACGGCGGCACACAGAGACCCTTGATCCTCACCGTCAACGATCAGTTCAGACGGAGGCGCGACCCTCCCAATAGGCTGCCCAACCCTACGGATCAGAAGGTTGCAGGTTCGAATCCTGCCGAGTGCACACAGATCAAAGGCCCCCTGGGATTATCCCAGGGGGCCTTTGGCGTCAATCGGGGACATCAACGCCTACAGGGGACGCGCTGACGATGTCATCAAAGCGTCCGACTGCACGATGTCGTCTTTGAGGGTGCTCGCGTCGGATGCAGGGAGACCCTCACGTGCCGTCCGGCGTTGCGTTGCCCCGTCGGGACGACCGGCCGCTCCACGCTCAGCGGCTCCTCGGCCGTCGACCAACTCCTCGGCGACCAGCACCCGTTCGCATTACGATCACGTGGCCGCTGCTGGGCAGGACATCGCGAGGGGGACACGGGCGTGAGGACCACACAGGGCCAGGGAGACCGCCGGAGGGGCGGGGGCATGGCTGCGCTGGCTGTCGCCACGGTGCTGCTTCCGCTCGTCGCGGGGTGCGGCGGGGGCCATGACGACGCCGACCCCGACGCCAAGGGCGCCAAGGCGGCTGCCGGACAGCAGGGCGGGGGCAAGAACGCAGACCAGGGGAGCGGGGCCTTCCCGGACAAGGGTGTGATCGTCACCGCCTCGTGTTCCGTGCCCGCGAGCAGGCCCGCCAGCGTGACGGTCACGGGCTGGGATCCGGCCACGTGGAAACGGACCGTCTCCCGGACCTTCACCGTCCCGGCCGAGGCCGTGGTCGCGGAGGCCGACGATGTCGCCACCCCGCTCGTGGAGCTGTGCGCCGACAACTTCCCCGTGGCCGGCACGTCCGAGGACGGACCGCGCGCCGTCGCCGCCACCCGGCTGCGGCAGCTCTTCGACAAGGACTTCTCCCGCATGGCCGTCGTCCTCATCGATCGGGAGACCGAGGCGACGGGGGTGGGCTACGTCGACACCAGCGGCAAGCTGACCAAGCTGTCCGGTGCGCCGAGCGACGACTTCGGGGACACGCCCAAGGAGGAGAACGCCGTCTTCGCCCAGAACGGCAGTGCCGTCTGGTTCACCGAGACCGACTCCTCGGATCATGTGCGGATCGCCAGCCGTTCCGTCGCCGGAGATCACGCGGTGACCGAACAGGCGGGCGGTGATGGCGATTACATGGACGGGGCCGGCCTGGCGCTCGCGGGTGACCCGGTGCGCGGGCTCTTCGGCAAGGAAGTCCGGATCAGTCCCGACGGGCGCAAGGCGACGGCCTTCATCACCTGGAAGGGCTACAACGTGGTCGACGTGCCACAGCGCAGTGCGCTGCTCAAGGTCAAAGGTGTCAAGGCGACCGGCATTCCGTTCGACGCCGACTGCTACCCCTACGGCTGGGCCGACGACAGCACCGTGCTGTGCGGCCCCCGGCTCGGCAAGGCCAAGGACCCGAAGCGGAAGAACTCCTTCTGGACGCTGGACACTTCTCGGCTCGACGGTACGGCGGACCTCCCGAAGGGCGCCCTGGGTGATCCGATCATCCCGGCGACGGACCGCAAGAACACGGTGCGGGCCGTTTCGCAGGACGGAAAGCAGATGATCTTCGCCTCGCTCCAGGGCACCCGGCTCGAGTTCTTCGTCTCCGCCATCGCTCCCGGCGCGACCCCGAAGAAGATCACTGCCGGGGGCGCGGACAGGGCGCTGAGCGTGGGGGACGTCCTGGAGTGGCGGTAAGAGCCGCCCCCCGTCGGCGTGGTCGCCTCGGGCTCCTTCCACGTCGGTGGCGGGCCGCCTCGGGTGAGGGGACGCTGGAGTCGGGGGCGATGTGAGGGAGAGGTGCTCCATGGCTCAGACCAGCCCGGACCACAAGGCGCGCCAGTCGTTCCTCGCCCGACCCGGCGTCCGCCGCTTCGCGCCGTTCGTTCTGATCACCGCGGTCGCTCTGATCTTCATCTTCGAGAACCGCTCGGACGTCGAGATCCGCCTGCTCGTGCCGATCGTGACCATGCCGCTGTGGGGAGCCCTCCTGATCGCCTGGGCGCTCGGCATGCTCGCCTGTGTCTTCACCGTGCGCCGGCGGGCGAGCCGGCACTCCCGGCAGACCAGGTAGGTCCGTCAGCCGGGGCGGCAGTGCTCTTCCAGGTAGGTCGCGGCCAGTGTGCTCGCGCGGGTGAACCAGTCGTGCAGGACGGCGATCTCGTCCGGTGAGTAGTCCGCGAAGAGGTGCGTGAGGCGGGCGTAGTACGGCTCGTAGACCTCGCGGACCCGGGCGACCGCGTCGGGCAGGGCCGCGACGCGGATGCGGCGGCGGTCCTCGGGGTCGGGGCGGCGGGTGATGTAGCCGGCCCGCTCCAGGCGGTTCAGGATGCCGGTGACCGCGCCGGTGGTGACGTGGACACGGGCCGCGAGATCACCTGCCGTGGGGAGGTTCTCGCCGGCCTCGATGACGTAGGCGAAGCATGTGAGGTCGGTCACACTCAGCCCCACCTGCTGGGCGATCTCGTGCTGTCCGACCAGGTGAGTCGCGATGAGCTGATCCATGGCCGACAGCGCCTGCTCCGGCGTGGCGGCCGGACGAGGCTTCGCTTGCATTCCCAGATCCCTTAGTTCGTGAGATGTTTGGGTGGTAAAAGTCTTAGCAGGTGAGGGGTTCGGCCGGGTCTGAGTCCTCAGGTGCGAGGGAGTGACACGTGAGTGCACATCAGTATGACCACGGGCACACGGTCGCGGGATGGGTCGGGTTCGCCATCGCCTCGGTCGGGGCCGGTGTGGCGGGGCTGGGAGTCTGCACCGTCTCCGGTGTGCTGATCGCCGGCGGGCTGGCGATCGGCGTCGTGAGTCTGCTCGTCACCTGGGCCCTGCACCTCGCCGGGTGGGGCAAGGGGCCGGGGGTGCGGCCCCGGGCCGAGTGGAGCTGGCGCGTGCGGGACTCGGCGGCGCCGGGCGGGCACGAGGAGTGCCTGGGGTGCCGGCTGGCCGGGCGGGGACGCCGTGCGGCGGGTGCGGGTGCAGTGCAGCCGGTCATGCCGGTGCAGCGCACGGGCGAGCCGGAGACCGTCGCCGCAGCGGGGACCGACCAGGGGCGGTAAGGCCCCGGACTTCGGCCAGCGGTTCGTCGTCGGCCGTGGGCAAGGCGCCGGTCTCCGGCCGGCCGTTCGTCGTCGGCCGCCCGCCCTTGACCGTCCACCGTCGCCTGTCACCCCTCCCCCCCCCGCACACGCCCCCCACGCCCCCCACCCATCCGCCCGATGTCAGTGGTGCCCCCTACCCTCGGCAGAGATGGCACAGGCGTGGAGATGCTCGGGGCTGCGATGGTCGGTGGACGGTCCCGTGCTGGCGTGGGACGGCGGGCGGCGCAGCGCGCTGACCTGGGGGAAGCGTGTGGCCTTCAAGGTCGCGGAGGGGGGCGTGCGCGGCTGCGTGGGTGCCCGGGGGCACGCGTGTCCGCTGGGTGCCGTGGTGCCCGGGCGCGGTACGGGCGCGCGGTGTGAGGAGTGTGCACGGCTGGACCGTGCGCACTCGGTGGCGGCGGACACCCTCGCCGACGATCCACGGCCGTATCACGTGTATCTGGCGTGGTTCGGACCCGGCATGGTCAAGGTCGGCATCACGGCGCGGGAGCGGGGCTCGGCCCGGCTGCTCGAGCAGGGGGCCGTCTGTTTCACCTGGCTCGGCGTCGGTCCGCTCATGGCAGCGCGGCGTACGGAGGAGCTGCTCAGGGCCGCCCTGCGGGTCCCCGACCGGATTCCGTACGCCGAGAAGCGGGCCGTGCGTGCCGCGCTGCCCGAGGACGCCGCCGACCGGGCCCGTGAGGTCGCCGAGCTGTACGAGCGGGCGGTAGCGCTCCCCGCGTGGCCGGAGTCGCTCGTGCGGGAGCCGCTGCGGGTCGTCGACCACGTCGGGGTGTTCGGGCTCGCCGGCGTGCCCGTCGCCGTCGGGGACGTGAGCGAGCTCGTCGCCGGGGGTGCGGTCGGCGGGAAGCTGGTCGCGGCCGCCGGACCCGATCTGCACCTGGCCACCGGCGGCGGGGTCGTGGTGCTCGACACGCGGCTGATGCCCGGATGGGGGCTCGTGCCCGCCACGGGAGACGAACTGACCGTTCCGGTGAAGCAGTACAGACAGGCCCAGGCCCCGGGCGTGCAGGACGGCCTGTTCTGACCCCTGCGGCTTCCCAGGTGTTCCCTGAGAAGCACCTGTGGGTTTCTCAGGGAAAACACAGGTTGCCGAAAGCGCGTTCTCAGAGGTGCCCGACATCGTGTTCACATGACCACGACCTCGCCCCAGGGGCGCACCGAACTGCTCAGGCCGGACGGGAGCCCCGTCCGCGTGCTGGTGGTGGACGACGAGCTGTCGATCACGGAGCTGCTGTCCATGGCCCTGCGTTATGAGGGGTGGCAGATCCGCAGCGCCGGTGACGGCACGGGCGCGCTCCAGACCGCCCGCGACTTCCGGCCCGACGCCGTCGTCCTCGACATGATGCTGCCCGACATGGACGGGCTGGCCGTCCTCGGGCGGCTGCGCCGGGAACTGCCGGACGTGCCCGTGCTGTTCCTGACCGCCAAGGACGCCGTCGAGGACCGGATCGCCGGGCTGACGGCGGGCGGGGACGACTACGTCACCAAGCCGTTCAGCCTGGAGGAGGTCGTCGCCCGGCTGCGTGGGCTGATACGCCGCTCCGGCGCCGCCGACCGGCGCTCGGACTCCCTGCTGGTCGTCGGCGACCTCACTCTCGACGAGGACAGCCACGAGGTGACCCGGGCCGGGGACGACATCCATCTGACCGCGACCGAGTTCGAGCTGCTGCGGTTCCTGATGCGCAATCCGCGGCGCGTGCTCAGCAAGGCGCAGATCCTCGACCGGGTGTGGTCGTACGACTTCGGCGGCCAGGCCAACGTCGTCGAGCTCTACATCTCCTATCTGCGGCGGAAGATCGACGCCGGGCGGGAGCCGATGATCCACACCCGGCGTGGTGCCGGATACCTGATCAAGCCCGCGGCGTCGTGAGCGGACGACGGCGGCTGCGCACGCGGCAGCGGGCGGGCGGGCGACGGGCCGGCAGGCCGCGCACACTGCGGACGCGGCTCGTCGTCGCGTCCGTGGTGCTGATCGCGGTGGTGTGCGCGGTGATCGGGACCGTGACGACGCTGGCGCTGCGCTCGCATCTGTACGAACAGTTGGACGAGCAGGTCGACGACTCCGGCAAGCGGCTGTCCGGACCCGTGAAACCCGGCGGGAAGGACACCGGCGCGAGGGACAGGATCACCGGTTTCATCATGGGGCCGGCGCGGCCGTGGACCGTCGCCGCCGAGGTCGGCGCCGACGGCGGCATCACCGGGGGGGCCGTCGCCGACCCCGAGGACAACGGCCCCTACCAGGCGAACACCCCCGTCGACCTCACCGGCGAGCAGAAGGCCGCCCTCGCCCGGGTGCCGACCACGGGCGTGCACACCGTCGACCTCCCCGGCCGCGGCGAGTACCGCGTGCAGTACGTCAACGGACTCGACGGCGGCACCTACTACATCGCCCTGCCCACCGAGTCGGTCACCAGCACCATCAGGACCCTCGTCCTCGTCGAGGTGAGCGTCACCGGAGCCGGACTGGTCGCCGCCGCCATCGCCGGTTCCGTCCTCATCGGCGTGGCCACCCGCCCCCTCCGCCGGGTCGCCGCCACCGCCACCCGGGTCTCCGAACTGCCCCTGCACACCGGTGAGGTGGCCCTCAACGAGCGCGTTCCCGACTCCGAGACCGACCCGCACACCGAGGTCGGGCAGGTCGGTGCCGCGCTCAACCGGATGCTCGACCACGTCCACAGCGCCCTGCACGCGCGGCAGCAGAGCGAGACGCGGGTCCGGCAGTTCGTGGCCGACGCCAGTCACGAGCTGCGCACCCCGCTCGCCTCCATCCGCGGATACGCCGAACTGACCAGACGCGGCGGGGAGGACGTCGGGCCCGACACCCGGCACGCCCTCGGCCGGATCGAGTCCGAGGCCGGCCGCATGACCCTCCTCGTCGAGGATCTGCTGCTGCTCGCCCGGCTCGACGCCGGACGGCCGCTGCAATTCGAGCAGACCGACCTCGTGCCGCTCGTCGTGGACACCATCAGCGACGCCCGTGCGGCCGGCCAGGGCCACAACTGGCGGCTCGACCTGCCCGACGAGCCGGCGCCGGTGTCGGCCGACGCGGCCCGGCTCCAGCAGGTCCTGGTCAACCTGCTGGGCAACGCGCGTACGCACACACCGTCCGGCACCACCGTCACCGCCCGCGTCCAGCGGCGCGGCCACTGGCTGTGCGTGGACGTCGAGGACAACGGCCCCGGCATTCCCGCCGAGTTGCTACCGCACGTCTTCGAGCGGTTCGCCCGCGGTGACTCGGCCCGCTCCCGCGCCAACGGCTCGACCGGCCTGGGCCTGGCCATCGTGCAGGCCGTGGCGAGCGCGCACGGCGGTGCCGTGACCGTCGACAGCGCGCCCGGGCGGACCGTGTTCACCGTGCACCTGCCCGCCCCCGCGCCCCGGCCGCAGCCGGAAATGAACAGGCAGCAGCACTCACAGGCACGCCACAGCCTCACCACACGGGCACAACAGGGCGTCTGACGAAAGTCGGCTCCATGCGAACCGACTCTTCTCCCGGCACCCTGCCGGCGCGGGAGCACCTCCCGGCCGCACCAGCCGGTACGCCTGTCCTGGACGTAGTGATCCCCGTCTACAACGAGGAGAAGGACCTCCAGCCGTGCGTCCGCAGACTGCACGAGCACCTCGACCGGACGTTCCCGTACGCCTTCCGCATCACGATCGCGGACAACGCCTCCACGGACACCACCCCGCAGGTGGCCGGGCGGCTGGCGGCGGAGATCCCCGAGGTCACCACCTTCCGGCTGGAGCAGAAGGGGCGCGGCCGGGCGCTGCGGGCCGTCTGGTCGGCCTCGGACGCCCCGGTCCTCGCCTACATGGACGTGGACCTGTCCACCGACCTCAACGCCCTGCTGCCGCTGGTGGCGCCGCTCATCTCCGGTCACTCGGACCTCGCCATCGGCTCGCGGCTCGCCCGCAGTTCACGGGTGGTGCGCGGACCCAAGCGGGAGTTCATCAGCCGGGCCTACAACCTCATCCTGCGCGGCTCGCTCCAGGCGCGGTTCTCGGACGCCCAGTGCGGCTTCAAGGCGATCCGCCGGGACGTGGCCCAGGTGCTGCTGCCGCTCGTCGAGGACACCGGCTGGTTCTTCGACACCGAGATGCTGGTGCTCGCCGAGCGGGCGGGTCTCAGGATCCACGAGGTGCCGGTCGACTGGGTCGACGACCCCGACTCGACCGTGCACATCGTCCGGACCGCGACCGACGACCTCAAGGGCGTGTGGCGGGTCGGCAGGGCCCTGGCCACCGGTTCGCTGCCGCTGGACCGGCTTGCGCGGCCCTTCGGCGACGACCCGCGCGACCGTGACCTCGAGGACGTGCCGAGGGGACTGGCCCGCCAGCTCGTCGGGTTCTGCGTGGTCGGCGCCCTGTCCACCCTCTTCTATCTGCTGCTCTACAGCGGCTGCCGGGTCTTCACCGGCTCCCAGGCCGCCAACGCCCTTGCCCTGCTGGTCTCGGCGGTCGCCAACACCGCGGCCAACCGGCGGCTCACCTTCGGGGTGCGCGGGCGCGGCGGGGCCGTACGGCACCAGGCGCAGGGCCTGGTCGTCTTCGGTATCGGACTCGCCCTGACCAGCGGTTCGCTCGCGGCGCTGAACGCGGCGGCCTCCGAACCCGCCCACTCCACCGAACTGGCCGTCCTCATCGCGGCCAACCTCGCGGCGACCGTGCTGCGTTTCCTGCTCTTCCGGGCGTGGGTGTTCCCGGAGCGGCGCGAGGACGACGCGCCGAGTGCCGCCCCGTACGACGCGCCGGATGTCGCTCAGCACGACGCGCCGAATGTCGCCCCGTACGACACCGCCCCCTTCCGCGCCGGTGCAGCCGCGGACCCCTGGCGGGACACCACCGTGCAGTTGCTGCCGGTGCGCCCGCACGACACCGATGCGAGGGACTTGCGATGACCGTCCACTTCGACCAGCAGATCACCGGCAGAGCCACCAGTCCCGGCCCGGGGACACGGCTCCCGGAACCCGCGCCGGCATCGCACGCCGGCGCCCCCCGGCCGCCCTTCCCGCAGCGGCTGTGGCGCGGCCGCCCGGAGGACCCCCGCTGGGCCCGCCCGGCCTTCCTCGCCCTGCTGCTGGCGACGGCCGTGCTCTACTTCTGGAACCTGAGCGCCTCCGGCTACGCCAACTCCTTCTACTCCGCGGCCGTGCAGGCCGGAAGCCAGTCCTGGAAGGCGTTCTTCTTCGGCGCGCTCGACGCGGCGGGCGCCATCACGGTCGACAAGCCGCCGGCCGCCCTGTGGCCCATGGCCCTGTCCGTGCGGCTCTTCGGTCTCAGCTCCTGGGCGATCCTCGCGCCCGAGGTCCTCATGGGCGTCGGCACGGTGGCCGTCGTCTACGCGGCCGTGCGCCGCCGCTTCAGCCCCGCGGCGGGTCTGATCGCGGGCGCCGTGCTCGCGCTCACCCCGGTCGCGGCGCTGATGTTCCGCTTCAACAACCCCGACGCGCTGCTGGCGCTGCTGATGACCGCGGCCTGCTACTTCGTCATCCGCGCCCTGGAGGACGGCCGAACCAAGTGGCTGCTGTGGGCCGGTGCCGCGGTCGGCCTCGCCTTTCTCGCCAAGACCCTCCAGGCCTTCCTGATCCTGCCGCCGCTCGCCCTCGTCCACGGCGTCTGCGCTCCCGTGACGGTGCGGAAGCGGATCGGGCAGCTCGCCGCCGCCCTGGCCGCGATCGTCGTCTCCGGTGGCTGGTGGGTCGCGATCGTCGAACTCTGGCCCGCGTCTTCCCGCCCCTACATCGGCGGGTCGCAGAACAACAGCTTCCTCGAACTGACCTTCGGCTACAACGGCCTGGGGCGCCTCAACGGCGACGAGACCGGCAGCGTCGGAGGCGGCGGCGGTGGCGGCAACGCGGGCGGCGCCTGGGGCGAGACCGGCTGGGACCGGCTGTTCAGCTCCTCCGTCGGCGGCCAGATCTCCTGGCTGATCCCGGCCGCGCTGATCCTGCTCGTCGCGGGGCTGGTGGCCACCCGCAGGGCCGGGCGCACCTCGGTGACCCGCGGTTCCTTCCTCGTCTGGGGCGGCGCGCTGCTCACCACGGTGCTGGTCTTCAGCTACATGCAGGGCATCTTCCACGAGTACTACACGGTGGCCCTCGCGCCCTACATCGCGCCGCTGGTCGGCATGGGCGCGGCACTGCTCTGGGAGAAGCGCGAGGGGGCGTGGGCCTCGCTGACCCTGGCCGCCGCGATGACGGCGACCGGGGCCTGGGGGTACGTCCTGCTCAACCGCTCCTCCGACTACCTGCCCTGGCTGAAGTGGCTCGTCCTGGTCGGTGGCCTGACGGCGGCCCTCGGCCTGATCTTCGCCGGCCGGCTAGGACGCCGGCTGGCCCTGGGGGCGGCCGGGCTGGGCCTCGTCGCCGCGCTGGCCGGTCCGGCTGCGTACACCCTCACCACCCTGAACGAGGGGCACACCGGCTCGATCGTCACGGCGGGCCCGGCGGTCGCGGGCGGCCGTGGCGGCCCGGGCGGTGGCGGTCCCGGCGGAGGCGGCTTCCCGGGCGGCGGCCAGAACCAGCCGGGCCAGAACCAGCAGGGCAACGGCTTCCCCGGCGGCGGCTTCCCGGGCGGCGGCTTCCCGGGCGGCCAGAACCAGCAAGGCCCGGGCCAGAACCAGCGGAACGGCGACGGGACGGGCCGTACGGGCGGGATGGGCGGTGGCGGCGTCGGCGGTCTGCTCAACGGCGCCGGCGTCAGCGCGCAGGCCAAGAAGCTGCTGGAGACCGACGCCGGCCAGTACACCTGGGCCGCCGCGGCCATCGGCGCCCAGAACGCGGCGAGTTACCAGCTGTCCACCGGCGACCCGGTGATGGCCATCGGCGGCTTCAACGGCACCGACCCGTCCCCGACCCTCGCCCAGTTCAAGCAGTACGTGGCGGACGGAAAGATCCACTACTTCATCGCATCGAGCGGCATGGGCGGCGGCATGGGCGGAAGCAGCGACGGCACCTCCTCCCGGATCACGTCCTGGGTCGAGGCCAACTTCAAGAAGGTCACGGCCGGTTCGTCCACCTTCTACGACCTCACGCAGAAGGCGAGCAGCTGACACGTCCCCGACGGGACCGAAGGGCGGTGGCCGAAAGCCACCGCCCTTCGCCGCCGCGCCGAAACTCCGTTGTACGCCGTATAGGAACTGTTCTACGGTGTACAGCATGACAACGTCCCCCCAGGAAAAGGCCCCACCCCTCACCGCGCAGGGCGGTCACCCACAGCGCTGGCTGATCCTCGGTGTCATCTGCCTCGCGCAGCTCACCGTGCTGCTCGACAACACGATCCTGAACGTGGCCATCCCCTCGCTCACCCGCGAGATGGACGCCTCGACCGCCGACGTCCAGTGGATGATGAACGCCTACTCCCTGGTGCAGTCCGGCCTGCTCCTCACCGCGGGCAACTCCGCCGACCGCTACGGCCGCAAGCTGATGCTGATGTCCGGACTCGCGATCTTCGGCGTGGGATCGCTCGCGGCGGGGCTGTCCCAGAGCCCCGGCCAACTGATCGCGGCTCGCGCGGGCATGGGCGTCGGCGGTGCGCTGCTGATGACCACGACCCTGGCCGTGGTCGTGCAGATCTTCGACGACCAGGAGCGCGTGAAGGCCATCGCGCTGTGGTCGACGGTCAGTTCGCTCGGGTTCGCCGCCGGGCCGCTGATCGGCGGTGTGATGCTGAACCACTTCTGGTGGGGCGCGATCTTCCTCATCAACATCCCGGTCGCCCTGCTCGGCCTGGTCGCGGTCGCCGCGCTGGTGCCCGAGTCGAAGCACAAGGCCGGTGACCGGCCCGACCTGGTCGGCGCGGTGCTGTCGACCATCGGCATGACGGCCGTGGTGTACGCGATCATCACCGGGCCCGAGCACGGCTGGACCTCCGCGCAGGTGCTGGTCTCGGCGCTGATCGGCGTGGTCGTCCTCGGCCTGTTCGTGCTGTGGGAGCTGCGGACCGAGCACCCGATGCTCGACATGCACTTCTTCCGCAACCAGAAGTTCGTGGGCGCGGTCGCGGGCGCGATCCTCGTGGCGTTCGGTATGACGGGCTCGCTGTTCCTGCTCACGCAGCACCTGCAGTTCGTGCTCGGGTACGAGCCGCTGGACGCCGGTCTGCGGACGGCGCCGCTGGCACTGACCGTCGTCGCGCTCAACTTCACGGGGGTCGGGGCGAAGCTGGTGCTGAAGGCGGGGACGCCGGCGGCCATCGCGCTCGGCATGACCCTGGTGTCCGCCGGGCTCGCGGCGATCGCGCTGCTCGGTGGGCACGGGTACGGCGGGATGCTGCTCGGGCTGGTCGTGATGGGGGCGGGTGTGGCGCTGTCCATGCCGGCGATGGCCAACGCGATCATGGGGGCGATCCCGCCGGAGAAGGCGGGGGTGGGAGCGGGGATCAACGGAACGCTCGCCGAGTTCGGCAACGGGCTGGGTGTCGCCGTGCTCGGTGCGGTGCTCAACTCCCGGTTCGCGTCGCTGGTCGCCGTGTCGGCGGCGTCGTTGCCGGCGGCGCTGGCCTCCGCCGACTCGGCCGCGGAGAAGGCCCGGATCTCCGATGCGTTCGCCTCCGGGCTGGAGACCAGTCAGCTGGTCGGGGCAGTCGCTGTGCTGGCGGGCGGGCTGGTCGCGGCCGCGTTGCTTCGGCGGGCCGAGCGGGCAGAGTCCGTCTAGGAGCCCGGGGGTGCGGTCCTCGTGCGGCTGCGGGCGCGCTGCGGTTGATCGCGCAGTTCCCCGCGGCCCTCAGGGGCGCCTAGCATGACCGGCAGCAAGAGGTCGAGGAAGGTGCGCCATGGCGAAGGCAGCCGAGAAGGCCGCGCGGTCCAGCGTCTGGCTGGAGGGCAAGGCGCACCGGCGGCGCGGTGGCGGGCAGCCGTCGGGGCTGGACCGGGCGCGCATCATCGAGGCCACCGTGCGGCTGCTGGACGCCGATGGACTGGCCAGGTTCTCCATGCGGCGGCTGGCCGGTGAGCTGAACGTCACCGCGATGTCCGTCTACTGGTACGTCGACACCAAGGACGACCTGCTCGAACTCGCCCTGGACGAGGTCATGGGCGGGATGCGGCTGCCCGACCCGGACGCCGGGGAGGACTGGCGGGACCAGGTGCGGGCGCTCGCCCGGGAGTACCGGACGCTGCTGGTGCGCCACCCCTGGGTGTCCGCGCTGGTCGGCGTCTTCCTCAACATCGGCCCCAACAACCTGGCGTTCTCCCGGGTCGTCCAGCGCGTCGTCCGCAGGACCGGGCTGCCCGCGAAGCGCATGACGAGCACGATCTCGGCCGTCTTCCAGTTCGTCTACGGCTACGGCACCCTGGAGGGCCACCTCGCCTCCCGGGCCGCGGCCGGCGGGGTGAGCGTGGACGAGTACTTCCAGCAGGCCCTGGACGCCGTGACCGCGGCCCCGCAGGCGGCCGACGTCCTGCGGGAGTCGCGGGAGATCATGGCGGCGCGCGGCGGCGACACCGTCGCCGAGATGCTGGAGCGCGACTTCGAGTTCGCGCTGGAACTGCTGATCGCGGGCATCGAGGCGATGGTCGCCCGCGAGAGCGGCCCTCCCGGGGACTAGTCCCCTTCCACCAGGCGTGCCGGGAACCCCCCGGTCGCCACCGGCCCCCACCGCTCCGGCGTGATCCGGATGATCGACTTGCCCTGTTTGAGCATGGCCGCGCGGTACTCGTCCCAGTCGGGGTGCTCGCCGGCGATGTTCCGGTAGTACTCCACGAGCGGTTCGACGGAGTCGGGGGCGTCGACGACCTCGGCCGCGCCGTCGATCTGCACCCAGGGGCCGTTCCAGTCGTCGCTGAGCACGAGCAGGCTCACACGGGGGTCCCGCTTGGCGTTGCGGGTCTTGGCGCGCTCCGGGTAGGTGGAGACGACGATCCGGCCGGAGTCGTCGACGCCGCAGGTCAGCGGGGAGCCCTGCGGGGTGCCGTCGGCCCGCCGGGTCAGCAGGATGGCGTGGTGCCGGGGGCGTACGAAGTCGAGCAACTCGTCCAGGGAGACGCGGGTGTTCGTCGCGATGTTCGGTGCCATGGGCGGCAGCCTACGACCCCAGGGCTTCGGTGAGGTTGTCGTACACGGGCACGTCCCGGCGCAGTCCGGTCAGCTCCAGGACCCGGCCGGTGACCCCCTCGGGCCGGGCCGCCAGACGCAGCGTGGCGCCCGGGTGCAGCCGCTGCCGCACGTCGTTGATGAGGCGGATGCCCTGGGAGTCCATGAAGGAGGTCTTGGTCAGGTCCAGGACGAGGACCTCCAGCCGGTCGCCCCGGGCGCGGGCGGCGGACATGACGAGTGGCAGCAGCTCCGCCGCGTTGCAGTAGTCGATCTCGGCGGGCAGGGTGAGGTGGGCGCGGCCGGGGAGGTCGCGCGGTTCTGTGGGATTCGTGAAGAAGGTCACGGCTCACCTGGCAGACGTTCGTCCGGATTCCGGTAAGGCCGCTTCCTGACCCGGAGGCCATTCCACCATGCGGGGGGCGTGCGGTGGAAGCTCTCGGGGCGGCGTCGGCCGGACGTCACTTGGAGGCAACCGAGCAGTTAGAGTGCTGTCCGTCCTGTGCTCGCAGTCGGGAATGTGCTGCGGAGCTCTCCTGCGCACGGCCAATGGCCGTGCATGCCGAAGAGGTTCGTGGTGGCTGCGTCCGAGTTTCCTGATTTGCCCCGTTTTCCGGCTGGCGTCGAGCTGGCCGAAGCGCTGACGGTGGCGTCTCAGCAACTGCACGAAACCCTCACGCCGCACAGTGCGCTGCGCACGGCGGTGCGCCTGGCCGTGCATCTCATGCCGGGGGCCGAGCACGCCGGCATCTCCGTGATCGAGCGCGGCAACAAGCTCCGCACCCTGGCCTGGACCGACGAGGTCGTGCGCGCCGCCGAGGCCCGGCACACCGGCCGCGAACAGCACGGGCTGTGGGACCAGTTGTGGAACAACCCGATCGCCCGCATAACGGACAGCGAGGCGGACGACGGCTGGGACGTGCTGGCGGACCTGGGACTGCGCTCGGCGCTGTGCCTGCGGCTGCGCGCCGACCGCCGCCGGCTGACCGTGCTCACGGCCTACGCGCGCAAACCGGGCGCCTTCGACGAGGAGGCGACGCGCGTCGGCCGGCTGTTCAGCGCGCACGTCAGCATCGCCCTGGACTCCGCCACCGTGCGCGAGCAGCTCACCGAGGCCATGCACACCCGGGACCTGATCGGCCAGGCCACCGGCATCCTCATGGAACGCCAGGGCATCGACGCGGCCGCGGCCTTCGAGAGCCTGGTGCGGGCCTCCCAGCGGGAGAACGTGAAACTGCGCGACCTCGCCCGCCGGATCGTGGGCGACAACTCGCCCTGAGGCGGCATGAGTCACGTCGGGGGCGTGTTCGGGTGGTGACGGGATACCCGTACGGTCATGAGCTCCGAGACGTCCGACACGCTGGACCAGGCGATGGTGCGCAGCAGCGGTCTCGACACCCTGCTGCGGGATCTGACCGACCGTGCGGTGCAGGAAGTGCCCGGCGCCGACGCGTGCAGCATCACCGTGCGCCGCGCCGGTCGGCTGCTCACCCTGGCCGGCAGTGACGGCATGCCCAGCGGGCTGGACCTGCGCCAGTACGAGAACGGCTCGGGCCCGTGCGTCGACGCGGCCGGAACCGGCGAGGAGCAGTACGCCCCGGACCTCGCCGAGGAGTCCCGCTGGCCGGCGTACCGGGAGTACGCGCTGTCCGTGGGCGTCCGCTGTGCGCTGGCGGTGCCCGTCGTCGTGGAGAGCGAGAAGGGCGCCGCGCTCAACTTCTACGGAGTGCGGGCGCGGGCCCTGGACCCGGGCCGGGACGCGGCCCGTGCCTTCGCGGCCCGGGCCGGGGACGCCATCGACGTGGCGCTGCGGATCGAGCGCCGGCGCCAGTCGGCCGCCGATGTGCGCACCGCGCTGCTCTCCCGCAGCGTCATCGACCAGGCGATCGGCATCCTGATGGCCCGGGAGCGGATCGACGCGCGGATCGCGCTGGAGCGGCTGCGCCGGGCCTCGCAGGACCGGAATGTCAAGCTCCGGGATCTGTGCGGCCAGTTGGTGGCGCGGGTGTCCGCGCCGGACTCACGCCGCCGGAAGTGACTCGCCCTGCACGGCCTGGATGTCCAGCTCCACCTTCAGCGTGGTGCCGATGGCGGCGATGCCCGCCTGCAGCACCTGGTTGTAGTTCATCGCGAAGTCCTCGCGGTGCAGTTCGGTCGTGGCGCGGAACGCCGCCCGGGTGCCGCCCCACGGGTCCGGACCCGTGCCGAGGTAGGCCAGGTCCAGGTCCACGGGCCGTACGACTCCGTGCATGCCCAGCTCGCCGTGGACGGTCCACCGGTCGGAGCCGGCCGCCGTCAGCCCCGCCGACCGGAAGGTGATCTCCGGGAACCGCTCGACGTCCAGGAAGTCCGGCGACTGCAGGTGCCCGTCGCGCATGCCGTTGCCGGTGTCGATCGACGCGGCCCGGATCACCGCCTCCACACGCGACTTGGTGACGTCGTCCGGGGCGATCTCGATCGCGCCGGAGAACTCCGTGAACCGGCCGTGCACGCTGGAGATGCCCAGGTGCTGGGCCACGGCGGCCACGCTGGAGTGCACCGGGTCGACGGTCCACGGGCCGGGCGGCGGCAGCTCGGTGCCGCCCTGCCGGGCCAGCGTCACCGTGCCGACCTCGGCCCGCCCGCTCGCGGTGACGATGACGCTGGCGGCCGCGGGCGCGTAGCCGACAGCCGTGACGATGACGGTGTACGCCCCGGCCTCCATCGGCGTCGTGTCCCGTACGGCACCCTCCGCGTCGGCTCCGGCCCGCAGCACCTGCGCGCCGGTCATGTCCGCGACCGTGACGACCGCGTGCGGCACGGCCCATCCGTCGCGAGTACGGATCCTCGCGGTCAGTCCCATCTCTGCTGCTCCTCAGAAAGAAGCCGGCCCGCGACAGGGGGCGCACCTCCGCTCAGAGCGCGCTCACCCCTGTCACGGGCCGGGGTCGTGGCTACTCGCCGGGGTGGGCGAGTTCGATGTCGTGGGCGTCGGTGCCGGCGCCCGTGACCGTCAGGGCGGTGGCCACCGGCGGGTAGCCCGTGGCGATCACGGTGTACTCGCCGCCGTCCAGGTCGGTGAAGGCGTACGCTCCGTCCGTCCCGGTCGTGGCCGAGCCGACGACGTTGCCCGCCTGGTCGACCAGGGTCACCCGGGCGTCGGCCAGCGGGCCGTGCGGGGCGCGGACGACACCCTGGACCCGGGCGCCCGCGTCCAGGTCGATCTCGACCCGGGTGACCCCGGTGCCGCCCACCTCGAGGGGCAGGGCGCGCGGCCGGTACCCGTCGGCGTTCACCGCGACGGTCACCGCCCCCGGCACCAGCTCGGCGAAGGAGAACTCGCCCTGCTCACCCGTGGTCCCGTTGGCCAGCAGGTCGCCGCGCACATCGGTCACGATGACCATCGCGTCCTTCACCGGAGCCCCGCTCTCGGCGGCCCGCACCAGGCCGGTCAGCCCGCTGGTGCCGTTGAGCAGGATGTCGTAGGCGACCGGCTCGCCGTTCACGACGACCGTGGAGGCCTGCGGCTGGAAGCCGTCGGCGGAGGCGATCAGGACGTACGATCCGGCGCCCGGCGCGTCCACCGCGTACGAGCCGTCGGCCTGCGCCACGGACCGGCCCAGCTGGCGCCCGGCCAGCGAGATCAGCGTGACGGCGGCCTGCGGCACGGGCGCGGACTCGTCGCCGCGCACGAACCCACGGACCGGGACACCACCGGAGGTCTCCTCCGGACGCTCCGCCGTGGCGACGGCGGCGAGCCGCCGCGTGTCCTCGGGTCCGGTGCCGTCGGCGGTCCCGGTGTCGGCCACGGCCCAGCTCGGCGCGGCCTTCTCCGCGGCGGGAGCCTGGACGGCGACCGCCTCGGCGGGAGCCACGGCGGGGGTCTCGGGCTCGGCGGCCTGCGCCAGCCCGCCCTTCGTCTTCAACGGGACCTCCTTGATGAACAGCGACACCAGCAGGGCGAGCAGCGCCATCGGGGCCGAGTAGAGGAAGACGTCCGCGACTCCGTGGCCGTAGGCGCTCTCCACGACGGTGCGGATCGGCGCGGGCATCGCGTCGAGGTCGGGGATGCCGCCACCGCCGGTACCGGCGTGCCCGAGGGCCGCGCCCTTCGCGCCGAGGTCGGCCAGGCCGTCCTCGACGTAGTCGGTGATCTTGTTGCCCAGGACCGCGCCCAGCGCCGAGACGCCCACGGCACCGCCCAGGGACCGGAAGAAGGTCACCGTGGAACTGGCGGCGCCAAGGTCACCCGGCTCCACCTGGTTCTGCGTGCAGAGCACCAGGTTCTGCATCATCATGCCGATGCCGAGGCCCATCAGCGCCATGAAGATCGCTATGTGCCAGTACTCGGTGTCGTACCGGATCGTGCCCAGCAGCCCGAGGCCGGCCGTCACCAGCACGCCGCCGGCCAGCAGCCATCCCTTCCAGCGGCCGGTGCGGGTGATGATCTGCCCGGAGACGGTGGAGGAGACGAAGAGACCCGCGATCATCGGGATCGTCATCACACCGGACATCGTCGGGGACTTGTCCCGCGCCAGCTGGAAGTACTGGCTGAAGAAGACGGTGCCGGAGAACATCGCGACGCCGACGAACAGGGAGGCCACGGAGGCGAGCGTGATGGTGCGGTTGCGGAACAGCCGCAGCGGGATGATCGGCTCGCTGGCCTTCGCCTCGACGAGGACGAACAGCGCCAGCAGCACCACGGACCCGCCGACCATCGCGTACGTCTGCCAGGAGATCCAGTCGTACTTGTCACCGGCGAAGGTCACCCAGATGAGCAGCAGGCAGACGGCCGCGGTGATGAAGAAGGCGCCGGCCCAGTCGACCTTGACCTTCCGCTTCACGACGGGCAGGTGCAGGGTCTTCTGCAGCACGATCAGGGCGATCACGGCGAAGGGCACGCCGACGTAGAAGCACCAGCGCCAGCCGAGCCAGTCGGTGTCGGTGATGACACCGCCGACCAGGGGACCGCCGACCATGGCGGTGGCGAAGACGGCACCGAGGTAGCCGTTGTAACGCCCGCGCTCACGCGGCGAGATCATCGCCGCCATGATGATCTGGGCCAGCGCGGACAGACCGCCCATGCCGATGCCCTGGACGGCGCGGAACGTGATGAGCATGCCCGGGTTCTGCGACATGCCGGCCGCCGCCGACCCCAGTACGAACACGACCAGCGCGAGCTGGATCAGCAGCTTCTTGGAGAAGAGGTCGGCGAGCTTGCCCCACAGTGGGGTGGTGGCGGTCATCGTCAGCAGGGACGCGGTGACGACCCAGGTGTAGGCGCTCTGGCCGCCGCCGAGGTCGCCGATGATCCGGGGCAGGGCGTTGGAGACGATCGTCGACGACAGGATCGCGACGAACATGCCGAGCAGAAGGCCGGTGAGGGCCTCCATGATCTGCCGGTGCGTCATCGGAGCGCCGTCGCCGGAGGAGCCGTGGGACCCTCCCCCGTGCTTGGCATGAGCCCGCACACCGGCTGGTGTGGTCGTTGCCATGGGCTTCCTTTTCTTACGTGCTTGCGGGTGTACGGGTGGTCTGGTCGAAAGCGGCCGGCGCGGCCCGGGTCCCGGGCCGGCAGTCGAAGCTCTCCCGCAGCCTGGCCATGAGGTCCGTGAGCTGGCCGACCTCCTCGTCGGTCCAGTCGCTCAGGCGCTCGGCGAGGACTTCGGTGGTCCGCCGGGACAGCTCGTCGAGCTGTGCGTGGCCCGCGGGCGTGAGGCGCAGGATGCGTGAGCGTTTGTCCGCCGGGTCGGGGGAGCGTTCGATCCAGCCCCGGTCCACGACGTGCGCGACGTGCCGGCTGGTGACCGACATGTCCACCGCCAGCAGTTCGGCGAGCTTGCTCATGCGCATGTCGCCGTGGCGTCCCAGCAGCGTCAGAACGGCTGCCGACCCGCCGGGGCACTCGGCGGGCATGATCCGGCCGAGCTCCCGCTTCACGGCACCGAAGGCGCTGAACTGGCGGACCAGCTCTTCGTACTGCGCCTTTTCGGCCATGACACCTCCCGCTTTCGTTGCTTAGGGCAACCATAGGAGCGGTTGGTTGCTGCAGGCAAATAAAAGAGGGGGGTTCAGGTATAAAAAGTTGGCAAAGGCAAGTATTGCGGGAGTAAATGTGCTGGTGGTGAGCCTGGCGGTAGGGGTCACTCGGGCCCAAACGGAACCCCAACCCCCACTTGGGGAGCTCCGCCGTTTTCGCTAGGGTCTCGGGCCATGGCTAACAACCAGGCCCCGCAGGGCAATCACGACCCCGCCGGCAGCACCCAGATGTTCCGCGCGTTCGTCGACGAGGCCCCGCAGGGCCGTCAGGCGGCGGCATCCACCAACAGCGGCCCGCGCATCGGCGTGATCCTCGGCGTGGTCGTCGCCGTGGCGATCGTCGCGGCGGTGGCTTGGCTGGCGCTGGCGTAAGACGTACGGCGGGTTCTCCGGAACCCGGCGTCGTTGCTGGGGCGGAGTGGGTCCGCAACCCGGCCGTAGCGGGGCGCGGCTGAGCGGCGCGTGCCCGCAGCCGGGGCGAGCCACGACGCGCCCGCACGCGCGTACGGCGAGCAGGGGACGTGTCGGGGGTGTCCGCCCGCAGCGGTTGGCGCGTCAACGGACAGTCAGTCGGTCTGGGGGCCCATCGCGCCGTTTCGAGGACGGACACCCCCCCGACCCGGCGACAGGCGCAGGCGGACGGCGCGGTCCGACGACCGCGCCTCAGCCCTCCGTCAGGACCCTGTCAGTCCGAGATCAGACCTTCCCGCAGCTGCGCCAGCGTCCGCGTCAGCAGCCGGGAGACGTGCATCTGCGAGATGCCGACCTCCTCGCCGATCTGCGACTGCGTCATGTTCGCGAAGAACCGCAGCATGATGATCCGCCGCTCCCGCGGCGGCAGCTTCGCCAGCAGCGGCTTCAGGGACTCCCGGTACTCCACACCCTCCAGCGCGGTGTCCTCGTACCCCAGCCGGTCCGCCAGCGACCCCTCGCCACCGTCGTCCTCAGGCGCAGGCGAGTCCAGTGAGGACGCCGTGTACGCGTTCCCCACCGCCAGCCCGTCGACGACGTCCTCCTCGGACACCCCGAGCACAGCGGCCAGTTCGGTGACCGTCGGCGACCGGTCCAGCTTCTGTGACAGCTCGTCACTCGCCTTGGTCAGCGCGAGCCGCAGCTCCTGCAGCCGGCGCGGCACCCGCACCGACCACGACGTGTCCCGGAAGAACCGCTTGATCTCGCCGACCACGGTCGGCATCGCGAACGTCGGGAACTCCACGCCCCGTTCGCAGTCGAACCGGTCGATCGCCTTGATCAGCCCGATCGTGCCGACCTGGACGATGTCCTCCATCGGCTCGTTCCGCGACCGGAACCGCGCGGCGGCGTACCGCACGAGCGGCAGGTTCAGCTCGATCAGCGTGTCGCGGACGTACGCACGCTCGGGGCTGTCCTCGCCGAGCGCGGCCAGTCGCAGGAACAGGGAGCGGGACAGGGTGCGGGTGTCGATGGCGCCCGCAGCCGGAAGGACCGGAACGGGCTCGGCCGCGAGGGCCGGCACGTCATCGATGGAGCCGAGTGAGTCGAGAGCATGGGGAGCTGACTCGCTCTCCGCGAGCGTGAGCACCTTCGAGCTGCCCTGTTCTGCGGACATGCCACCCCCTTTGGGTCGCGGGACGGTCGCGGCGAACGCCCCCGCTTGAGGAACGCAGCCTTCACCTGAATACCGGAGCCGGAGCTCCGGCAAACGCGCTTCCCGCAGAATGTCACATGTCGGCAACACGCTGTAGTGACATGTCGACATCTGGGACGCGAATACGCCCTGCAAACAAGGGGTCTGACGGGTTTTCGGCTCTCAACTGTCGGCAACCGCCCTGATGGGCGATTCCCTCCCGACGGTGACATCTCGCCAGTGTTTGCGGTTATGCGTCGATGCGGTTCGCAGACCGCAACCGCTGGAAGCTACGCGCGAGTAGCCGCGACACGTGCATCTGTGAGACGCCGAGCTCCGCGGAGATCTGGGACTGCGTGAGATTGCTGTAGTACCGCAGCAGCAGGATCCGCTGCTCCCGCTCGGGCAGCTGGACGAGCAGGTGCCGTACGAGGTCGCGGTGTTCCACGCCGTCCAGCGCGGGATCCTCGTAGCCGAGCCGGTCCAGCAGCCCCGGCAGGCCGTCGCCCTCCTGTGCGGCCTCCAGGGACGTCGCGTGGTACGACCGCCCGGCCTCGATGCAGGACAGCACCTCGTCCTCGGTGATGCGCAGCCGCTCGGCGATCTCCGCGGTCGTCGGGGTCCGTCCGAAGGCGGTCGTCAGGTCCTCCGTCGCGCTGTTGACCTGCACCCACAGCTCGTGCAGCCGGCGCGGCACGTGCACCGTGCGGACGTTGTCGCGGAAGTACCGCTTGATCTCGCCGACCACGGTCGGCATCGCGAACGTCGGGAACTGCACACCGCGGTCCGGGTCGAAGCGGTCGATGGCGTTGATGAGCCCGATGGTGCCGACCTGGACGACGTCCTCCATCGGCTCGTTGCGGGAGCGGAACCGGGCGGCCGCGTAGCGCACGAGCGGGAGGTTCGCCTCGATGAGCGCCCCGCGTACGCGGTCGTGTTCCGGGGTGCCCGGCTGGAGCTCCTTGAGCTGCGCGAAGAGGACCTGGGTGAGGGCCCGGGTGTCGGCGCCACGACTGCTCCGCTGGGCCGCCGCCGGAGCGGCTTCCGGTGACGCGGCCTGAGCCGGCGCACCTTGAGGCTGAGCGGACGGTGCTTGAGCGGACGGTGCCGGCGAGGGGGGTGCCTGAGCGGACGGTGCTTGGGGGGAGGGTGCCTGAGCGGACGGTGCCTGAGGTGCGGTACTGGCCAGCACGGTCAACTCCACCTCGTCATCGTCAACTCATCCGTCAACTCTTCCATCAAAAGCGGTCATAGCATCACAAGACATGTGCACTGTGTGCAAGCACCCCATAACTACGTGTTGAGTGATGAAAGCCCCATAAATCAACTCGGGCAACAGAAGGACCCCCGGTCGAAGCGACAGGGGGCCCGGAGCGGCCGGTCTCGGAACCGGTCTCAGAACTCGTAGTCCGCGATCACCCACGTGGCGAACTCCCGCCACAGCGCGACGCCCGCCTGGTGGTCCGGGTGTTCCACGTACCGCCGCAGCGCGTCCGCGTCGTCGCAGGCGGAGTTGATGGCGAAGTCGTACGCGATGGGGCGGTCGCTGACGTTCCAGCCGAGCTCCCAGTGGCGCAGCTCCAGGATGGTGTCGCCGAGCGCGCGGAAGGCCTCGACGCCCTTCACGACGCGGGGGTCGTCACGCTCGACGCCCTCGTTGAGCTTGAAGAGCACCAGGTGGCGGATCATCACTTTCCTCCGTTGGCGACCCACGTGGCGAAGTCGCCGAGGGCCTTGGCGGCGTCCGAAATGCCCTGGAAGCCTATCTGCACGTAGTCGGCGGCCTTGGCCGGGTCCGTGATGATCACGTACAGCGCGAAGACCACGACGGCGTAGACGGCGACCTTCTTGGCGTTCACCGCCATCGCGGCCTCCCCTGTCACTGGTGTCCCATGCAGCGCACATGATCGCACGAAGGACGGATCACCCGAAGGGGCAGATCGCACGAAGGGCCCCGCCTGACGACGGGGCCCTTCCGAAGCGGTAGCGGAGGGATTTGAACCCTCGGTGACTTGCGCCACACTCGCTTTCGAGGCGAGCTCCTTCGGCCGCTCGGACACGCTACCGAGGGAGACCTTACAGCAAGGTGCCGCGTGCTTTGAAATCGGTATTCAGCGACCGCGGAAGAACGCGGTGAGCAGCCCGGCGCACTCCTCGGCGAGCACGCCCTCGATCACCTCGGGCCGGTGATTGAGCCGCCGGTCGCGGACGAGGTCCCAGAGGGAGCCGGCCGCGCCGGCCTTCTCGTCGCGGGCGCCGTAGACGAGCCGGTCGACGCGGGACTGCTGGATCGCGCCCGCGCACATCGTGCAGGGCTCCAGCGTGACCACGAGGGTGCAGCCGGTCAGCCGCCACGCCCCGAGGGCGTCGGCGGCCCGCCGCAGCGCGAGGAGCTCCGCGTGGGCCGTCGGATCGCCGCCGGCCTCGCGTTCGTTGTGCCCGGCCGCGAGCACGGTCGTGCCGTCCGGGGCCAGGACGACGGCGCCGACGGGGACGTCCCCGCCCCGGACGGCCTCGGCGGCCTCGTCCAGGGCGCGTCGCATGGCGGGCCGCCAGGGGTCCCGGACCGGATCCGGGACCCCCGCGCCCGCGTCGTCACGACCGGTCAGCGGACGGTCTCCAGGGTCTCCGAGGCGCCCAGGGACTCGGCGATCTCGGTGACGGCGTCCGTCGACATCAGCCGCAGCTCCTTCTCGCTGACGCCGAGGTCGTCGAGGATCAGGGCGTCGCCGACCGGGCCGTGCGGCACGGACTCGGCGGAGCCGGCGGCCCCGGCACCGTCCTCGGCATCGTCGTCGTCCTCGTCGGACTCACCGTCCTCCGTGCCGTCGAGGTCGAGGGCGTCGAGGTCGTCCCCGTCGTCCGGATCGCGGCCCAGCAGCTCGTCGGTGAGCAGGATCTCGCCGTAGCTGCTGCGGGCAGCGGCGGCGGCGTCCGACACGTAGATGCGAGGATCCTCCTCACCGTCCACGCGGACGACGCCGAACCAGGCGTCCTCCTGCTCGATGAGCACGAGCACCGTGTCCTCGTCGGGGGAGGCTTCACGGGCCAGGTCGGCGAGATCCGACAGGGTTTCCACATCGTCGAGCTCCGTGTCGCTCGCTTCCCACCCGTCTTCGGTGCGCGCGAGCAGTGCGGCGAAGTACACCGTGACTCTCCCACTGGTCATAGGCGTGCCGGTTGGAGGTCCCCCCGGCGGAGGTTACGGGCGGGGAGTGCTCGTCCGAGCCCCACCCACTCGGAATCGTGGCAGAAACAAGGCGTTCAGGGGACGTCTTCGGCTCCCTGTGTCCGGCAGTTCTGCCCGCACGCTCGTTGCCGCCACCTGCGGATCGTACGCGGATTTGCCCTGCTGCACGCGCGGTCACCCGCGACAACCTCCGCGCGGTTCGTGATCTTTGCCGGAGGTTCCTCACCCGTTTCCTACCAGCGGAAGGTGCGCATACGCATCGCGTGCCGCAGCCGGGCCGTCTTGGCGCGGCGCGGCTGGACGCGGTCGCGCAGCGCCCGGGCCTCAGCCAGGTCGCGCAGGAAGCGGGCGCGACGGCGGCGCCGCTCGGCTTCCGACTCGTCGGTCCCGTCCGGCCGGTCGGGCGTCGGGCCCGCCCCTGGCCAGGTGCGCGGCAACGGATCGTCTCGGAATTTCCGGTCGGGCATCAGGTTCACCACCCCCAGTCCGTCCTTCCCACCTTCCCCCGGACGGGCGGTTTGACGCCAGCGTCCGGGTGGCGGCCGTACGGCGGGCTTGCCGTGCAGGCCGGGGCACCCCGCCCGGTTACTGTGGTGGACATGCGTCTCCACGTCGTCGACCACCCTCTGGTCGCCCACAAGCTCACCACGCTGCGCGACCAGCGCACCGACTCCGCGACCTTCCGCCGTCTCGCCGACGAGCTGGTCACCCTGCTCGCCTACGAGGCCACGCGGGACGTGCGCACCGAACAGGTCGACATCCAGACGCCGGTCGCGCAGACCACGGGCGTCAAGCTCTCCCACCCGCGGCCGCTGGTGGTGCCGATCCTGCGGGCCGGGCTCGGCATGCTGGACGGCATGGTCCGGCTGCTGCCGACCGCCGAGGTGGGCTTCCTCGGCATGATCCGCAACGAGGAGACCCTGGAGGCCTCCACGTATGCGACGCGTATGCCGGAGGACCTGTCGGGTCGTCAGGTGTACGTGCTCGACCCGATGCTCGCCACCGGCGGCACGCTGGTCGCGGCGATCCGGGAGCTGATCCGGCGCGGCGCCGACGACGTGACCGCCGTGGTGCTGCTGGCCGCCCCGGAAGGCGTCGAGATCATGGAGCGGGAGCTGGCGGGCACGCCGGTGACGGTCGTGACCGCTTCGGTCGACGAGCGGCTCAACGAGCACGGCTACATCGTGCCGGGCCTCGGGGACGCGGGGGACCGGATGTACGGGGCCGCCGAGTAGGCCGGACGGGCCCTCAGCACCCCTTCTTGGGCTTGGGCGCCGGCTCGGGCCTGGCCAGTTCGGTCAGCGCCCGGTCGGCGTCCGGCTTCTTCGCCAGCTCCTTGAAGCCGTCCCCGATGACGAGGTCGACGGCGGCGCCCTTGCGGGCCGCGTCGGTACGCCGTTCGGCGCCCGGGAGCTGCGTGCCGAGCACGGGCAGCGAGGTGTCGAGCGCGGCGGCGGGGCCGAGCAGCAGGCCGGTGCCCTTGACCCGCTTGTCGTACTGCTTGGTCGCGTTGCCCACGTCGCCGATCTTGAAGCCGCGCTTCTTGAGCTCGTCGGCGGTCTTCTTCGCCAGGCCGCTGCGCGTGGTCGCGTTGAACACGTTGACGGTGATCGTGCGCGGCTGCGGGACGGGCTTGGCGCTGGGCGAGGGGCTCGCCTTGGTCGTGACGCCGCAGTCCGTCCCGTCACCGGCCGCCGAAGCCTTTCGGCCGCCGCCGGTGAAGACGTCGATGAGCTGCAGTGTGCCCCAGCCGCCCACGCCGAGCACGACGACGGACGCGACGGTCAGGACGACGAGCCTGCCGCGCCGCCGGGGCCGGCGCATCTTGGGGTACTTGTTGCCCGTGATGCGGTACTTGCCGCCCATGCCGGGGGGAGTCAGCATGCTCATGAGCGCAGCGTAGTGCGCCTGGGCGGCGATGCCTACTAGATGATCATTCGACATCGCCCGGCGGAACCCGAAAGGGCCAACCCGCTACCGCCGGGGATCGGTCGAGCGACCGCCGGGGATCAGTCGAGTTCGAGCACGCGCGCGTGCAGCACCTGACGCTGCTGGAGTGCCGCCCGCACCGCGCGGTGCAGCCCGTCCTCCAGGTACAGGTCGCCCTGCCACTTCACGACGTGCGCGAAGAGATCGCCGTAGAACGTCGAGTCCTCGGCGAGCAGTGTTTCCAGATCGAGCTGACCCTTGGTCGTCACGAGCTGATCGAGGCGGACCGGGCGCGGCGCGACGTCCGCCCACTGCCGGGTGCTTTCCCGGCCGTGGTCGGGGTACGGCCGGCCGTTTCCGATGCGCTTGAAGATCACACGGAAAGCCTACCGGTCAAGACCTTCCGGGCGCAGCCATGGCGGCGAGGTGCGGCGCTGAAAGTAACCCCACAAGGCGGTATGAACCCGGAACAGGGGCGTGAACATGCCGGACCGCGAGGCCATGCCGTCGGCCGCCGCCCCGGAGGTGTCCGGGCGCGCCGCCGCCCTTCCCCGGGAGGCCCTGCGGAGCGCGTCGGGTTACGCCTTCCAGGGCCGGCCCCGCATCTGGGCGCCCTGCTGCGGGACGGGCAGTGCCTGCCGGACGCGCAGATCCGGGTGCCGCTGGCGATGCTCAACCGCAACGGACTGGTCGCCGGCGCGGGTGGGTGACGGGTCCGTCGGCGGGAGCGGGCCGGGTGGGTGACGGGTCCGTCGGCGGGAGCGGGTCGGGTGGCTGATGCGTCCGTCGGCGGGAAGAGGACGGGTGGGTGACGGGTCGGTCTGCGGGAGCGGGTCGGGTGGGTGACGGGTTCGTCGGCGGGAGCGGGTCGGGTGGGTGACGGGTTCGTCGGCGGGAGCGGGCCGGGTGGGTGACGGGTCCGTCGGCGGGAAGAGGACGGGTGGGTGACGGGTCGGTCTGCGGGAGCGGGTCGGGTGGGTGACGGGTCGGTCGGCGGGGAACGGGCCAGGCGGCTGACGCGTCCGTCGGCGGTGTGCGGCGGGCCTCGGGGGTCTCGTTCGGGTGGGCCCTACTTGCCGGCTGCCTTCGCCGCCTTCGCCGCCGCCTTCATCTCCTGCTTGTGCGCCCGCACCTTGACCAGCGACTCCGGGCCCGTGATGTCGGCGACCGAGCGGAACGAGTCCGGCTCGCCGTAGGAGCCCGCGGCCTCTCGCCAGCCCGTTGGCCGTACGCCGAGCTGCTTGCCCAGCAGGGCCAGGAAGATCTGGGCCTTCTGCTTGCCGAAGCCGGGCAGTTCGGCGAGGCGCTTCAGCAGCTCCTTGCCGGTGCCGACATCCTTCCAGACGGCTTCGGCGTCACCGTCGTAGTGCTCGACGAGGTACTGGCACAGCTGCTGGATCCGCTTGGCCATGGAGCCCGGGTAGCGGTGCACCGCCGGCTTCTCGGACAGCAGCGCGGCGAAGGCCTCCGGCTCGTGCGCGGCGATCTCGTGCGCGTCCAGGTCGTCCGCGCCGAGCCGCCGGGCGATCGTCGCCGGGCCCTTGAACGCCCACTCCATGGGCACCTGCTGGTCCAGCAGCATGCCGACCAGCGCGGCGAGCGGACTGCGGCCGAGCAGCGCGTCGGCCTCGGGATCCTGGGCGAGGTGAAGGGTGACGTCCATGCCCCGATCATCCCCCGGGGCGGGCCCGGCCGCTGCTCAGGTCGCCCGCCAGTACCCGAGTGCGTGCACCCGCTGCTTGGGCAGCCCCAGCTCCTTGCGGACGTACGCCGCGAGGGTCCGGGTCGTCGCGGTGTCGCAGGCGATCCAGACGTAGGGGTCGGCCGTGTCCTGGAGCAGGCCGGGCAGGTCCGACTTCACGCGGTCGACCAGGTGGGCGCCGGAGTCCCGGCGCGGTACCGCGCGCAGTTCGTGCCGGTCCGGGTCGGTGCGGAAGGGCAGCGCGTCGTCGCCGCCCTCGAACCAGACGGTGGCCGGTGCGGAGCCCAGGGCGTCCAGGAGGGAGTTGATGGCCGGGAGCGAGGCCGGGTCGCCGACGGCGAAGACGTGCGAGGGGGCGGGGCTCGGGTGCTCGAAGCCGGTGCCCTGGACGGTCGCCTCGATGGTGTCGCCCGGCTTGGCCGCCCTGGCCCAGTCGCTGGCGCAGCCCTCGTGCAGGGCGAACTCCAGGCCGAAGGTGCCCGCCTCGGCGTCGGGGTCGACCAGGGTGTACGCCCGCTGGTGCGGCTTGCCCGCGTTGTCGAACCACAGCCGTACCCACATGGTGGGGTGCACGCCGGTCGCGGCCAGCAGACCGCCGTCGGTGAAGCGCAGCCGCCGGTAGTGCGGGGTGACGTCCTCGACGTCCGTCACCGTGAACTCGAAGTCCTTGCCGCGCAGCAGTTTGAGGACCGCGCCCTCCCAACCCCGCCCCTGCCCCATCGCGTTTCAGCCTTTCGCGTACGATTCCGGCCACAGCTTTGACTTAGGCAAGGCTAACCTAAAGGATAATGGGGATACAGCGTGACCGTCGAGATCTACCGTGACGCCTGGGGCATCCCGCACCTGCGTGCGGGCAGCGCGGCCGAACTCGCCCGGGCACAGGGCCTCGTGACCGCCCGCGACCGGGCCTGGCAGCTGGAGGTCGAGCGCCACCGGGCGCAGGGCACCTCGGCGTCCTTCCTCGGCGGGAGCGCCCTGGCCTGGGACCGGTTCGCGCGACGGGCCCGGCTCGACGACACCGCGAGACGCTGTTTCGCGGACCTGGAGAGACGGGACCCCGGGACGGCGCGCTGGGTGCGGGCGTACGTCGACGGGGTCAACGAGGGGCTCGCGGACGCCACCGCCCCGGAGTTCGCCCGCACCGGTCTCGCCCCCGGCCGCTGGGAGCCCTGGACGCCGCTGGGCGTCTGGCTCGCCACCCACATCCTGTTCGCCGGGTTCCCGGCCAAGCTCTGGCGCGAGCAGGTCGCCGCGCACCTGGACGCGGACGCCATCGGCCTCTTCGCCACCGACGGCCCCGGCACCTCCGGCAGCAACGGCTGGCTGGTCGGCGGCGAGCGGACGGCCACCGGGCGGGCCGTCATCGCCGGCGACCCCCACCGCTGGATCGAGGACCCCGGCGTCTACCAGCAGATCCACCTGTCCTGCCCCGAGTTCGACGTCGTGGGTCTGGCCGTCCCCGGCGTCCCCGGCATCGCCCACTTCGGGCACACCGGCACGGTCGCCTGGGCCATCACCAACGCCATGGCCGACTACCAGGACCTCTACCGGGAGCGGCTGCGACGCACCGGCGCCGGCGTGGAGGCCCTCGACCCGGACGGCGTCTGGCGGCGGGCGTCGCGGCACACCGAGACGATCGAGGTGGCGGGCGAGGAGCCGGTCGAGGTCGAGGTGATCGAGACGGACCGGGGCCCACTGATCATCGGTGGCCCCGAAGGCATCGACGGCGATCCGGCGGACCCGGCGCACGAGGACGATCCGGCGGACCAGGCGCACGAGGACGATCCGGCGGACCTGGCGCACGAGGACGATCCGTTGGCGCCGGCGGCGCCCGGAGACCCGGCAGGCCCGCAGGATCCGAACGGTGACCCGGCCGGTGCGGATGCCCGGGCGGACTCGCCGCGCCCGGGCGGCGCGGACCACCCGGCCGGCCCTTCCGGCGTGCCCGTGGCGGTCAGTCTGCGCTACCCGCCCCGGGTCACCGGCGACCTCGGCTTCAGTGCCCTGCTGCCGCTGCTGCGGGCCCGTCGCGTCGGCGATGTGGACCGGGCCTTCGATCGCTGGGCCGAGCCGGTCAACGTCGTGCAGGCCGCCGACACCGAGGGCGGTGTCCTGCACCGCGTGGCCGGGCGGGTGCCGCTGCGCGCCGAGGCCAACCGGCTGCGCCTGGTGCCCGCGTGGGAGCCCGGGCACGAGTGGTGCGGCTGGCACGTGTCACCGCGTGCCGGACTCACCGACGGTGTCGCCGTCATGGCCAACCAGCGCGGCCCGGCCGAACCCCTCG
This sequence comes from Streptomyces sp. NPDC047880, assembly GCF_040706515.1. Taxonomy (NCBI): domain Bacteria; kingdom Bacillati; phylum Actinomycetota; class Actinomycetes; order Kitasatosporales; family Streptomycetaceae; genus Streptomyces; species Streptomyces sp. NPDC047880. The sequence goes on along the minus strand of NZ_JBEZOK010000024.1, from coordinate 3,932 downwards.
GCGTCGAGTTCGCCCCGCCGCACCGCGCCGACCGCATCACCGCGCTGCTCGCGGGCCAGGAGCGCTGGTCCGCCGCCGACATGCCCGCCCTGCACACCGACACCCACCTGGCCTCCGCGTCCCCGCTCCTGGACCACCTCGACGCCCTCGACGGTCTCACCCCCGAGGCCGCCGCCCTCCGGGACCGGCTCCTGCGCTGGGACCGCCGCATGGACGCCGGCAGCGCCGACGCGGCCCTCTACGCCGCCGTGCGCGGAGCGGTCGTACGGCGGCTCGCGGCGCACCCGGCGTTCGCCGCGCTCACCACCCCGCCGGCGTACCCGGAGGTGTTCCAGCCCTGGCTCGCCCTCGTCCCGCGGGTCGGCTTCGCCCTCGAACACCTGCTGCGGGCCGAGGACCTGTACGGCATCGACCGCCCGGCCGCCGTCCGCGCGGCGATCGAGGAGGTCGCCCCGCGGCCGCCAGCCGGGGTCTGGGGCGACACCCACCGCCTCGCCCCCTGGCGGGCTCTGGAGCCGGAGCAGCCCTACGACGAACCGGGGCTGTCCGGCGACCACGACTGCGTGCTGTGCACCTCGGGCGTGCCGGGCCTCACCGACCGCGCCGCCCGGGGCCCGGCCGCCCGGTACGTCTGGGACCTGGCCCGGCGCGAGGACAGCCGCTGGGTGGTCCCGCTCGGCGCCTCGGGCGTCCCCGGCTCGCCCCACCACCGCGACCAGCTCCCGCTGTGGCTCGCGGGAGACCTCGTCCCGGTCGTCACCGACTGGGCCCAGCTGACGAAGGAAACCGATGTCTGACCCGTACGCCTCCCGCCCCTGTGTCCACGAGGAGGTGACCGACGGCTTCGGCACCGTCCGCGTCCTGCCGCTGGACCCCGGCGCCGACGCCGCCGTGATCCACCGCTGGGTGCGCGAGGACCGGGCCGCCTTCTGGGGCATGACCGACCTGACCGAACGACAGGTCGCGGACGTCTACGCCCACATGGCCACGCTCGAGACGCACCACGCCTACCTCGTCGTCAGGGAGGGCGAGCCGGTCGCGCTCCTGCAGACCTACGAGCCGGAGGCCGACCGCGTGAGCGAGTGCTACCAGGTCCGCCCCGGCGACATCGGCGTCCACCTGCTCCTCGCCCCCGCGGGCCCGGACGGCGGACGACGCGGCTGGACCGCCCGGCTGGTGACGGCCATCGCCGGGTACGTCCTGCCGGGTCTGGACCGCCGACGGATCGTGGTCGACCCGGACCTGCGCAACGAGAAGGCGATCTCCCGTTTCCTCAGGCTCGGCTTCACTCCCGGCCCGGTGGTGGTCCTGCCCGAGATCGACCTGCCGGACGTGTACCTGCCGGAGAAGAAGGCCCGGCTCGCCTTCCTGGACCGGGAGATACTGTTCCCCGGGTGACCCCCGAGGACCTCATCGCCCACTACGGCCTGGAACCGATCCCGCGCGAGGGCGGCCTGTTCCGCCAGACCTGGGCCGGCGCCGAACGACCCGACGGCAGGCCGGAGGGCACGGCGATCGTCGCGCTCCTGACGGCGGACGACTTCTCCGCCCTCCACCGCCTGCCGACGGACGAGATCTGGCACTTCTACCGGGGCGATCCCCTGGAGCTGTTGCTGCTCGCCCCGGACGGTACCGCGAGGACGGTGGTGCTCGGGCCGGACGTCCTGCACGGACAGCACGTCCAGTTCACGGTCCCCGCGGGCACGTGGATGGGCGGGAGGGTGCACGGGGCCGGACAGTGGGCCCTGTTCGGCTGCACGATGGCGCCCGGCTTCACCTTCGACGGCTACGAACACGGCGACGCCGCGGAGCTGACGGCTCGCTACCCCGCGGTGGCCGACAAGATCGCAGGACTGTCCAGGTCCGCCCCCTGAGCCCGTTGAGCACTACACCGATCCCGTCCGTACATAACCCGGAGCCGTCCAGCCCGACCCCGGAGAACCACGTGGACCAACGGCGGAACGAGGATCGCAATGTCGGACGCCCCCGGCGATTCCAGGCCCTGGTGCTGCTCGGCACCGTGCTGGTACTGCTCCTCGCCGGAGCAGCCCCCGCCTCCGCCCACGCCGCCCCGCGCGGAACCGACCCCGACGACGGATCCCTCGTCCGGAAGGCCCCCCGTCACGTCACCCTGACCTTCACCGAGTCCGTGGGCCTGCTCGACGACTCCTTCCGGGTCTTCGGCCCCGACCAGCGCCGCGTCCACACCGGCGAGGCCACGCACGCGGACGGCCGCTCCGACACCGCCCGGATCGGCCTGCCCCGCAAGCTCGCCCAGGGCACCTACACGGTGGCCTGGCGGGTGGTCTCCGCCGACAGCCACCCGGTCTCCGGCGCCTTCTCCTTCTCCGTGGGGAAGCGTTCGGCGACGACCACCCAGATCGACACGGGCCCGACCGAGGACCCGCTGACCGGCGGCCTCAACGACGCCGCCCGCTACCTCGCCTACCTCGCCGGCGCGCTGCTCGTCGGCCTGGCCGCGTTCGCCCTGCTCTGCCGGCCCGCGGACACCTCCGCCCTGCGCCGGCCGCTGGTGGCGGCCTGGTGGACGCTGCTGGGCTCGACGGTCGTCCTGCTCCTGCTGCGCGCCCCGTACGAGGCGGGCACCGGCCCGGCCGCCGCGTTCGACGCCGACGCCCTCGGCCGTACTGTCACCGGCCGCCCGGGCCAGGCCCTGCTCGCCCGGCTGGCCGTCCTCCTGCTGACCGCGGCCTTCCTGATGTGGCTGTCCAGGCGCCGTGACGCCGAGCAGCGGCCGCTCGCCCTGGCCACGGGCACCGCCCTGGCCGCCGCCCTGGCCCTGACCTGGGCGGCGGCCGAGCACGCCTCCGCCGGGATCCAGGTGCCGCTGGCGATGACGTCGTCCGTGCTGCACCTGCTGGCGACGGGCGTCTGGCTCGGCGGCCTGGTGGCGCTGCTGCTGACCCTGCGCCGCTCCTCCGGCGGCGACCTGGCGGCCGACATGGCCGAGGTCGTCCCCCGCTTCTCCCGGATCGCCTTCGCCGCGGTGACCGTCCTGGCCGTCACGGGCGTCTACCAGTCCTGGCGCGGCCTAGGCTCCCTGTCCGCGCTGTCCGGCACGTCGTACGGCCGTCTGCTGCTCGCCAAGCTGGCCGGGGTGGCCGTGCTGCTGCTGGCGGCCCGGTACTCACGGCGCTGGACGGCGCGGATCGCGGCCCCGGCGGCCGTCACCCGGGCGGCCGCCGTCCAGGAGCGGGTCCCGCAGCCGGTCGGGGCACCGGCGCAGGGCCAGGGCCCTGGGGAGCCCGGGACGCCGGACAAGGGGGCTGAGGGGTCTCCCGTGCCCGGAGCCGGTCCGGACGCCCAGCGCCTGCTGCGCAGGTCCGTCCTGGTGGAGGCCGCCGTCGCGGCGGTGGTGCTGATGATCACCACGGTGCTCACGGGGACCCTCCCGGCCCGTGCCCAGGCCGAGGCGGCCCGGCAGGCCCCGGCGGGCGCGCTGCCGCCCACCACCCTGGTCACCGTGCCCTACGACACGGGCACGGCATCCGTGAGCGGACGCGGCACGGTCCAGGTCACCCTGGATCCGGCCCGCGTCGGCGAGAACGGCGTCCAGGCCGTGGTCGCCGGCTCCGACAAGGGCCTGATCGTCGTCCCCGAGGTCCGCATCACCTTCGCCCTGCCCTCCCGGAAGGTCGGCCCGATCGACGCCGAACTCGTCGACCGGGGCGGCTACTGGAGCACCAACTCCGTCAACCTGCCGCTCGCCGGGAACTGGACGATGAAGACGACCGTGCGGGTGTCGGACGTGGACCAGGTGTCGGTGGAGCGCCGGGTGCGGATCGCACCCTAGTAGTGCTTGGTCAGGTCGGTTGCGGTGGTGCGTGTCCTCCGGGCCTGGTGTGGCGTTGAGGGTGTGTGACTCCGGACGAGATTGGCTTGGTGCGTGGTGAGTTGGAGGCGTTCGCGGC